>NZ_JBSGQV010000105.1:0-1085 GCF_053606025.1 Streptomyces sp. NPDC055254 | reverse complement strand
CTCGGTCCACAGTGTCTTGCCGGGATCGATCGAGATCCTCAGTCGGCGACGAGTGGCTTCGGTAGTCAGGAAGTCCTCAAGAGAGGAGATGGCTGAAGCAGCCGAGTCGAGGTTAAGCCGGTACTGGTCTGGGAAGTCAGCCTCATACTCACCCTTGTAGAGCATCGACGAGATGAACTCACACACGTACTTGAGCTGAGCCCAGTCTGAGGGCTCGAAGTACATGGCCTGAGGGGAGCTGCTGTAACTCATGAAGAGCTGACGAACAATCGGATGCCACGTGTGGTCAACCGAAGGCGTGGCCTTAACTGGGCCAGGAGCACTAGAAAGCTCCATGGTCTCGACCAGATCCTTATTCCGCCTTCGTCTCATCTTGGGGTCCTTGGGCGGGGGACCGCTTCGGGTAGTCATCGTGCACCTCCTTCATCCATTCACGCTTTTCTCTGGATCGTCGTTTGCCTTTGTCCTCGTACGCATACGTAGGAGTGGCTATTTGGTAGGGACAAGCCCTCATCATTCTCATTGCTGGTCTGACAGGATTCGAACCTGTAACCGTCCGGGTAACAACCGTGTGCTCTGCCGTTGAGCTACAGACCATCAGGGGAGCGACCCCCCTTTCGTGAACCTACCTAGTCTTTCACTAGAGCCTTGGTGGGCGTGCCTCCGGACAGCACAAAGGTTCACTAGTTGGCACGGCTGGATTCGAACCAGCGACTTCCGGGTTATGAGCCCGGCACTCTGACCACTGAGTTACGTGTCAATGAGTTAGCGGTAGTCCGGATTCGAACCGGTCTGGTGTGACCCAGCTTTCGGCTTACTAAGCCTCCCCTGATCGCGCCTGGTTACTGAGATCAGGACTCCGTACCGCTAAGTTGGTGATGCCGGATTCGAACCGACGCACATTGGGGCGCGACCCCTGCTCTACCGCTGAGCTAATCACCATGGATGTGAGGGCGGGGCCGCCTCGCCCGCTTTGCTTTATCCCGCTCGGCTCATGCCGGGAACCCTCTCGTTGATCATCCTGGATTTGAACCAGGGCCCTCCGCCTTATCAGGGCGGTGCTCTAACCTGACTGAGCTAATGAC
>NZ_JBSGQV010000104.1:0-1112 GCF_053606025.1 Streptomyces sp. NPDC055254 | reverse complement strand
TGAAGCTTCCCCTTGATCGTGGACACCTGGAGACTGGGATCTGAGGTTCCAGAGGAAGTAGTGCCAGGTGGGAAGCAAGTACACGAAGCGGTACTCGGACGAGTACAAGCGGGACGCGATCGAGCTCGTGCGATCTTCGGGACGGACGGTGACCGAGGTCGCCCGGGAACTCGGGATCAGCTCGGAGTCCCTGCGGGGCTGGGTGAAGAAGGCCCGAGCCGCCCAGGACAACGGATCGGGACCCGGTGCAGTGCGGGCCGCCGACGATAGGGACGAGGAACTGAAGCGGCTGCGGAAGCTGACCATCGAGCAGGCGAAGACTATCGAGATCTTGAAAAAAGCGACCGCCTTCTTCGTAAAGGAGAGCGACCGGTGAGCGAGATATGCCGGTTCATCCATGCGGAGAAGGCGAACTACACGATCGTGCTGCTGTGCAAGGTGATGAAGACCGCCCGCTCCACGTACTACGCGTGGGTGGCCGGAGCCGAGGCCCGCGAGGCGAGGCGGCGGGCGGATGAGGCCCTGGCCCACGAGATCACGGTGATCCACATCGCGTCCCGGCGGAACTACGGCGTCCCGCGCGTCACCGCCGAACCGCACCGGCAGGGCCGGCCGGTCAACCACAAGCGGGTGGCACGGGTCATGCGGGAGAACGGCATCGCCGGGAACAGCCGGCGCACCGGCCGCCGCAGCCTGACCAAGGCCGACACCAAGGCCGCCCCGTCGCCGGACCTGATCGGCCGGGACTTCACCGCCGCCGGCCCCGGAACGAAGATCGTCGGAGACATCACCTACATCCCCCCGGCCGAGGGCCGGCTCTACCTCGCCTCGTGGCTGGACCTGGCCACACGCGAGATCATCGGGTACTCGATGGCCGACCACCACCGCGCCGACCTTGTCGTCGACGCCTTGGACATGGCCGCCGCGCTGGGACGCCTGGAGCCCGGCTGCGTGATCCACAGCGACCGCGGATCGGAATACACCTCCGGACAACTCCGCGACAGGATACGCGAGTTGGAACACCGGCAGAGCATGGGCCGGACCGGGAGCTGCTTCGACAACGCCGCCGCGGAGAGCTTCTGGGCCGTACTCAAAGAGGAGATCGGCACCCG
>NZ_JBSGQV010000103.1:0-1235 GCF_053606025.1 Streptomyces sp. NPDC055254 | reverse complement strand
TGGCGAGCTCAAGGGATCAACGCACCACCCCACGGATGATCATGTGGTTGTGGAGGTCCAGGTGCGTGATTACGGGTTTTCGGTGGCTCAGCAGGACGAGATCTGGCGACGCTGGCGTGAGGGGCAGTCGTTCAGCCTGATCGGGCGGGAGCTTGGTGCGCCGATGCACCACGTCCGGCAGTTCCTGTACCAGAGTGGCGGCGTTCGCCTGGTCCCGAGGCAGAGGTCAGCGCGGCATCTGACGGGTATCGAGCGCGAGGAGATATCGCGCGGTATCGCAGCAGGCGAGTCCGCCCGGCAACTGGCCGGGCGGCTCGGGAGGCCTTCGTCGACGATCTCTCGGGAGATTGCCCGCAATGGCGGCCGGGACCGCTATCGGGCCGCAGCCGCCGAGGAGGCTGCTTACGAGCGTGGGCGCCGCCCCAAGCAGGCCAAACTTGCCCTCCTGCCAGGTCTGCGTGCGGTGGTGGAGGCTAAGCTCGCCCGTCGATGGTCGCCCGAACAGATCGCGGGGTGGCTACGCCGGCAGTTCGCCGGCAACGCAGCCATGCAGGTCTCGCACGAGGCGATCTACCTTTCGCTGTTCGATCCACGCCGCCAGCAGGCGATCGACCGCACTCTCACCCAGCAGTTGCGCACCGCCCGGCCCATGCGCCGCCCCAAGGTCGCCGCTCACCCAACCGGTAGGGGCGTCATCCGCGACATGGTGTCGATCAGCGCCCGCCCTGCCGAAGTCGAAGAGCGCAAAGTCCCGGGTCACTGGGAAGGCGACCTGGTGATGGGCACACGCCCCTCTGCGGTCGCCACGCTCGTCGAGCGGACCAGTCGCTTCACCGCGATCGTCGCGCTGCCGGAGGGCATCAAGGCCGAGCAGGTCGCCCCGCACCTCACCCGACGGCTCCTTGCCATCCCGCCACAGCTGCGGCGGACGCTGACCTGGGACCGGGGCCGCGAGATGGCCGAGCACAAGGCCATCACCACCGCGACCGGCGTTCCGATCTACCTCTGCAAGCCCCGTAGCCCCTGGCAGCGCGGCACGAACGAAAACACCAACCGGCTCCTTCGGCAGTACCTCCCCAAAGGCGCCAACCTCCGCACATTCACCCAGGCTGACCTCGACGCCATCGCCGACGAGCTCAACCACCGTCCACGCAAAGTCCACGGCTACCGCAGCTCAGCCGAGATCTACTATGACCTTCTGAACAGCGGTGATGCACTGACCGCTTGAGCCCGCC
>NZ_JBSGQV010000102.1:0-1293 GCF_053606025.1 Streptomyces sp. NPDC055254 | reverse complement strand
CTCATGGCCGCCGCCGGAGTCACCGCACAAACCACCCAAGTCCACTCCGGCGAAGAAGCCCTCAACCGCATCACCGGCGCACAAACCCCCTCCGGAATCCCCGTGGTCATCACGGCACCGGTCGTCGAACGCGCCAAGCGGAGCACGTCCTCTCGCGGCAGGCGCCGCCCGGTTTCGGCCGCCCGGCGCGTGAGCCTGCGGCAGTCCACCTTTGATGCGGCGGCCTGACCACCACGTGATCAGGAAACTGACCCACCTCTGCAGGAGGCATGTTTTGACGCTGGTCCAGATGCAGCCCCGCTCGGCGACTGCCGACCCTGTGCACCTGACGGTGGACGGCCCGAGGGAGGCCACCGGTCCGCAGGTCGGTGACGACATGACGGTCGAGGTGGCCCTGGCCGTCATGGCCAGTGCCCGCACAGGTCATCTGCTCGTCCGCGACGACGACGGCCTCTGCACCGGGCTGCTCACCCGGGCCCAGCTCGCCGCAGTCCGCGAGAGCCCGACGTACACGGACCGCGTCCGACTGCGTGACGTTCTCGGCGAGCGCGGGCCGTTCGCCTCGCCCGCGGCCACGAGGGCCGAGGGCGACCGCGCGACGGGCGACCGCGCGATGCGCTTTCGCAGGCTCGATGCCCTGCCCGGCGTCGGCGAGCAGGAAAGCGCTCCGGGCGTCCTCGCCCTTGCCCGCTGACAGCCCCTCCGCGGCCCGTCCGTCCCGATCCTTCTCCCTGTGAGGCATCATGCGCTGTGTCATCGCCCGCTTTCCGTTCGACCTGACCAAGAGCGGTGTCCTGGAGTCGATGAAGGGCGTCAAGCCCGAGCAGGTCACCAGTGAGTCCGTGATCATCGGCCGCCGTCACTATCCCGCCAAGCAGGTCGGCCAGGTCATCACGCGTCAGGACCGACGGGACTTCAGCATCGGTGAAGTCCTGCGGGCCATGACCCAGCTCGGGTTCACCTGCCGCGCGCTTCCCCAAGCCCCCGTGCCCCCGCGCGGAATCAGCCCGCTGCAGCGCGCTTCCGCGCTGCTCGGCATCCCGGCCACCGTCTGACGGACGAGGCCGGCGTGAGCCGAGCCGACACACGAACGACGAGGAGGGCCCGACCGGCACACGCCGGTCGGGCCCTTCCGCGTGCTGCGGCGGCTCCCTCACCCTGGAGCAGCCGCCACCATCTAGCTCTGACCAGGGCACACGAAAATCTGTCTCGGCTGGAGTAGACATTGCGCGGCGATCTGGTTATGGTTTCTCTCGTAGCCCAGAGAGACAGCAGGGCCCGGCAGGGACGAAC
>NZ_JBSGQV010000101.1:0-1440 GCF_053606025.1 Streptomyces sp. NPDC055254 | reverse complement strand
CACGCCCACGGCCTGGCGCCTGCTGGCCGCGGTTGACGGGAATGTGCTCGACCGGCTGCGCTCGGCCCGTGCGTCAGCGCGGGAGATCGCCTGGCTGCAGGCCGCCGAGCACGGCGAGGGCATCCCTGCCGTGAAGGCCGGCGGACGCGAACTGCCCGGCCTGGTCTTGGACATCGATGCCACGCTGGTGACCTGCCACTCGGAGAAGGAACAGGCCGCACCCACCTACAAGGGTGGCTTCGGCTAGCACCCGCTGTTGTGCTTCCTGGCCAATACCGGCGAGGCCCTGGCGGGGCGGCTGCGACCCCGGCAACGCCGGAGCCAACACCGCCACCGATCACATCGCGGTCCTCGGCGATGCCCTCGCGCAAATCCCCGACGCCCACCGCTATGGCACCGACATCCTCGTTCGCGCCGACAGCGCGGGCAGCGCGAAAGCCTTCCTTGCCCACCTGCGGACGTTGCGCGAGCACGGCCCGGACCTGCGGTTTTCAGTCGGATGCGCGGTTACCGAGCCGGTCCGCCGCGCGATCCGGGCCCTGCCCGACGGCCTCTGGCATCCCGCCCTGGACCAGGACGGCACCCTGCGCGAGTCCGCCGAGGTCGCGGAGCTGACCGGCATGGTCGACCTGAACGGCTACCCGGCCGGCACCCGCATCATCGTGCGACGCGAGCGTCCGCACCCCGGCGCCCAACTGTCGTTGTTCGACCAGGACGAGGGCCTGCGGCATCAGGTGTTCCTCACCGACACCCCGTTCGCGGGCGGCGGCTCCGCCCAGTTTCTGGAGGTCCGCCACCGCGGACACGCCACCGTCGAGGACCACATCCGGTGCGGCAAGACCACCGGCTTCGGCCGCTTCCCCTCCCGCCGCTTCGAAGTCAACGCGGCCTGGCTGGAACTTTCCCTGACCGCGATCGACCTGCTCGCCTGGACCCGCGTCCTGCTGTTGGAAGGTGAGCTGGCCACCGCCGAACCCAAGAAGCTCCGCTACCGGCTCCTGCACGTCGCCGCCCGCCTCACTCGCGGCGGCCGCCGTTTGCGCTTGCGGATCTCAGCGACCTGGCCCTGGAGCAACGAGCTGGCCACGGCCTTTCACCGCCTCGCCGCACTGCCCCGCCCGGCCAACTGACAGCTACCCATCCTGCCCGCCCACACCCGAAGGACCCCGGAGAACCCGACCACCGCGCCGGGCACTCGCCATGCCCACCGACCGACACCGCCTCGAACAGCCACACTCAACCGCCCAGCAACCCCAACCGAAACGGCGAGGCTAATACCCATTACCGAAGGCGACGGGAGGGCGGAGACGGGCATGCACAAGCTCTGCGGCATCGGACATCTGATCGACTAACGAGCTCGTGCATGGTTGGCGGTGACGCGTCGAAAGGTGCAGGTCGGGCCGGGGGTCACCGTGCCTGACGGGCCCCGCGGGTGGCGGT
>NZ_JBSGQV010000100.1:0-1466 GCF_053606025.1 Streptomyces sp. NPDC055254 | reverse complement strand
CCCATTACCGTTTTGGTTGCCTCGCAATGGGGCGCCCGGCCTCCGGAGTTGGCATGACTTTCTCCCCCTGTCGATCGCATGTCTTGGGGGGTGGTGTCACCGGCTCCGGAGGCATCGACAGACCGCTGATTAGGGGCATGACCACCGGCCTTCTCGCAGGTCGGGAGGCTCTTCGTAATGTGGATGTGGCGATCGGTGCCGTGGGACGGCCGGGCGATGGGGACGACCGAAGGACGCACGTGATCGACATCAGCGGCATCGGTGCTTTCCTCGGCCTGGACGTCGGCAAGGGCGAACACCACGCCACCGCCGTCACGCCGGCCGGGAAAAAGACCTTCGACAAACGGCTGCCCAACAGCGAGCCCAAGCTCCGCGAGGTCTTCGGGAAACTGCAGGCCAAGCACGGAACCGTGCTGGTGGTCGTGGACCAGCCGGCCTCCATCGGCGCTCTGCCACTGGCGGTGGCCCGGGACATGGGCTGCCCAGTGGCCTATCTGCCGGGGCTGACGATGCGGCGGATCGCCGATCTCTATCCGGGCGAGGCCAAGACCGATGCCCGCGACGCGTTCGTCATCGCGGACGCGGCCCGCGTCATGCCTCACACGCTCCGCTCGGTCGATCTCCAAGACGAGACAATCGCCGAGCTCGAGATGATCGTCGGCTTCGACGACGACCTGGCCGGCGAAGCGACGCGGATCAGCAACCGCCTGCGGGGCTTGCTCACGCAGATTCACCCGTCGCTGGAACGGGTCCTGGGCCCACGAGTTCAGCACCCGGCCGTGCTCAAGCTCCTCGACCAATTCGGTTCCCCGGCCCAGATCCACAAGGCAGGACGCCGCCGGCTCGTGACGCTGATACGCCCGAAGGCGCCGCGGATGGCCGAGCGCCTCGTCGAGGACATCTTCACGGCTCTGGACGAACAGACCGTCGTCGTCCCGGGCACCGACGCGGCCGCATTGATCGTTCCCAGCCTCGCCGGTTCGCTCCAGGCATTGCTTGACCAGCGAAAACTCCTCGCCGCCCGAATCGAGGAGCTGCTGGAGGACCACCCTCTTTCGAAGGTCCTGACGTCCATGCCGGGGATCGGCGTCAGGACCGGAGCCCGCATCCTCATCGACGTCGGCGACGGCAGTTCGTTCCCGTCCGCCGCCCACCTTGCCGCCTATGCCGGCCTCGCCCCGACGACCCGCAGTTCCGGTTCGTCGATTCGGGGCGAGCAACCCTCCCGACGCGGAAACAAGCAGCTCAAACGGGCTTTCTTCCTCTCCGCGTTCGCCGCCCTGGCCGACCCCACCTCCAGGGCCTACTACGACAAGAAGATCAGCCAGGGCAAGCACCACACCCAAGCCCTGCTCTGCCTCGCCAGACGACGAGCCGACGTCCTCTTCGCCATGCTCCGAGACGGCACCTTCTACGAACCCCAACCCGCCCCATCAGCTTGACCAAACCCATAGGGGCACCCCCCC
>NZ_JBSGQV010000099.1:0-1512 GCF_053606025.1 Streptomyces sp. NPDC055254 | reverse complement strand
CAACAGACCGCCACCCGCGGGGCCCGTCAGGCACGGTGACCCCCGGCCCGACCTGCACCTTTCGACGCGTCACCGCCAACCATGCACGAGCTCGTAAAGCCTGTCTCTTTGACTTCACGGTGATCGGGCCACGTGCGAGGGTGTTGGCCATGCCGCAGCTTGGTCACCGTCTCCGATCTCTCAGATTCACGTTCGGGCTTGCCCCGACAGGGAACCCTCAGGAGCGGTGCTGCCTGGCTCGCAGAGACCTTTTGGGGAGTGGCTAACTGCGTGACAACCGCGCGTTCGGATCATCGAGTGGCACCGGTCTGTCTGGAGTAGTGAGAGTTGCTGACGCCTATGCAGCGAGATGCAATGAGCGGGTGGCGGGGAAACTGAGTGTCGACGGGCTCCGTCGCATTGCTCGTCGGCGTCGTGGCCGCCGGCGTCGGAACCATGGCCGATCGGCGGTGTCCAGGAACGAGGCCCAAGACCGGATGCAGTGGGTGGGTCTGGTTGCAGTCAGCCTGCCGGGACTCGCAGCTCTGGGCGCTCTGCTGTTCACCTGGATGCAGGTAGGACAGGCCAGCAAGGAACTCCGGATCTCAGAACACGGACAGATCACCAGCCGCTTCAATGCGGCAGTCGGCAATCTGGGATCGCAATCCCTGGACATCCGCTTGGGCGGCATCTACGCCCTGCAGCGCATCATGCAGGACTCCGCCCGCGACCACCCCACGGTGGTCTCCGTGCTAGCCGCCTTCGCGCAGCAGCACGCAGGATCGAGTACCAAGAGCCTGAAGGAACCACTTGAGGGCACCTACGATCACGTGCCGAAGCCAGATGTCAAGGCAGCGATCGCCACGCTGGCCAGACGCGACCCCGACCGCGACGCCGGGACGGTCGTCGACCTCAGCAGGACCGATCTCCGCGGCCTCCGGTTGTCTGGCAAGGCGTCTATCGCGCTGCCCGGGGTGGGCTTGTCCGAAGCGGACCTGCGCTGGGCCTTTCTGAACGGCGCGGACCTCCGCCAGGCGGACCTCCAATACGCGAACCTGGACGGCGCTTACCTAGAAAGAGCCGATCTCAGGGGAGCGCGTCTGGCGGGGGCGAGCCTCAGCGTCACGACGCTCACGCGCGCGAACCTTCGTGGAGCGGACGTGACATGCGGAGGTTCCGTGACCGATATGACCGGTGAGATGGTCGGGCGAACGGACTGCGTGAATCTGGAGTACGCCTTGCTGGACGGCGCGGATCTTCGGGACGCCAAGATGAGCGACACGAATATGAGTAACGCGACCTTGACGGGTGCGGATCTTCGTGGCGCGGACCTTACCCGCTCGAACCTGAGCAAGGCGGACTTCCGTGGCGCCAAGCTGGCCGGTGTGAAACTGAAGGGTGCAAAGCGGACCGGCGCGCTTGGGCTGCCGCGGGAGGACTAAGACCGTGTCCTATGTGGTGAGGCGGACGAGGCGTTTGTAGCAGCAGATGGCGGCGGCGAGTCCGAGGAAGGCCAGGTAGTTGCGGGGGTGG
>NZ_JBSGQV010000098.1:0-1544 GCF_053606025.1 Streptomyces sp. NPDC055254 | reverse complement strand
AGTACCGCTTCGTGTACTTGCTTCCCACCTGGCACTACTTCCTCTGGAACCTCAGATCCCAGTCTCCAGGTGTCCACGATCAAGGGGAAGCTTCAATCGACGAGATCATCGGCAGCGGCCGACCGGCCCCCCACCCTGCCCGGGTTTCCCCACCCCGGGCCCGGGCGGGCGGGAAACATGACCGCGAGGTAGATGCACTTCAGGGCGGCGTTCTCGGAGGGGAAGTGGCTGCGGGCGCGGACGGCTCGTCGGATCCTGGGGTTCACCGACTCGATCGCGTTGGTGGTGCAGACGATGCGCCGGATCTCGGCGTCGGACTGCAGGAAGACGGCAGTAATGCCGGTGACGATGCGGCAGCTCTGTCCCGGACACGGCCCTGACCAGGTCGGACAACATTTTCCTGTCCGGGACAGCTCCCGATCGTTGCCATTGACCTGCCCCTCTACCAGCCTTGAGGACGTCAAGCGTGATCGTCCTATCTGGATCCGAGGACGAGAAGCCACGTAACGCGTATTCGGTCTGCTCGTGGTGCCGATCTTGGGAGAGCGGGTCACAGGGAACTAGCCAGAGATTCCCCAACCGAACCTTGGAGGCGGGACATGTATTTCGAGTTCGCGCCACATCATCAACCTGAAGGGACACCACCTCACTATGCGGATCAAAAGCATCGTCATGGCCGCTGCAGCGGCAGGCTCGGTCCTCATGCTTGCGATCGCCCCGAGCGCCTGGGCCGGCACCGACGCTACCTCGGAGACGTCGGGAGCGAAAGCCAAGTTCATCAGCTACGGCGACAAGTTCACGGTCTGCGACACCTCGTGGGACACCTTCCAGCCCTACGTCGAATACAAGTACATACGAAAGAACGGCAGCCTCCAGCAGGAAGAGCACTGGAACGGAAACGGCGACGGGACCTGCGTCACTTGGGACCACGACTTCGGTGAGGGACGCAGCGTCACCTTCCGCGCATGCGTGGGCATCCCTGGTGTGCCCATCGATCCGTGCGACGACTGGAAGATAGGGATCGCATGACCACGACAAGCGCCACAAACACCAACACCGAAGGGTGAATGTTTTGCTTAGGAAGCTTTCTGCCGTCCCCATTACGGCTATGGGAGTCGCGCTTGTCCTGGCTGCAGCGCCCAGCGCCTCGGCCGGTACGGACGCCACGTCTTCCATCACCGGTTCATGGTCGCGGTTCATTAGCGGTGGCGACCACTTCGAGAACTGCGACACCGACGACGACGGACTGACGTCGTACATTCAGTTCCGGTACACCCGCATAGACGGCAGCCTGCAGAACGGATCTCACTACAACCCGGGCAGCGCCGGGGACTGCACCACCTGGAACCACAACTTCGGTGAAGGACGGCCCGTCTACTTCCGCTCCTGCGTCGACAACCTCGCCTGGCTCGAAGACAAGTGCGACCCCAGCTGGCGGAAGGGCACCGCCTAAGACCGTGTCCTACATGGTCAGTTGGCAGTTGTACGGGTCATGGGGAGTGGACGGTGGGGATGGATCGTTCCGGACGGGTTGTGGGAGATAG
>NZ_JBSGQV010000097.1:0-1694 GCF_053606025.1 Streptomyces sp. NPDC055254 | reverse complement strand
CAGACCGCCACCCGCGGGGCCCGTCAGGCACGGTGACCCCCGGCCCGACCTGCACCTTTCGACGCGTCACCGCCAACCATGCACGAGCTCGTTAGCCACAGCCGTCGCGGCAGCCACAGCTGTGCGGGAGGGCAGGCGGACCGCAGTGATACAGCCGTAGCGACCGTTCAGATATTCGGCATCGGTGACATGGCCGGTAGATGAAACAGAAGGAGAACCAAAAACCATGAAGACTCGCTCTACATCAACGACGCTGACAATCGCCAGTATATTCTCCTTGGAGGTTACAAGTAGCGCTGAGCGCTTCCAGGCCAACGCCGTAGCGCCGCTGAACGACTCAACCAGAACTCCCGCGGCACCGTCTGCCCGCACAGCGTGAACGAGCTCCCGCCCCGAACAGGGCGTCCAACTGGTCGGCATGAAATTCTACGGTCGCGCGCCGCTTTCCTCGCCACGACCGGATACGAGCAGGTGCGCTCCAACGCCCGCCGCGCTGGCCGGTCACCAGGAAGCCGCCGAGCGCCTGGAGCCGACCTGCCGGAGACCAGAGTGTGCGATGACGCGGGCCTCTTCGAGCAGCCCTATGCCGCCGAAGAGACGGCGGCGGCTCGCCACCCCGCAACCCCTGACGATCGGCACCCCCGCCTCTACCGGCGGCTGCTGACACAGGGTCCAACACCAGGCCAGCGTGGCCACGACCGGGACGGGGGTCCAGTCGCGGCCACCGGCCGCACTACTCACCCCGTGCCTCAGGCAGACCACCAGTTGGGAATCGTTTACTACGCCTTCCCTAGCTTGGACCGCGGGCCCAGCCGGCTTGCTGTCGACGTACGACCTACGTTCACGTGTACGCCGACACCTGCCCGGGAAGCACCAGGCCGGTTCGGGGGGCCCGGTATCTGACCAGATCGTCCGGCGGGTTCGCCAACCGGTTCGTCAGCACCGCCTCGGCCGACCGGACGAAGCTCCACGACGTGGACCACGCCTCTGACCAGAGAAAACCCCGCACCTGCTATAGCAGTCGGCATGAGAATGACGTGGCCATTCGTCACTCATGTCAGCACCAGGTGAGCATTGCTGACTTCGGCTTTTCAGGGTGAGGCTGGTGCGTCGAGGGTCAGGCCGGTGCTGGCTATGAAGCCGTCGAGGGTGTGGGGCCGGTATTGGACGCGTTTGAGGCGGTTGCGGATGAGGGTTTCCAGGCGGTCGAGGGCCATGACGGCGAGGCTGCGTTTGACGTGGGCCCATACCCACTCGACTGGGTTGAGTTCGGGTGAGTAGGCGGGCTGTCGGCGTACAAGTGAGAACGTGGCTCTGGCAAGATTTTCGTAGGCGGAGACCATCTCGGTGTCATGGTCGGCCGGCCCGAATTGCGGGCAGCCTCTGATTGTGCCCTGTTGAACTGGCGTAGCTGTTACCGGAGTTGGCAACCGTTCTGGTGGTCTCGGTCGAGGTCTCCGATGCTGTTGTGGCGGTTCACGCGCGCACGAGATCCAGTGTTCCCGCGGGCTGTGTGGGATGCGGGCAGGTCAGCGAGTGGTGCCACAGCCGCTACGTACGACGGCTGGCGGACGTCGCCCTTGGGGGCAAGCCTCTGCGTGAAGCTTCCCCTTGATCGTGGACACCTGGAGACTGGGATCTGAGGTTCCAGAGGAAGTAGTGCCAGGTGGGAAGCAAGTACACGAAGCGGTACT
>NZ_JBSGQV010000096.1:0-1758 GCF_053606025.1 Streptomyces sp. NPDC055254 | reverse complement strand
GCTCTCGCCCCGGCCGCCGCCCCCGCGCCGGCCGCCGCCCCCGCGCCGGCCGCCGCTCCGGCTCCGGCCGCCGTCCCGGCCGTGCCGATCACGACGGCCCCGGCCGCCAAGTCCGTACAGGAGTCCACCGCGTGAGCACCGCAGAGTCCCGTGACGGCCGGCCCGTCGGCACCGCCCGTACCGCCCCCACCCGGGCCCCGGCCCCCGAGCCGGCGCCCTCGGCCGGCCGGGACCGCCTCGGCCGGGTCGCCCTCGCCGGCTTCGCGGTCGCCGCCGCCGCCGACCTCGGCTCCCTCCTCGCGGGCTGGGAAACGGGCCACCCGGTGTTCAAGCCGCTGCTGATGCCGCTGCTCGTCGCCTACGCCCTGACCCGCCGCGCGCCCCGCCTGCTGATCACGGCCCTGCTGTTCGGATGGGGCGGCGACCTGGCCCTGCTCTTCGACGCCGAGATCGCCTTCCTCGTGGGCATGGGCTCCTTCGCCGCGGGGCACGTCTGCTACCTGGTGCTCTTCGGCAGGCGCGCCGCGCACCCGCTGCTCGGCGGCGCGTACGCATTCGCCCTCATCGGGACCGTCGCCCTGCTGTGGGCCGACCTGCCCGCCGACCTGCGGGTCCCCGTGGCCGGCTACAGTCTGCTGCTCACCGCCATGGCCTTCCGTTCCAGCGCCCTCGGACTGCGGGCGGGCCTCGGCGGGGCGCTGTTCCTGCTCTCCGACACGCTCATCGCCACCGGGGTGGCGGCCTGGCCCCAGCTGCCCCGCCCGGATTTCTGGATCATGGCCACCTACTTGGCCGCCCAGTACCTGCTCGCGACCGGAGTGATGGCCTCCGGAAACCGGGCGTACGGTGGGGGAGCAGCCCTACCGGGCGAGCACAGCGAACGCTGACCACCCCCGATCCGGAGGACTGCACCACCATGCGCGCCACCGTCATCCACGCCCCGCACGACATCCGCGTGGAGGAGGTGCCCGACGCCGCGATCCGACGTCCCGAGGACGCTGTCGTCCGCGTCCTGCGCGCCTGCATCTGCGGCAGCGACCTGTGGGCCTACCGCGGTGAGGCCGCGCGCCGGCCCGGGCAGCGCATCGGCCACGAGTTCCTCGGCATCGTCGAGGAGACCGGGGCCGCGGTGTCCGGTCTGCGCGCCGGCGACCTGGTCGTCGCCCCGTTCATGTGGTCCGACGGCACCTGCGCGTACTGCCTGGAAGGCCTGTACACCTCCTGCGAGCACGGCGGCTTCTGGGGCTCGGTCGGCCACGACGGAGGCCAGGGCGAGGCCGTCCGGGTCCCGCACGCCGACGGCACCCTGGTGAAGCTGCCCGCCGATGCCGTCTCCGACGACCACCTGCTGACCGGGCTGCTCGCGCTGTCCGACGTGATGGGCACCGGCCACCACGCCGCGCTGGGCGCCGGCGTCCGCGAGGGCTCCACCGTCGCCGTCGTCGGTGACGGCGCGGTCGGCCTGTGCGGCGTCCTCGCCGCCCAGCGCCTCGGCGCCGAGCGGATCATCGCCCTGGGCCGCCACACCGCCCGTACGGACATCGCGAAGCTCTTCGGGGCCACCGACGTCGTCGCCGAGCGCGGCGAGGCCGCCGAGGCGGCCGTCCGCGAGCTGACCGGCGGCCGGGGCGCGCACGCGGTCATCGAGGCCGTCGGCACCGAGCAGTCAAATCCTCCACCAGGACAGTGTTTTGCAGCTCGCGAGCCCCGGTCATCGACCGGGGCTCACCTGCTATTACGCCGAAAACGGCACCGCCG
>NZ_JBSGQV010000095.1:0-1889 GCF_053606025.1 Streptomyces sp. NPDC055254 | reverse complement strand
TAGTACTCCAGCTGTAGATCGTGATCTTTGCGTTGTTGGGCTGCTTGGCGCTGGTAGTGGCCGGCACGGGCTGGCTCGGTCTGGTGCGGTCGCGCCAGTCGTCGGCGGGTCACGCCGTCGTGTCCGCCGGATGGCCGGACTCGGCGAAGGGCCCCCGGTCGGGGCGCAGCGAATAGAGCACCTCGTACACCTCGCGGCGGACCTCTACCGCTTCGTACGCGGCAGGGATTGTGCGGGCGAGCTCGGTCTCCCGGAACGCGTCGAGCGCCTCGCGGCTCTCGAAGAAGTAGATGCCGCACACGTCGCCGGTTGCGCTGTCGCGGCCGTAGACCTTCTGCAGGAGACCGGGTACGTCATGGAAGCGGGGCCGCCGCTCCAGCAGGCGCCGCTCGAACTCCTGCGCATCGAGTCCGGATGTGATCCGGACGAAGAGGATGGCGGGCATGGAGTCATCTCCGTCCTTGAGATGCCCCCTGAGTCGAGTCTAGCAAGCAGGCACATGGACAGTGATCTCGCTGGTCAGGGCCTGTGCGGACACAGGTGCGGCCACCGTTGATCATCGTGAGACGGTGGCCGCAGGTCACAGCATAGATCCCACCCGTTGGCGGGGTGCGTTCGAGGCCCTGATGGGCAGGATCGCGGGCCGCTTCGCACGGGTTGAACCCCGGCGCCGGGCCGGGTGGCTGGTGCTCGGTCTGCTGGCGGACCTGCCGCGCAAGAACTGCTGGACGATCGCGGAGTGGGCCGGGGATCCCACTCCGCACGGTTTGCAGCACTTGCTGTCCCGGGCGTCCTGGGATGCGGACACGGTCCGTGATGACGTCCGTGACTACGTGGTCGAGCATCTGCGTGATGACGCGGCGGTGCTGGTCGTCGACGAGACCGGCGACGTGAAGAAGGGCACGCACACCGTCGGGGTCCAGCGGCAGTACACCGGCACCGCGGGCCGGATCGAGAACTCCCAGGTCGCCGTCTACCTCGTCTACGCCGGCAGCCGCGGGCACGCCGCGGTGGACCGAGAGCTGTACGTTCCGTGCGCGTGGACCACCGATCCCGACCGCTGCCAGGCCGCGGGCATCCCAGAGGAACGGGCCTTCGCGACCAAGCCGGAACTGGCCGCCGTGATGATCGAACGGTTCCTGGACACCGGGCACCACGCCGCCTGGGCGGCCGGGGACGAGGTCTACGGCGGCAACCCGAAACTGCGGGCCGCACTGGAAACACGCGGCATGGGCTACGTCCTCGCCGTCGCCTGCTCAGCCGGAATCACCACCCAGGCAGGCAAGTTCAGGGCCGACGCCCTGGCCGGCAAGCTGCCCAGGCGGGCCTGGCAGAAGCTGTCCGCCGGGGCCGGCGCGAAGGGGCACCGGTTTTACGACTGGGCCGTCATCGACACCGTCGACCCCGGCCCCGGGCACCGTCAGTTGCTGATCCGCCGCAACCGTGCCACCGGCGAACTCGCCTACTACCGCTGCTATTCGCCCGGGGCCGTGCCGCTGACCACCCTGGTCAGGGTCGCCGGATCAAGGTGGCGGGTGGAGGAGACCTTCCAGGCCGGAAAGGGTCTGGCCGGACTTGATGAGCATCAGGTCCGACGATTCGTGTCCTGGACCCGCTGGGTCACTCTGGCGATGCTCGCCCATGCCTTCCTCGCCGTCGTCCGGGCCGACGAACACGACCGGGCCGCCGACCCCGCCGACCTGACCCCGCTGTCCTGCAACGAAGTACAGCGACTGTTCATCGCCATCGTCCTCCAGTCCGTCCACAACACCGCCCACCGTCTCGCCTGGTCCAACTGGCGACGTCGCCATCAGGCCCGATCCCAGACCAGCCACTACCGGCGACAAGCCGCAACGCAGACATGAAGATCACGATCTACAGCTGGAGTA
>NZ_JBSGQV010000094.1:0-1952 GCF_053606025.1 Streptomyces sp. NPDC055254 | reverse complement strand
CAAGAAAAATATGACGGACACGAAAAAACTTTATAGTGATTTTCAAAATTTTATCGACAGGTTGCGTTATAAATACAAGAAAGAAAGTTCGATAGATTATTTATCGGTGGTAGAGCCACAAGGACGTGGAGCCTGGCATTGTCATGTTTTAATGCGCTTTAATGATTTGGATAAGATTTATATTAAAAATGCTGAATTAAGGAGTCTATGGGGTTTAGGATTTGTAACAATCAAGTCATTAAAGGATATAGACAACATAGGAGCCTATTTGAGCGCTTATTTGACTGATATAGACCTAGAAGATGTCCAAGACAGGGAAACAGCCTTAAAAGTGGCTTCAGAGGGCTGTGAGGTGCAAACAAAGATCGTAGAAGGTCGGGAAAAGAAATTTTTAAAAGGCGGACGGCTGCACATGTATCCTTCCGGAATGAATATGTATCGAAAATCAAAAGGGATTGTTAAGCCGGAACGGGAAGAAATGAAGTTCGGAGACATAAAAAAAGTAGTGGGTTCGGCAAAACCACACTACGAGAAAAGTTATCATGTCGAAAATGACAATTTTGAAAACACAATTTCGTTTCTCCAGTATAACACAAAACGTGATTTTTGAAGCAAAACGGTTCCTCTTTATGGAGCCGTTTTTTTTATTTCCCGAAGGGTTATTTGTCAGAATGACAAACCGATTTCGAGCCGGCGAGAACCCATTGTCACACCACGATTTAGGGGGTGTGTATAAATGGGCACTCTCTGTGAAATTTGAAGCTTTGAAATTCCGAATGGCGCACTTATACACTCTGTCGAGTGAGTGCTAAAATGCTGAAGCATTTCCGTCAAGCGTGTGGAGGAATCTTGTAGAGAGATATAGCATAGATACCCGTATCTCTAGAGATATTTTGGTATATCCCTGCTATATCTATGGGGTATCTATGCTATATCTTTGGCTTCAAAAACGGCACCTGTTCTAAGAGCATAGAAACTCAACAGGCACAGCCTGTTTGACACCCTTTTTTTTAGGGTGGCACCGAGTTTCCTTATGCTCTTTTTCTCTGAAGCTAAACCTGTTTTATATGTCGTAGTCTTTTTATTGGGAGTGACCCCTTGCTGTACAATTTCCGGAGGTGCCGATAAGGGACGAATTTTCCCTTGTCGGTTGCCTTTGGGGATTGTAAGGGGTGGAGGCTCGGAATCAAAAGGAAACGAAATATCATTCCGAGTGTGCTTCTTTTTTCTGTTCTTGAATTCTATTATTTCCAATGTTAGAATTATGTTAACAACTTGTTAGGAGTGTGTTTGGATGGAAGAGAAAAAACAAATTGGACCTCGAATTACTGTTGAAACATTTAAAAAGCTAGAGTTATTAGCCGAACATTTTACAAAACACAATGAATTTGGAAGAGTTTCAAAAGATGCTGTAATTGAGTTTGCTATTAAGGAATTGTATAGGGACTATTTGGGAAAAGGACGCTAATTTTTGTTGAAAAACTGACTTCGGATTTGGGGTTCTTTATTATTAACTTGATTTTAATTAAACATTACAGGAAAAATTGAGGGGAAATGGATGGATAAACGCAATGGTGACGCGGTTTTCATAGCTCCAAATGATGTTGTAAAAGTGACCACTATGAATCACGTCATTGAAGTTCAGCATATGGAGAAGATGAACCGGAAAAATAATATCAAAAAATTGGACAAGGATAGGTTTGTAGACCTCTCTACTGGGGAGATCCGGGAGTTCGAGCATTCGGAAAATCGGCAGGAAAATTATAATTCTTTGAGACAAACCTTTAAGAAGCTGCGTTATTTGATAAATAACAATTTTATAGGACGGCCAAATGAATTACATATAACTTTGACATACAAGAAAAATATGACGGACACGAAAAAACTTTATAGTGATTTTCAAAATTTTATCGACAGGTTGCGTTATAAATACAAGAAAGAAAGTTCGATAG
>NZ_JBSGQV010000093.1:0-2317 GCF_053606025.1 Streptomyces sp. NPDC055254 | reverse complement strand
GCCACCCCCGCAACTACCTGGCCTTCCTCGGACTCGCCGCCGCCATCTGCTGCTACAAACGCCTCGTCCGCCTCACCACATAGGACACGGTCTTATCACGACGCGGAAGCCGCGTTTTTCCGGGTTGCGGTTGACGACTTCGACGTCGATTCCGAGGGTGGCGCCGTGTTCGATGACGGCGTTCTTGAATCCGGTGTCGACCCAGCTTTTCGCAAGGGTTGGGTAGGCCGCTTTCGCCTGGTCGAGAAGACGTATTCCCATGGCGTTCTCGGAGAGGCCGGCGCCGGTGACGGTCACGGCGAGGATGAGGCCGATCGTGTCGGTGAGGATGCCGCGCTTCCGGCCCGCGATCTTCTTCGCGGCGTCGGTTCCCTGGCTGTTCAGGGGCACGTTGGTGGAGGTCTTGATGCTCTGGGTGTCGATAACCGAGGCGGTCGGCTCGGGTGTGCGGCCCTCCTTGGCGCGGGCCAGTCCGATGAGGTCGTAGTTGAGCTGGGTGAAGATTCCTTCGTCTCGCCAGGCCGCGTAGCAGAAATAGACCGTGCCGTGACCCGGTAAGTCATGCGGGAGGTATTTCCAGGGGATCCCCGTGCGGTTGACGTAGAGGATCGCGTTGAATACGTCGCGGAGTTCGACTTTGGGTGGCTGTCCGGTGGGCCTGCGGTCGAGTCGGGCCTTCCGTCAGGCCGTTAACGTCGGCTCGATCAAGGCCCATCGGGCGTCGGACAGGTCGCTGGGGTACGGCTTGCGCTCGCTCACGGCACAGCGTGTGCATGGCCGCGCCCGGAGGATGTGGTTCCGCTGACTGTCGGGCGATTCCGGGGCGTCTTCAAACCAGACGGACTTCGAGACACGGAAGCGAACGAGACGGGCAGGTGGGTTCGTGATCCGGGTGGGGATGTACGCCTTCTACCGGGCAAGGCGCCCAAACAGGGGCATGCGCAAAGCTGGCATACCAGAAAAACGCTACGTGAACGCCCTCTGAGAACTTCAGCATGGGTTACTGCTGCCGGCTTGGGAGCCAAAAGGAGGGCGCCAGCCGAGGGTGCGTGCTGCTTCGTCGGCCAGGTCGTCGTGGCCGATGCTGCGCAACAGTAGCAAGCCGTCGAGTTGGGCCAGGAGGGCGGCCGCGTGCCGCTGTCGCTGCCCTGGAGGGCCAGTCAGATGGCCTGTCAGCCAGTCGTTCCACTGGGCAGCGAGGGTGGCGGCGAGTTCCCGGTAGGGAGCCCGTCCGGCGGCCGCGTGTCCGAGGACTTCAATCAACACACGAAATGCTACGTCGGCCTGTGCGGTGCGCAGTCCCGACCATGCGCGGTGCAGCAGCTGCGTGGGCGTCAGCGGCGTGTCGCCCACGGCGGCGTGCAGCAAGGTCCGCAGGTGGTCGGCGTGACGGTCGAGCGCAGCGGCGAGCAGGATGGCCTTGGTGGGAAAGTAATACACCACGGTGCGATCGGGTAGGCCGAGGCGCTCCCCCAGACGCCGATAGGTCAGGGCGGTGAGGCCATCGTCGGCCAAAATACCTGCCGCAGCCTCGAGCATGTCGTTTCGGCTGTGCTTGTAACCCATAGCGCGACAGTGTAGTCACTGCTACATTTTTGTAGTACCAACTACATTCGCGAGAGGTGGCTATGACATCTACCCATGCACCCGTCGCCGCGGAGCCTGCGCCCTCGACGCTGTGGGATCGGTGGCTAGCCACCGCACTCGTAGCCGCTATCGGCTATGGTGCAGTGCTTGTTGTACGCGGCAGCGCCGTGGAGCCTGTGTTCAATCGGTTGGGCTTTGGTCCGCGTGCCGCAGGCATCACTGCTGACAGGGCTGTAAATTACGTCCTGCTGACTTATGGAGTTCTCGGGGCGGTCTTGATCGGGTGGATGCTGCTGCTGTTGGTGATGGCCCGCGGGCCCTTGTTGCGTCGGCAGCGCTGGGCCTGGACGGCCATAGCCATCAGCCTGACCGCATGGTTCTTCGCTGACACTGGGTTCTCCCTGGCCGTCGGCGCCACCACGCACGCCCTATTTAATGTCGCTTTCGCTGCCACGCTCGGCATCCCGATGGCCGGCCTACGCCGACGCCTGAACACCTGACGATGCAGGTCGAGCCGTCGCACCGGCGTACCCCGGCGGCACGCTCGGCGCAAGGCGCCGACCCAACGCCAACTACCTGGCACATTTGCCCATATGGCCCGCAGTTGCAAGCGTCCAGTTCGCTCAATGCCAGTCCACCACATAGGACACGGTCTTAGACCGTGTCCTACATGGTCAGTTGGCAGTTGTACGGGTCATGGGGAGTGGACGGTGGGGATGGATCGTTCCGG
>NZ_JBSGQV010000092.1:0-2317 GCF_053606025.1 Streptomyces sp. NPDC055254 | reverse complement strand
GAACACCGGCAGAGCATGGGCCGGACCGGGAGCTGCTTCGACAACGCCGCCGCGGAGAGCTTCTGGGCCGTACTCAAAGAGGAGATCGGCACCCGCTTCTGGCCCGACCGGGTCACCGCCCGCGCCGACATCTTCGACTTCATCGAAACCTTCTACAACAGACACCGCCTACGCAAGCACACCCACTGGGGCTACCTCACACCCCACGAGACACGCCTGCGCTACCGACAAGACCAAGCCCTCGCGGCGTAACAGCAACGTGTTCAAGATCATGGGGAAACATCAACAGACACACGACCTCCGGGTCCGGCACTCCCGGCAGATGGGAGCGCCGAACCCGGCTCGTAACCGTGATTCTCGGTCGTGTTAGAACCCGCTCACGATGAGACCGATGCTGCGTGATCCGGCCGCATCGAAGGGGCGTTTACTCGACCCACACGTAGAGCCGGTACTTGCCGCTGCTGCCGGGGGTGCAGTAGGCGGGGCCAGCGTAGGAGGCCACCATCGCATAGCACCAAGACTCGCTGCCGGTACCAATGTACCTCCAGCTTCCAGGCACTGTCGCCGTGGTGTTGGTTTGGACGGGCGTTGCGCTCGCTGCCTGTGCGGTCGCGGCGCCACCTGCCAGCATGGTGGCAAGCAGCGCTATGCCAGTGAGTAGTACACGTGCACGCATGTGTTTCTCCTCGCTTCATCGATGTGAACCGCTCTGTGTGGTGCCCCTTCATGTGCGGAGCTGGGAAGCACCGAACGGTGCTCAGCCACCAGTCGAGATTCGTGCGGAAGCGCCATTTCGGCGGTGGCTAAGCGCGATCTTTCCTGGACCATTTCGTTCTCTATCTGAGACGGACGAGCGTTGCAGTGCCCCGTCGTCGGCCACCACAGAGACTGCCGAGCTTGATAGCGCAGATCAACGGCATCTGACTGTCCCGGACAGGCTCCCCGTGTCCGGGCTGGTCACGGGCTTGTCCGGAGGCCGATCCGGACAGGATGGAGAGCGTCCGGCATTCGACCGGCAGATCTACCACCGACGCAACATCGTCGAACGCTACTTCAACCGGCTCAAGGGCTTCCGCGGCATCGCCACTCGTTATGACTGTGAGGATGTGCAGGTGCCTCTTCGGACGGTGGCCTGACCCGCGTTACGATTGGCCCTGGTTCCTTGGTTTTGATCTGTCGGCCACTGAGCCTTTCCAACCTCATGTTGAGGCGTGGTGGAGGACGAGGACTGCCTTCACGATGTCGGTGATCCGGTTGGTGCTGCAGCGGAGCTTCCGAAGGAGGCGCCAACCCTTCAGGACGGCCATGGCCTGCTCGCCGACGCAGCGGATCTTGGCGTGACTGCTGTTGTGCCGTCGCTTCCAGCGCTTGAGCCGGCGTCCCCGGAAGGGGACTCGGATGTGCTTGCCGGCGCCTTGGTAGGCCTTGTCCGCCCAGCACTTCAGGCCCGCGGCGGCACGCGCGTCGACGATGCCATGGCTTCGGGTCGCGGTCAGGTCGTGAGTGGCTCCGGGCAGGGCTGGTGACGCCCAGAGCAGTCGGCCGAACGGGTCGGTGAGGACCTGCACGTTCATGCCGTGCCGCTTGTGTTTTCCCGAGTAGTGGGGGGTTTGGTGTCGGCGGCGATCCGGTCGATCGGCAACAGCGTGCCGTCCAGGATCACGAACGCTTTCGTCCGGGCCTTCTCCATCGCCGGGGCCAGGGTCGGTGCGCGAGCGGTCAGGACCTCCATGGCCTCGCGGACGTACCGGTAGACGGTCGCTATGCCGATTCCGAAGCCGGCGGCGAGCTGGGCGTAGGTGTCGCCGCACCGCGGGTGGGCCAGGGCGAGCAGGGCCTGACGGCCGGCGGACAGGCGTCGCCACCGCGTACCGACCTCCCGTTACCGGACCGCGAGCCGCTCCGTCAGATGCCGCAGGGTGCGGCTGGACAGATCGATCGAGGACGGGTGGACAAGCACGCGAAGCTCCTGGCGGACACGGATGATCTTGGTCGAGGACCCGTCTATTCCGTACACCCCGCACCGACCAACACCACAGCCACACGGTCAGGTTGAAAAGGGCTCACTGCTCCTGACTTCCTTGTGCATGATGCGGCGACCACGGAGCCTTTTCAGTTTGGCCACTGATCGGGTGACGTGAAGGTGGCTGCGGAACGGGCGGAGCCCCAGGGCTGTTGAGCAAGGCCTCTACGCTCAACTCTTTACTGATCGTTTCAGAATAAGATTCGGAGTCGTCGTAAGCAGATGATGCTGCAGGCGAGTTGGAGGAGACTGAGGTGGAGGTCGGCGCGTATCTCGTAGCGGATTCGAAGACGT
>NZ_JBSGQV010000091.1:0-2332 GCF_053606025.1 Streptomyces sp. NPDC055254 | reverse complement strand
GCTCTACATGAAGCAGGAAACAGAAGGGCCGGCATTGCGCCGGCCCTTCTTCATTGCATCAACGCAGCGACCGCAGGTCCGTCGTAGAGGGTAACAACCCTGTAGTCGAAACTTCGTTCTCTCCTGAGTGGATCCTGAGTACGGCGGAACACGTGAAATTCCGTCGGAATCCGGGAGGACCATCTCCCAAGGCTAAATACTCCCTAGTGACCGATAGTGAACCAGTACCGTGAGGGAAAGGTGAAAAGCACCCCGGAAGGGGAGTGAAAGAGATCCTGAAACCGTGTGCCTACAAATAGTCAGAGCCCGTTAATGGGTGATGGCGTGCCTTTTGTAGAATGAACCGGCGAGTTACGATCCCGTGCGAGGTTAAGCTGAAGAGGCGGAGCCGCAGCGAAAGCGAGTCTGAATAGGGCGTTTAGTACGTGGTCGTAGACCCGAAACCAGGTGATCTACCCATGTCCAGGGTGAAGTTCAGGTAACACTGAATGGAGGCCCGAACCCACGCACGTTGAAAAGTGCGGGGATGAGGTGTGGGTAGCGGAGAAATTCCAATCGAACCTGGAGATAGCTGGTTCTCCCCGAAATAGCTTTAGGGCTAGCCTTAAGTGTAAGAGTCTTGGAGGTAGAGCACTGATTGAACTAGGGGTCCTCATCGGATTACCGAATTCAGTCAAACTCCGAATGCCAATGACTTATCCTTAGGAGTCAGACTGCGAGTGATAAGATCCGTAGTCAAAAGGGAAACAGCCCAGACCGCCAGCTAAGGTCCCAAAGTATACGTTAAGTGGAAAAGGATGTGGAGTTGCTTAGACAACCAGGATGTTGGCTTAGAAGCAGCCACCATTTAAAGAGTGCGTAATAGCTCACTGGTCGAGTGACTCTGCGCCGAAAATGTACCGGGGCTAAACGTATCACCGAAGCTGCGGACTGTTCTTCGAACAGTGGTAGGAGAGCGTTCTAAGGGCTGTGAAGCGAGACCGGAAGGACTGGTGGAGCGCTTAGAAGTGAGAATGCCGGTATGAGTAGCGAAAGACGGGTGAGAATCCCGTCCACCGAATGCCTAAGGTTTCCTGAGGAAGGCTCGTCCGCTCAGGGTTAGTCGGGACCTAAGCCGAGGCCGAAAGGCGTAGGCGATGGACAACAGGTTGATATTCCTGTACCACCTCCTCACCATTTGAGCAATGGGGGGACGCAGGAGGATAGGGTAAGCGCGGTATTGGATATCCGCGTCCAAGCAGTTAGGCTGGGAAATAGGCAAATCCGTTTCCCATAAGGCTGAGCTGTGATGGCGAGCGAAATATAGTAGCGAAGTTCCTGATTCCACACTGCCAAGAAAAGCCTCTAGCGAGGTGAGAGGTGCCCGTACCGCAAACCGACACAGGTAGGCGAGGAGAGAATCCTAAGGTGATCGAGAGAACTCTCGTTAAGGAACTCGGCAAAATGACCCCGTAACTTCGGGAGAAGGGGTGCTCTGTTAGGGTGCAAGCCCGAGAGAGCCGCAGTGAATAGGCCCAGGCGACTGTTTAGCAAAAACACAGGTCTCTGCGAAGCCGTAAGGCGAAGTATAGGGGCTGACGCCTGCCCGGTGCTGGAAGGTTAAGAGGAGCGCTTAGCGTAAGCGAAGGTGCGAATTGAAGCCCCAGTAAACGGCGGCCGTAACTATAACGGTCCTAAGGTAGCGAAATTCCTTGTCGGGTAAGTTCCGACCCGCACGAAAGGCGTAACGATCTGGGCACTGTCTCAACGAGAGACTCGGTGAAATTATAGTACCTGTGAAGATGCAGGTTACCCGCGACAGGACGGAAAGACCCCGTGGAGCTTTACTGCAGCCTGATATTGAATTTTGGTACAGCTTGTACAGGATAGGTAGGAGCCTTGGAAACCGGAGCGCCAGCTTCGGTGGAGGCATCGGTGGGATACTACCCTGGCTGTATTGACCTTCTAACCCGCCGCCCTTATCGGGCGGGGAGACAGTGTCAGGTGGGCAGTTTGACTGGGGCGGTCGCCTCCTAAAAGGTAACGGAGGCGCCCAAAGGTTCCCTCAGAATGGTTGGAAATCATTCGCAGAGTGTAAAGGCACAAGGGAGCTTGACTGCGAGACCTACAAGTCGAGCAGGGACGAAAGTCGGGCTTAGTGATCCGGTGGTTCCGCATGGAAGGGCCATCGCTCAACGGATAAAAGCTACCCCGGGGATAACAGGCTTATCTCCCCCAAGAGTCCACATCGACGGGGAGGTTTGGCACCTCGATGTCGGCTCATCGCATCCTGGGGCTGTAGTCGGTCCCAAGGGTTGGGCTGTTCGCCCATTAAAGCGGTACGCGAGCTGGG
>NZ_JBSGQV010000090.1:0-2559 GCF_053606025.1 Streptomyces sp. NPDC055254 | reverse complement strand
AGGCACGAGATCAGCAGACACACCCCAGATCCTGCCGACAGCACACCCAACTGCCAAGCCCCTCAACGAATCTCATTCTGAAACGATCAGTAAGAGCGCGCAGGTACTGGAGCAGGCCGTCAAGGAGCGGATGCCCGAGGCACCCTGCTGGGGATCGTGGCCCGCACCGCGTACTGGATCGAGTGGTGGACCGGTTCGGCCCGGCGTCCGGCAACGACCCGAAGCTGAAGGACCCGTTCGGCCGGTACGTGATCACGACGTTCGTGAAGGGCACGAACATGACCTTCGCCGAGGCCGCCCGGCACATCGCCGGCGTCTCCGGCCACGAGCTGTCCCTCGCGTCCCGCCGCCACGTCACCACGGCGAAGCTGAACGAGGCAATCGGCGACGTGGTGGACCGGCACGCCCAGCTCGACCTATCCCGCGCGTGGGGCAACGGCACCACTGCCGCGGCCGACGGCACCCACATGGACACATACCTCGACAACCTGCTCGCCGAGACATCCGTGCGGTACGGGGCGGTCGGCGGCATCGCCTACCACCACGTCTCCGACCTGTACATCGCACTGTTCACGCACTTCGTGCCGTGCGGGGTCTGGGAGGCCGTCTACATCATCGAGGGCCTGCTGAAGAACACCGCCGAGGTCCGCCCGGCCACGATCCACGCGGACACCCTGGGCCAGAGCTACCCGGTCTTCGCCATCGCCCACCTGCTCGGCATCGACCTGATGCCCCGCATCCGCAACTGGAAAGACCTGCTGTTCTTCCGCCCATCCCGCACCGCGCAGTACAAGCACATCGACGCCCTGTTCGGCGAGGCGGGACGCAACGTCATCGACTGGCGCCTGTTCGAGACCCACTTCCGGGACCTGATGCGGGTTATCGTCTCGATCCGCGAAGGCACCATCTCCTCCGTCCTGCTGCTCCGGCGATTGCGCTCCGGCTCGCGGCGCAACGCCACCTACACGGCCTTTCGTGAGGTGGGCAAGGTGATCCGGACCGTCCAGCTGCTGCGCTACCTCTCGGACAGCCCGCTGCGGGCCCGGGTGACGGCGGCGACCAACAAGGTGGAGGCGTTCAACGGCTTCTCCGACTGGGTGCGCTTCGGCCAGAACGGCACGGTGGCGGCGAACGACCCGGTCGAGCAGGAGAAGGACGTGAAGTTCACGTCCTTGCTGGCCAACCTGGTGATCTTCCGCAACACACTCGACATCGCCGACGTGGTCCGCGAGCTGCAGGCCGTGGGCCGGGCGGTCGACCCGCTCGACCTCGCGCAGGTCTCCCCGTACCTGACCGAGCACATCAAACGGTTCGGCGAGTACTCCACCCACGAACTCGGCATTACCCCCGACGACTACGACGCCCGCCTGGACGTCGACTTCAGCATGCTCGGCGGGGACGAGGCGACAGCCGCATGACCGAGAGCCAGGTTGGCCGGACCTACGCAGGGCCACGGGCTGACGCGCACTCGAAGATCGCGGTGGGATGCGCGACGCCCTCGATTCCCGCGAGTTCGGCTGGCAGTCGGGCGTCTATCTCTTCCGTCTGGCGGGCGCATCACAGACCTTGGACCATCAGCACCCCAAAGGTGACAGCCCGCGTCAGGGAACCCGGGCCATGAGGAGAGGCTGGAAGAAGGCGCTGTCTTCGGGCAAAACCCACTCGGGTTTGTCGAATCCCGACTCAGTCACGAAACCGGTCAGTTGTTCCTGAGTGAGGGCCCAGTACGTGGTACGCCGCACCTTGACATTCCAGTCATCGCCGTCGGGGATCAGCTGGAAGTGCTCCAGGTCGTAGCGCTCGCCGTCCTCGTGCCAGTCCCACAACTGAAAGGTGACAATTCGACCGCTTCCCGATCCATGGAGCTGCGGGGCTGTCGAAGCGGGGTGGGATTGCCGGATCTGGTCATAGGGCCGGGTGCTGATCAGCAGCAGGCCCTCGCTTCGCAGCACGCGGCGCATCTCGCCCAGTGCCGTGCGGATGTCGTCTGCGGTCAGCAGGTGCGGCAGGGAGTTGTCGGCGCACACAACAACGTCGAAGGCGGCGTCTTCGAATGGGAGTGATCGCATGTCGGCTGCCTGCGTGGGCATCTCCAGGCCCCGCTGAACAGCCTCCCGCCCCGCACGCTCGGTGGCGACAGGACTGATGTCGGTACCCGTGACCCGGTGCCCCTGCAGCGCGAGGCCGATGGCCTGAGTACCGATCCCGCATGCGCAGTCCAGCACCGCGGCAGACTTTGCACCTAGGGCTGAGCGGATCACCACGTCCAGAGCCTTGCCCTGGCGGGCCACTGAGCTGTCCCAGTCGCCATAGATTAGGTGATAGTCCGCTGCGAGCTGATTGTAGAACCGCGTCACAGAAGCGTCGTTCATGACAGTCACATTACCCACATCACCACACGTCCAGTGTGGGGAAGCATGGCCTGCCCGCCACCAAACTCGGCTGCGGGCCTTCAAGAAACCATGGCGGGCTCAAGCGGTCAGTGCATCACCGCTGTTCAGAAGGTCATAGTAGATCTCGGCTGAGCTGCGGTAGCCGTGGACTTTGCGTGGACGGTGG
>NZ_JBSGQV010000089.1:0-2587 GCF_053606025.1 Streptomyces sp. NPDC055254 | reverse complement strand
GGCGGTCCTGGCGGGGAGGCACAGGCGCCACGGCATCTGTGCCTCCCCCCGGATGTGCCGTCAGCCGTCAGGGGCTGCAGCCACACCGACGGCCGGCGGGCGCAACTGTCCTGGCCGATCACCACCTGGCAGGGCTGGCAGCAGTTCGTCCACGCCCCACCCCCGGTACCGCCCAAACCTGACGCACCGCCGCGCAGCGTGGAGAGCGTCTGGCCTACCACTCGGCGTTCGTCACCGTCCGCACCCCCGCCATCGACACCCTCGCCACCGGCATCCGCACCCTGATGGCCCTCGGCCGCTATCAACAGACCACCGCCCGGCCCTCCCTCATCGTCACCGGCCCCGCCGCCGCGGGAAAGACCACAGCCCTCCTGAACGTCGGGCGCACCTGCCACCTCGCCCACACCCGCACCACGGCCCCGCCACACAAGCCGACGGACGCCCAAGTGCCTGTCGCATACGTCCTGGTCCCGCCGGGGGCGACCGCCAAGATGCTCGCGGCGGAGTTCGCCCGCTACCTCGGCATCCCCATCAGCAGCCGGATGACCCAGACCCAGATCACCGAGAGCGTCTGCCACACCTACAACCAGGTCGGGGTTCGCCTCGTCCTCATCGACGAAATCCATCGCGTCAACCCCCGCACCACCACCGGCGCGGAAACCGCCGACCTGATCAAAGACCTCACCGAACGCATCCACGCGACATTCGTGTACACCGGCATCGACGTCACCCACACACCCCTCTTCGCTGGTGTCCGCGGCGCGCAACTCGCAGGCAGGGCCTCACCCATCGAGTGCGGGCCCCTCCCCGCCCGCCTGGGCAACCGGCACCCGTTCACCGACGTCATCACCGACCTCGAAGACGCCCTCGATCTCCACCACCACCGGCCTGGCACCCTCCCCCGCCACGCGACCTACCTCCACCAGCGCACCGCCGGCCGCATCGGAAGCCTCACAAGCCTCATCCGACAAGCCGCGATCACCACCATTCACGACGGCACCGAACGCATCACCAAGGCAGCATTGGACGCCATCCACCTCGACCACCACGCCGAAACCCACCAGCCCAAAACCCGCATCCCGACCCGCCGAACACCCCGCTGACCTGCACAAACACCTGAAAAACGTGAAATGACGCCTCGGCCCTTTAGACCCAGACACCATCTGCAACACCCAGACGATTCCCAACCAACCCGCAACAACCCCAGGTCAAGCCCACCTGACGCCGCAAAGCCGTTCTCACACGGACCTACAACACCCCAACTCACCCAACCACCCATACCGCAACCACCCTCCCCCTCAGCGACACCACGACCCGGAGATCCATCCGACGGGCTTCAAGGTCGAGCGGGAGGAGACGACTCGTCATGTGCTGTCCTTTTCCGGTTGATGAACGTTGCCGCCGGGTCGGGGTGTGCCGCCCCTCTCCAACAAAGGCAACTTTGCAGCACTCAAGCTCACCGGTCCACGGAAATCCGCTGCTCAGAAGCACTTTTCATGACCACGAACCTCCCGGGCGCGCAGCACCAGGGCCACCCTGGCGGGGAGCGCAGCGGACCGCCCCCGCCCCGCTGCGCAGCGGGCGGGCCTCCCCTGGGCGCGCAGCGCTCCGGGTCACCCGCTGCGCGGGGAGTGGTTGAACCGAGCCACACCCCGGCCCGCACCCGGCCAACCAGGCCGCTGCGCCCCGGTGCGTGGGCGTGTCGATCGGCCCGCACGCAGTGCTGTGCTCGGGGTGTAGGTGCGGGCGTGAGGCGGGATTCCGCGTGAGTGTGGGTCTCTGGGTGCCCTGGCCGTTGAACAGCGGTGCTGGCGAGGTGCTCGCTCCCGGCCAGGGTGCGCGGAGACCCACACTCACGCGGAATCCCGCCGACCCGATCCCGTCAGGTGCGCCCCGGGGGCCTACAGCCGTCCCGGTGCGCCCGGTGACCCTGTCGGCCGTGGCGGGCTCGCAAGACTCGGCCAGCGGGTCTAAGGAGCGCTGCTCGCCACCGGGGGCGCGATCGCGGGAGGGGCTGGACCCCGCGAGTCCGTCGGCCCCGGCATTCCGTCGGAATACCGGGGCCGGGGCGGCCCGGTCGTACTGCCCCAGAGCGCTCTGGGCACCGGCCCTGGCCCGCGCGCCCATGTCGGCGCGGACTGCACACGAACCTAGCCTGCCCCCGCAGGTCCCCACGCCGCGTACAGGTCTCCCCGGGGTGCCGGCAGGCTGCCCGCTGCGCCACGGCTCTGAGCGTGGGCGGAGAACTGTGCGGGTGGATGATCAGCGCCGCCCCCTGGGCACCGGCCCCCGCCAAGCCCCCGCCCCGGACGGGCCGGTACGACGTGGCCGTCTGGCGGCCGAACTCGCCGCCCCGGCCCCGGTGGTACCCGCGACCGAGGAACCGGCGCCAGAGGCCGCCGTACGGCCGCATCGGCGGATCCTCGGCCCGGGCGGCACCGCCCGCGCCTAACGAGCTCGTGCATGGTTGGCGGTACGGCGCTGGATCGTGATCCCTGATCATGTTGGTGTGGTGGGGAACGGGTCTCGTGCAGCGATCATCAGCGACCGGAGGATCACAGGGCTCTCGGCCGATGTGATCGCCGAA
>NZ_JBSGQV010000088.1:0-2869 GCF_053606025.1 Streptomyces sp. NPDC055254 | reverse complement strand
GAACATGGCCCACAACTCATCCGGCACCAGCCGCTCAATGATCCCCACCATGAACGACAGCCTACCCAAACGACCAAATGAGATGACGTCTTACCACGACGAGGTATGGCGCATCGTGCGGGGGCGGTGGCCACAAGGCCTACGCCGGAATGTGCGGCGCCTTGGCCGGGATCCCGTTCTGGAGAGACCGCACACCCTCGCCCAGTGGGAACCGGGACGGCATGGCTCTGACCGTCCACCACGGCAGACTGCGGATCTTCATGTGCTCAACCGCGGTGTCCTGCGCGCGGCAAGGTGCTGGACGAACCGGCCGACAACAAGCTGTACGTGATGCCCCGTCGCCTGCCGTGCTCTGGTCACCTCAGCGCGAATTGAGGCGTGTTGCAACCAAAGAGCTACAGACCTCTCTGACTATGCGCTGGCTGACGTGCTGTCCGTCGGGGATGGCAAAAAATCGGACGACAGGGAGAGGTTGTGCGCAAGTTTCACCGGGCTGCTCTGGTAGCCGCCGTGATCGGAAGCGCCAGCATGTTCGGGGCCGGCAGCGCCTTCGTCTACGCCTACGGCGGTGGGGACACGGGCCCCGGCGCGAACGTGTTCGAGTGCAGTCAGCGCTCTGAAGTCACCCACCTGACGCTCCAGAACGGCCTCCTCAATGGCCCGCTCCTCGGCAGCGGCCCGGCGAAAGCGACCGCCGCCCAGCAGATCTGCAGCGGCAGGGACAGCTCGGTTTGAATGGTGCCGCCGCCCAGTCGGGCCCCGTCGTCGGAACCATCCCCACCCCCACCCCTACGCCCATCCCCCCGCCCAGTGGTGAAGTGGTGTTCACCTCCGACGGAACCTTCACCCCGCCCGCGGGCGTCACGTCCGTGACCGCCCGAGTCTGGGGTGCGGGAGGCGGCGGAGGCGGAGGCGGCGGAGGCGGCACGGTTTCGCCCGGCGGCGGAGGCGGGGCCGGCGGCTTCGCCTCGTGCACCGTCCCGGTGACACCGGGAACCGTCTACACAGTCGACACGGGCGAAGGCGGAGCCGGCGGCGCAGGCGGTGCACCCACCTCATCCGGCGGCAACGGCGGGCCCGGAGAAGCTGCTGCCCTGCTCGCACCCGATGCCACCGCCCTGGCCAGCGCCACCGGCGGGCAGGGAGGAGGCGGCGGCGGCGCGGGCCCCGGAGGCCCCGGGGCCGGCGGCGCGGGTGGCACGGGTATGTGCTCAGGAGCCGGTACGACTCTGCCCGGCGGCAACGGCTCCCCCGGCACCGGTGCCACGGGCGGCGAGGGCGGCCTGCCTGCCCAGCCCGCGCCCGACGGCCGTGCCGCAGGCGGCGACGGCGGCGCCGGTGGAGGATCGAATTTCGTTCCGGGCAGCCCGGGCGAGCCGGGCGGCGACTCCTACGTCGTCATCTCATACTGACGCCTCTCCCCCGGAATCCGTCGGTGAACAGTCATCGACAACAGCCGCGCCGGGCTGTGGTCCCGGAGCGCCTGCACCGGTTGGATCAGTGCGCCAGAACTCTCGAAGCGGCGACGGCGCAGGCGCCGTTGTCGCCGCCTCAGAGTTTCGCCATCGTCACCCCCGCCTTGGGGGTGGCACGGCCGGGCCAGTCCGGGCGCCGGTCTCTTCTCTGAGCAGAGCATGATCCGGTCATGGTGCGGGCTCGATGATGAACATCTGGCTGCGTGTTTCCCGACATGTTTCGACCCTTGCCTCGATCCCGGCTGATGTTGCCGAGTCCTTGATGCCGACGCATCCTTCGCCGTCCACTCGGATCAGGTACCGGTTGCTTCCCCCCGGCCCGGACGGCTCGATCCGGAAACGGCTGGATTGTTCGCAGGCTCCCCACGGTTCCAACAGTCCGGTCGCCGGTTTGGCGGTCAGCGCTTTCAGACAACCTTTGCCAAGGCCTGGGTGGTGCCACGTGATCCGGTAGGTGCTCCCGCCCAGCGGCTCCAGCACGGTTTTCTGCGGGGCCACTTCGTCGCAAGGCCGCTGCACCGCCACCAAAGGGTCATAGCCTGCAACGCGTCCATCCGTCAGGCATAAGGTTTCTGCCGATCCAGGCCGGATATGTACGCGTCCTCCCGGCAGGCTCGGCCAGACACTGGGCGATGCCGAGGCCTGCCCTCGAGCCCCCTTGCCGCTATCTGGATCGCCGGAGGGAATCCACACCCAGGCGGTGCCGACCATCACGGAGAGCAGAAGCCCTGACAACGACAGGATCCAGCCCTTGCGCGACAAGGCTTTGCTCGGGTGTGAGAAAGCGCGCCCGGCCGGTATTCCGCTAACGGGGCCCGCCCCACCCTCTCGGCCGGTAACTGCATTCCACGCCTGGAGCCACTCCGCCACCCGCTCGCCATCTCCGCAGGCTCGTATGAATGCGGCCAGTAGCTCTGGACGCGGCGCGGTCTTGCCACCCAATACATCTGCGAGCGTGCTGCGCGCCAGTACTTCGTCCCGTGCGGCCGCCTGCTCCTCCAGTTGCCGGTATGTCAGTCCCGAGTGCACCTTGAGTTGCCTTAAGGCTGCAAGGAATTCAGCGACGTCTTCGATCTGATGCGGCTGTAACTCATCCGTTCTACCCATGCGGACATTATCGTTCCCCTCGCTCGCAAGATCTACATCGGTTGCCGCCACCTGGAGCCCGTCCGAGACAGGATCCCGACAGGGTCTTGACCAGGCCGGACATGAAGCGGACTGTCCGGGACAGAGATCACTGTTGCCTCAGCAGGTCCAGAGCAGCAGGCTTCGAGTGGTCCGAGCGCGGAGAAGCGGGGCACTAACGAGCTCGTGCATGGTTGGCGGTACGGCGCTGGATCGTGGTCCCTGATCATGTTGGTGTGGTGGGGAACGGGTCTCGTGCAGCGATCATC
>NZ_JBSGQV010000087.1:0-3032 GCF_053606025.1 Streptomyces sp. NPDC055254 | reverse complement strand
GTCGTATGTGACCTGGGTCCTGTGGGGCGGGTCACCGCCCAGCACCCCGAATGTCACCCTTCGCAGTCGTATGTACCCCTGGGAGAGGCATAGCTCGATGTCCGATTTGCCCGAGAATCAAAGGGAATCGATGGTTTGCGGGCTGTCTTCCGTGTGGTCCGGCGCGGCGCACCCTCCCGGCGCGGCGCACCCTCCCGGCGCGGCGCATCCTCCGGCGCGCGGCCCTCCCGCTCCCGGCGCGCTGCCCAAGGTTCCGCGGTGCACCGCCGTCCCGGCCCGCGGCGCCCCGGGGGCCGTGGGCGGCGGGCGGCGGGCGGATATCGGCGTGCGCCGGCGTCGGGGGGCGTAGCAGACTCCCCCGCATGGCCGACATGCGCATGTTCAGGGACGAGGTCACCGGCTGGGCGGGCGGTGGCTGCGGCGGGCCGGCCAGGGAGCTGGCGGAGCGCCTGGGGGTGCACACGGCGGTCCTGCTGGAAGGGCTGAGCGACCTCGCGGCCGTCGAGGCGCTGGCCGAGGGGCGGGGCCGCGACCTGGCGGCCGAGGGGGTGGGCGTGGTGGCGATGGGCGGGGCGATGAGCGTCGGCCGTTACGCGGAGCTCCTGGGGCCCTCGGGTCTGGGTCTGCGCCTGATCGGTCTGTGCGACGCGCGCGAGAAGCCCTTCTTCGACCGGGGCCTGGCCCCGGGGCGGGAGCCGAGCCGGTGCGTGTTCGTCTGCACGGCGGACCTGGAGGACGAGCTCATCCGCACGCTGGGACCGGCGCGCATCGAGCAGGTCATCGAGGCCGAGGACGAGCTGCGCGCCTGGCAGACCTTCGTCCGGCAGCCCGCCCAGCACGGCCGGCCGCGCGCCCGGCAGCTGCGGCGCTTCCTCGGCACGAAGAAGGGCCGCAAGATCCGTTACGGCCGCCTCCTGGTCGAAGCCCTCTCCCCCGACCAGGTGCCGGCCCCGCTGGATGACCTCCTCGCCTGCCTGTGACGCACCCCCTGCCCCCGCGCGCAGCGCCCTCTCGTTGCGGGCGGCCGGGCGCCGGGGCGCCTACTGCGGCTGGGTGGCGATCTGGATCAGATTGCCGCAGGTGTCGTCGAGGACGGCGGTGGTGACGGCGCCCATCTCCAGGGGCTCCTGGACGAAGCGGACGCCGAGGGCGCGCAGGCGCTCGTACTCCGCGTGCACGTCGTCGACGGCGAACTGGGCGAGCGGGATGCCGTCCTCGACGAGCGTGTCGCGGTAGGTCTTGGCCGCCGGGTGGGCGGCGGGTTCCAGGAGGAGTTCGGTGCCGCCGGGCTCGTCGGGCGAGACGACGGTCAGCCAGCGGTCCTTCTCCCCCACCGGGACGTCGTACTTCTTCACGAAGCCGAGGATCTCGGTGTAGAAGCGCAGGGCCTTCGCCTGGTCGTCGACGAAGACGCTGGTCAGGTGAATCTTCATGCGGTGCTCTCCTGCGGTCCGGGGGTGTCGGGGGTATCGGGGGTGTGAGGGGTGCCGGGGGCGTGAGGGGTGCCGGGGGTGTTGGGGGTGTGGGGGGTGCCGGGTACGGGCCAGCGCTCGGTGATCTGCCGCAGCGGGGCGGTGTTCAGGTCGTGGAACTTGTAGCGCCCCTCGCGCCGGGTCTCCACGAGCCCGGCGCTCTCCAGCACGGCGAGGTGCTGGGAGACCGCCTGGCGCGAGATGGCGAGGTGGTGCTTCATGCTCAGTCGCGAGCAGATCTCGAACAGTGTCTGTCCGGACCTCTGCGCGAGCTCGTCGAGGACGGTGCGGCGGGTCGGGTCGGCCAGGGCTTTGAAGAGGTCGTCGGCCACCCCTCCAGGATAGGCAAGCACTCACTTGCCTATCAAGCCGGGGACCTCGCCGTCGCCCCCCGGCCGGCGACGGGTGCGCCACGCCTGCCGGCGGCTGCTGCCGGGTCCACTACCGGGGCACGCGGGCCGCCACCGGGGTCCGCTGTCGGGGGGCGGCTGCTGCTGTCGAGGTCCACTGGAGGTGGCGGCTGCCGGCAGGGGCCGCCGCCGGGGGCTCAGCCGGCAGGGTCCCGGGCGCCGGCGGCTACCACCGGGGTCCGCTACCCGGGGGCGGCGGGTGCCGTCAGGGTGCACTGCCGGGGGCGGCAGCCGGGGGGCGGCAGCCGGCAGGGTCCCGGGCGCCGGCGGCTACCACCGAGGTCCGCTACCCGGGGGCGGCGACTGCCACCGGGGTGCGCTGCCGAGGGCTGCTGCCGGGGGCTGCTGCCCGGATGCGGTGGGGTTGCGGGCTGCGGCTGCCGTCAGGGTCCGCTGCTCGGGGGCGGCTGCCGTCGGGGTGCGCTGCCGGGGGGCGGCGGCTGCCGTCGGGGTCCGCTGCCCGGGGGCGGCGGTCCGAGCGTCGTCGCCGGGGGTCTGCCGGGCAGCCCGGCCAGGCGCGGCCGGGGAAGGGGCCGCGGGCACGGGTGCCCGGGTGCCATGCGGATCCCGGACGGCAGTCTCGTGGTGCCGGCGGGACCCCGCGTCACGCGTCGGGCGCGGTGCGGGGCCTCGACGGAGTCCCGGCCGCGCCCTGCGGTCGTCGGCCCGGAACTCCTCTGTCCACGCGTGTGACCCTCCCCCGGCCGCCCAAACGTGCGCGCAGGCACCTTCTTTGAGGGACCGTCAGGGTCGGAGGACGGATTCCCGGCGGAGGGTGACGGCGCGACGGGAGCAGGACCGAGCCCCAGCAACACCCGGCCGAGGAAGGCGTGTTGCCCGAGGCAGCCGAGGGCGCGGGCGTCACGGCCTCCGCTCCAACGCCCGTCCAAGGAGGGCGGGTTGCCCGAGGCAGCCGAGGGCGCGGGCGTCACGGCCACCGCTCCAACGCCCGTCCAAGGAGGGCGGGTTGCCCGAGGCAGCCGAGGGCGCGCGGGCGTCACCGCCACCGTCGACCCGAAGCACGAGCACCGGCCCGGGGCCGGGACCGGGCCGCAGGCCGGGACCGGGCCGCAGGCCGGGACCGGGCCGCAGGCCGGGACCGGGCCGCAGGCCGGGACCGGGCCGCAGGCCGGGACCGGGCCGCAGGCCG
>NZ_JBSGQV010000086.1:0-3739 GCF_053606025.1 Streptomyces sp. NPDC055254 | reverse complement strand
TTCGAATCCGCTACGAGATACGCGCCGACCTCCACCTCAGTCTCCTCCAACTCGCCTGCAGCATCATCTGCTTACGACGACTCCGAATCTCATTCCGAAACGATCAGTAAGGCAGACGGCCCGCCCTTCTTGTCCGAAGAGAAGAGACCTTGCGTCACCTGCGACACCAGCAGCCGAAAGCGGTCGATGACCTGCGGCTTCCACGGTGACGCAAAGCACCGAGGCTGTGTCATCTCGCGTCACCCATGTCACCGATGACGGAACCCGAGTCGCTCAGTGACACACCCCCCGACAACCCGTGTCACCGAGAAACCGCAGGTCAGGCGGTATAGGTGACACCAATGACGGGGTGACGCAGAATCCGGGGCCTCGGACAGCACGAGCCCATACCCACGCCCCCGCTGACATCCGCGCTGGAGAGCACCGTGGCCGAGCAACCCGACCCCCGCGCCACGCTGCGCGGAGGACTCCCCGACCGCTATCTCACCCCCGACGACATCGCCGACCTCTTCGACGTCCCGCTGGAGACCGTCTACCAGTGGCGCAAGAAGCGCACCGGGCCACCCGGATTCCGCATCGGCAAGCACGTGCGGTACGACCCCGCCGAGGTCTACGCCTGGATCGCTGAACAGAAACGGGCGGACCTCAGCCAAGCCGCCTGACCCCCACCACAACCGCCGAGGGCGGGCCCATACGGGCCCGCCCTCGGTCCGTACGCCCGGAAAGGCACACCAACGTGGCAGGCCACATCCAAGACCGCTGGTACAAGACCGAACCCAACGCCAACGGCAAGCCCGTCCGCATCAAGACCGATCGCCACGGCACCGGTCTGCGCTACCGCGCCCGGTACATCGGTCCCGACGGCACCGAGAAGAGCAAGTCCTTCCGCGACCGCGAAAAGCGGCTGGCGGATCAGTGGCTCGCCCAGGTCGAGGCGGACATGGCGCGCGGGCAGTACGTCGACCCGCGCGCCGGCCGCATCACCTTCCAGCAGTTCGCCGAGAAGTGGGTGTCCAAGCTGACTTCGGACGAGGTCAGCCGTACGGCGGTTGAGTCGCGGCTCCGGCTTCATGCGTACCCGCACATCGGCTCCCGCCCGCTCGGATCCTTCCAGCCCGCGCACATTCGCGACTGGCTCGGCGAGTTGGCCGCAGACTCCCTGTCGGCAAACTATCGGCGTGCGATCTTCGAGAACGCATCGTCGGTCCTGAACGCAGCCGTAGATGACGGCATTCTGCGACAGAACCCCTGCCGTGCCACGTCCGTGAAGGCGCCTCAGCCAATGCCCTCCCGGGTGAAGCCCTGGACGGCAGACCAACTGTTGGGCGTGCGAGCAGGACTGCCCGCGCACTACCGCGCGATGGCCGACCTCGGGGCCGGATGCGGACTGCGTCAGGGCGAGATCTTCGGGCTCCCGGTCGATGAAGTCGGGTTCCTCACGGATTGGGTGCACGTCGGGTTCCAGGTGAAGCGCATCCACGGGACGCTCGTCTTCGCTCCACCGAAGCGCGGGAAGGTTCGTGATGTCCCGCTGCCTGAGTCGGTCGCTCAGGCGCTCACAGAGCACATGCGGCGCTTCCCGCCGGTCAAGGTCACCCTTCCGTGGCTGACCCCGGACGGGCCGCCGCTGACCAAAGAGCTGGTCTTCACCAGCACCGCGGGCAACGCAATTTGGCGAAGCGCGTTCAACGACCAGACGTGGAAGCCCGCACTCGCGGCGGCCGGCGTCATCCCCGAGCCCGAGAAGGGCGAGCGGTACGCGTCGGCACGCGAGCATGGGATGCACGCCCTGAGGCACTTCTACGCCTCCGTGCTCCTGGACGCCGGGGAGAGCATCAAGGCGCTCAGCACGTACCTAGGACACAGCGATCCCGGGTTCACGCTCAAGGTCTACACGCACTTGATGCCAAGCAGTCAAGGCCGAACCCGGAGGGCGGTCGACAGCGTCCTCTTCAGGGCAGTAGAACCCATGGCGCTGCGCTGAGTGCAGGGCCGACCCTTCGGAGGGAATCGTGGACAACACCTTGCTGGCGCTCGCGGGCACAACAATCGCTGTAGCGGGCACTCTCCTCGCCCCCATCCTGTCGCAGCGGCTTGTCGGCCGCGCCGAATCGAACCGCTTCGAACGTCAAGAACGTGCGGCCAATACCCGGTGGGCCCGCGAGCAACAGGTTGTCGAGCTAGGCAAACGGCGTGACTGCTACGTGACCGCAAACTCTGGATACCGCCGCTACCGCATCGAACTCATGAAGTATCTGTGGCTTGTTCACAAGGGGGAGGTCACTGTGGAGGCGCGGACGGCCGTGGAGGACGCACGTCACGCGATGCATGCTTCCTTTGCCGAGGCGCAGATGGTCTCCTCCGATGCGGTACTGGCAGAGCTGGACTCCATGACGCAGACCCTTGCAAACTCGTACATGCGGGTAATGCGCCTGGAGGAAGGCAACACTGCACCCCAGGGCTCGTTCGAGGAAATACGGACTGACTTACTGCGGGCCAACGAACAGTGGGCGGTCATGCGTGGCGCAATGCGGGCTGACCTGGGAGTGGCTTCGTGACGGTAGGCCACTCCTCGATCGCTCCTTACGGCGGCGCTGAAATCGGCGACGGCCCACAGACGGCCCAGGAGGGATGAGGCGGCCCTCTGCGTGTAGTTCCACCGCAGGTGGGAGGCGGTTTTCCCGGATTCGATGGCAAGTAACACCCCATCTTGCCTGACGTCCATCCCCCGGGGGAAACCCGTATCATCCCGCGGCCCTGATCCGCGGGGACGGAGGCGCTCGCGTGATCACGCCGGGGCGCGCGGCCGCGAGTGGCCGAAACCCTCTGCGACCCGTGGGACGGGAGGGCAGGATGTCGGTGGCACCGGGCCGCGACCGTGGGGGACGCAGTGGGGAACGCGTGGCCGGCTCTCGCCGGCGCTCTGGTCGCGGTACTGGGCACGCTGCTGGCCCCGGTCCTGTCGCATCGCGTACTCGCGCGGACGCAGGCGGAGCAGTCCGCGCGAGCGGAGCGGGCGGCCGATGCCCAGTGGGCGCGCGAGCAGCGGGTCGTCGAGCGGGAGCAGCGGCGGAGCTGCTACGTGGGTGCCAACGCGGGCTACCGCCGCTACCGCGTCGAGCTCATGAACTACCTGTGGCTGGTCCACAAGGGCGCGGTCACCCCGCAGGGCCGGGCGGACCTGGAGGAGGCCCGGCACGTCCTGTACGCGTCCTTCGCCGAGGCGCAGATGGTCGCCTCGGACGCGGTACTGGCGCAGCTGGACGCCTTGGCGCAGGCCCTCGCGAGCTCCTACAGCCGGATCATGCGGCTGGAGGAGGGCGATCCGCACCCCGAGGGGTCCTTCGAGGAGCTACTGGCGGCCCTTCTGGCGCTCGGGGACCGCTGGGCGGAGATGCGCGACACCATGCGGGCGGACCTCGGCGTGGCCGCCGGCCCGGCGGACCCCCCGCAGATCGACGCCTGACCGACGCCGACGCGGCGCGGGGCGCAGGCCGGGGGCCGCAGGCCAAGGGGCAGGTGCGCGGCCCGACGGACCCGGCGTCGATCCACGCGACAGCGCGCGGGGCCGCGAGGGGGCGGGGGTGCGGCCCGTAGTAGGCCGCACCCCCGCCGTGCGGGCGGGCCGGGGGGGCGGGGGGGGGGGCGGCGGCCGGCGGCCGGGGGCGCGGGCCGGGCGGCGCGCCGCGGCCCGCCGCCCGCCCCCGCGCGGGGGGGGCGGCGGGGCGGGGCCCCGGGG
>NZ_JBSGQV010000085.1:0-3974 GCF_053606025.1 Streptomyces sp. NPDC055254 | reverse complement strand
CTATCTCCCACAACCCGTCCGGAACGATCCATCCCCACCGTCCACTCCCCATGACCCGTACAACTGCCAACTGACCATGTAGGACACGGTCTAAGGACGTGGGGTGTGGCGTCGACGTCGATCCCGCGCGTACGGCATCTCTCCGAGGCCCGCACGAAGACCGACTCCCAGGCCGACAGAGACACGGGTCGCCCTTCCTGGCCGAGCCAGACGCACGCCGGGCCGAGGGAACGGCCCTGATCGTCAACGAGGTACAGGCGGGATCGGAGTGCCGGTGGCAGACGTGACCAGGGGACCTTTCGGAGCCTGCCGTCTTTCACGGGTACCCGCACACCTCGCCGGTCGGCTTGACTCCCCAGCACCGCGCCGGCAGGCAGCGGACAGCCACGGGCATGCCAGCGGTCCAGCATCAGGGAGCGCTCGATCTCGACGTAGTCGGCCACGGCGCGCAGGACTCGATGGGACAAGAGAATCTTGCGTCCCTTGTCCCGCTTGGCAGTCGGCGGCGCTAGGTCGAAGGGCAGGCTCTTCGTGTCCCTCTGGCTGTCCAGGGACGGGAGTTCCGGCCAGCAGAGCGAAGCAGCCTCCTCGATGCGCAAGCCAGTGGTGACCAGCAGCTCGGCCATGACGACGTTTCGCTCCGCATTACGGCCTCGGAAGCTCGAATCAGCGGTGCCCGTCCGCAGCTGACCCCGTAGGCCGATGTCGCGAAAGGCCGCGTAGTGGGGAACGGAAAGGAACTTCACGTTTCCGCGTTTGGCGGCTTTCTCTACTGCACGGTTGTTGCGGACGCGTACATGCTGCCCGGAGCCAGTGCGCCGCGAGCTCTCGTAGTACTTGAACGGCGTCCGCTCGATCAGAGCCTCGTCCACCGCCCATGTGTAGAACTTGTCCACGGCAGCGACGCCCCGGTTCCAGGTCGAGGCCGAGACAACCTGTGTCGGGTCGGGAGCGACCCGCCGGGCTCGATGGAAGGCGGTGACGTCGTCACGGTCGGCGTGCCACAGGGTCTTGCCGCGATGTTCCTGGAGGAACCGTCCCCAGGTCAGCAGGTCCAGAGCGTAGGCACGCCAGGAATGTGCCGACCTCACCCCGAGAGTCGGCAAGGACCACAGGAATCGGTTGAGTTGGACGTCGTAGCTGCCGTCATCGCTGAGGATGAACGGTGCACCGGCATGTAGTCCGTGCCGTGCGAGCGCCTTCGTCGCGTCGCTTACCCCGGCTGCCTCCAGCGCATCCGGGTCGGTGAAGAAGGTCTCCATCTGATCGCACCCCCTGGCCCATCAACGACATGGGGGATCGTGAGACACGGTCGTGCGTGGATAACGATTTCGACCGCGGCGTGTTCGAGCGCGAACTCGTCCGTCACCACGGCGACACTGCGGCGGCCGGGCAGTGGCTGGGCAGGGTCCGGTGGGAGGACGCGATGGTGCCGTACGCGCCTCAGCCAGACCCGCGCCCCCGCGACAGCCACTACGAACGCCGCGGAGACACCCCCGAACTGTGATTGCAGTAGGGGCCTGTTGGGCGTTGCTGATCGCTGGGCGACCAGGTCTACCCCGTCGCGTCCGCCGCCTTGAGGAGGGCGAAAGCATGGCTCCGGTGCTCCGCGAAGAGCCGGAGAGCGTGTTCGGTGTCGCGTGCTTCCAGGACGTCGGCCAGTTCCCGGTGTTCTGTCTCGATGTGCTGGGCGTAGTCGTTGCTGCCGAGGCCTATGCGCATCAGAAGGAAAAGGTGCACCTGGGAGCGGATCGCCTGCCATGCCCTCTCCAGGCGGCCGTGGTGTGCGGCGGCGTAGACGGCGTCGTGGAACTCCAGATCGAGGCGCACGATTGCATGCGCGTCCTCGGCACGGCCCATCCGGTTCACGGCTCTCCGGACTGCGGCCAGATCCTCCGCCGTGGCGTGCTTCACGAGGCGCTCGACGGCTAGCTGCTCGAGGGCGCCGCGGAGGCTGTACAGCTCCTCGGCATCCTGGGCCGACAGGGTGGTCACGGTGGTCCCACGGTGCCATTCGCTCTGAACGAGGCCTTCGCGTTCCAACCTCAGCAGTGCCTCGCGCACCGGACCCCGGCTGACCTGGAGAGCAGTGGCCAGCTCAACCTCGCGGAGCTGAGCTCCAGGCGTGTAAACACCGGAGAAGATCGCGTCCCGGATTCGGTCAGCCACCTCGTTCGCCATGCCGCGTCGGCGGGCCGGCGCGACGCCACTTTCGTTGCTCACTTCACTCCCCTTGTTTCTTAATGTAGTGATGTTAACATTCAGACATGCCGTCGGCGCTACTCCTACTCTCCCGAAGGAGAGGCTGCAAAGATGCCCCTGTACGAAATAGCTACCCCGCCGTTCCACCTGGCCGTGCCCGTCGACGACCTGGCGGCAGCTCGCCGCTTCTACGGCGAGACTTTGGATTGCCGCCAGGGCCGCAGTTCCGACAAGTGGATCGACTGGAATTTTCGAGGCCATCAGCTCGTGACGCACCTGGCGCCACGCCATGATCCGATCCACAATCCGGTCGACGGGCACGACGTACCCGTCCCGCACTTCGGCCTCGTCCTGTCCATCCCCGACTTCCACACACTCGCCGAACGCCTCCGCGCGGCGGACACCACGTTTGTCATCGAGCCCTATCTCCGCTTCGAGGGACAGCCTGGCGAGCAGTGGACCATGTTCCTCAAGGACCCTTCGGATAATGCGCTGGAGTTCAAGGCGTTCGCCGACAGCTCGCAGATCTTCGCAGTGTAGCCAGCGGCGCTGTGGGGCCCGCCCGGGCATGCAGTTCGCCTGGCCCCCATCGGCCAGCCCCTCCGGCGGCTCATCTCACCACCCGAGAACGATACGGAGACAACGACATGCGTATTGCTGCCGCACAGGCCCGGCCGCACTGGCTCGATCCGACGGCGACGACCAAGAAGGTCCTCGCGTGGCTGGAGAACGCGGCCGCAGAGGGCGTCCAGCTGATCGCCTTCCCCGAGACTTTCCTGTCCGGCTACCCGTCCTGGCTGGAGCACACAGGCGGCGCCCGTTTCAACGACACCGGACAAAAGCGAGCCTATGCGGCATACCTGCAGGCCGCGGTCGAGCTGGACGGCCCGGAACTTGCCCAGATCGCCGAAGCCGCCCGGGACCTGGGCATCTTCGTGTACCTCGGCACTACGGAACGAGGAGTGGGTACCGCCCGCGGGACCGTGTTTTGCACACTGGTCGCCATCGCCCCCGGCGCAGGCATTGTCAGCGCCCACCGCAAACTCATGCCAACTCACGAAGAACGGCTGGTCTGGGGCATCGGGGACGGCAACGGACTGCGCGTGCACCAAGTGGGCCCTGCCCGGGTAGGAGGCCTGAACTGCTGGGAGAACTGGATGCCCCAGGCCCGCCACGCCCTATACGCACAGGGCGAGGAACTGCACATCAGTGTCTGGCCCGGCAACCCCCACAACACCGCCGACAACAGCACATGCTTCATCGCCCGTGAGGGAAGGATGTTCCACCTCGCGGCCAACGGGTTGCTCTCCCTGGCCGACGTCCCCGCCGACTTCCCGCTGCGCGCCGAACTGGAGCAGGCCGGTGTGACCGACTACTGCCGTGGCGGTTCCGCCGTGGCGGCGCCGGACGGCACCTGGATCGTGGAGCCGGTCGTGGACGAGGAGCGTCTGGTAATCGCCGATCTGGACTTTGCCCGAATCCGGGAAGAGCGTCAGAACTTCGACCCGACCGGCCACTACAGCCGCCCGGACGTCTTCGCCGTCGAGGTGGACCGTCGGCGCAGGGACGCTTCGCACTTCCGCGACTGACCCGCTCGCGGCACCGGGCATGCGCGTTTCGCACGGCTCGCGGCTGGTTGATCACCCGGGCATTTAGACGTCATCTCATTTGGCCAGCCTGCGGTAGCAGATGAGGGTGCAGGCGATGCTGGTGAAGGCGAGGAAGTGCTCGGCTTTGCGTTCGTAGCGGCGGTGGAGACGGCGGCAGCCGGC
>NZ_JBSGQV010000084.1:0-4347 GCF_053606025.1 Streptomyces sp. NPDC055254 | reverse complement strand
ACAGAACCCCTCGACAAGGTTCATCGTCCCAGTTCAGAAGGCACTTTCGCGTTCCCGCTCAGATTCCGGGCCCCACACGAAATGAAACCGCGAGGTTAGAGCGCACCGACGTTGTATGCCCTGAGGAACCCATCGCGGTCGCCCGGCAGTCCGGCGTAGGTGAGGACGTTTGTGTTGGTGTCGATCACCTCAAGCATGCCGACGCACGGGGTCCCTGACTGCGTCATCGACCGCAGGCATGTCGCCCTTGTCTGAGCACGGTCATCGACAGAGGTCGGAGATTCGAGGTGGAAGGCGTCAAGGTTGGCGTTCTGGATCGCGAAGACCTGCGCCTCGTCACCGAAAGTGACGGAATCGTGGGGGCCGACGAGGACGCCGACGACCGCCCTGCGAGTAGACCTGAACGCGGCCGACCGGCTCCCGGTACCGGATTCGGGAGCATCGCAGTCCAGGAACAAGACCGTCCCCTTGCTGCTGGCCAGGCCATACCCCACGGCGTAGTCGTGCATCTCCTGCAGTTCCTCGTCGAAGGAGTCCATGAGCGTCCCTCGTACTTGGCGGAACAGGAAGTTCATCTTGGAGATTACGGGTTGGGTGCTGGGCATGGGAGCCTCCCTGATCGTGACGTACCGCCGATCTAACCGGATGCACGTGGGAATGGAGGCCTGGAGGCAGGTTCGAGTACGAAGTGTCCCGAGGTGGCCGCCGCCTTATGTGGCGTCAGAACTCGCCTTCCGGGTGGAGTCAACTGTCACCGTCAAAGCCAGTCGTACATTTCAAGTCCGTCAGCCCCGCACACGGCTCCGCCGCGGCACGGGCTCTGACCAGCTCGTACCGGGGCGGTAACAGGTCCTGGACGTCGCATGGGGTGGTCAGTTCGGGCGCCGGTACATCACGTACAGGGCGCCGTTGTGCGAGGTCACGCCGCACTCTCCTTCCATGGCGCCGACGTTGGCCGTGGGAAACGGTGTCCAGGACTGTTCCGTGCCGTGCAGGCCATGGAGCTCTCCCTGCTGGCTGCGGGCCACCAGGCGCACCTCGTCGTTGTGCGTCGTCATCGACGGCGGGTCGAGCGTGCGCCAGGTGCCGGGCAACTGCACCTCGACGTAGCTGTTGGCCACACGCCGGTGGACGTGGTTCTGGCCGTCCCCGCCTCGCGCGGCGTACCACATGTTCCCGCCGTAGTCGGCACAGGAGACCGTGGATGAGCTGCTCAACGGCGTGTGCGCACTTCCTCCTTCGCCCCAGTCGACGCCATCGTAGGAGTAGTCGACGCTGATGGTGCCGCCGCTATCGCGGTGCGCGATCACCAGCTTTTCGCCGCTGGTCATACCGATCCCCCTGCCCGTGATGGCGGACGGAAGCAGTACCCCGTCACTCCACCCCTCGGAGGTGGTCCACGCGCACACACGGATCCTTCCGTCCATGGCGACGAACGCGAGGAACAGCTTGTGGGGCTGCCAGCGTGAACTGTGCACCGCGAGGGCGGGCTGGTAGTCGCTCAGGAAGTCTTTGATCTGGGCGGGCTCGGTCCAGCCGCCGTCCACCGTCCTGCTCCACATCAGGGCGCGGTCCCCGGGCCGTGTGTACACGGCGTGCAGCTGGTCGCCGAAGGAGGCCAGCGCCGGGGGCGCTGTGCTCTTCCAGCCGAGGGACACCGACGCGTTCCATGCGCTCTTGCCGGTGTCGAGGCGGACGTATTCCAACGTTCCTGAGGGGAAGATGGGCCGCTGACCGGTGTACTTTACGGTCAGCGCGTGATGGCCGTCTCCGTCGAACTCCCACACGTCGGTCTGGCGATGGTGGAGGGTGATCATCGCATGGCGGTCCAGGAGAATTGTCCGGGTGCACGACTCGTCGTCGTGGTTGCGGAGGTACTGCATGAGCCAGACCATGAGCTTCGCGAGTTCGAATCCGATGCCGGCCCACTCGGGGAGCAGCAGGAAGGCGAGCTCCAGCGTGTACCGCATCTCGTACAGCCACTCGTCCAACGCCGTGTAGAGGCTGTCGTACCACTCGCTGTTGCTCTGGTCGGCTTCCCACGCGGTGATCCCCAGCACGAGGTACCGCCCGGCCGGCCCGGTGAAGACGACCTTCTTGCCGGCGTTGAAGTCGCGGGTCTGGCCCTTCTTGACCCCGCCGAACTCCTGGGAGGTGTACACCGGCGCCTTGTGCTTGTCCGATGTCGCCGCCACCGTCCAGTAGATCTCGTCCTTGCCTCCTCCCTGGTCGCCCGCCGCGCGCCGGACGTAGAACTTCTCGAGCTGCAGGCTCGCCTGGTAGGAGGGCACCTCCGGAACGGATTCAGGGTCGGGCGGAGGGGAGCGGAAGACTGTCGTGGCAAAGCCGACCTCGTGCAGCCCGGCCTGGAAGGCGGCACTGTCGATCGGCTCCCCGGCTGCCAGGGTCTCCGGGCTGGCCACGGACACGTTGGCCATGCCCAACGCCTCCTGCCCGACCTCCGGCAGGAGCGCACGAAGGTCCGCCGCGGTGAACCCCGACGAGGGCGGGCGTTCGGTGACCTTGTTGGAGATGATGTCCAGAGTGCCCAGACCCTCCACGGCCGACCGGTACTCCTGGCCACTGGCTCGGATCTCCTGGTCGGAGAACATGCCCTGCCACAGCCGCAGCAGGCTCTGTTCCAGGTCGGTCAGGGCCAGGCCCTGCCGGTAGCGTTCGGCCGCGTGCAGCATCATTCCGATCAGCACGCCGCCCTTCCTGCCCTGCCGCAGGCCCAGCAGGTACTTGTTCTCACTCGCCGTCCCACTGCCCCGCAGCATGGCCCGCAGCCGCTGCAAACGGTCCTCTTCCTCCGGCGTCAGCGTCACATCAGACATGGCCGCCCTCAATCCCTCGATGCACGGATATGCGCCTCCGTTAGGCTGCATCCCTGCCGAATGAGCATCTCGGGAGGCCTCACCACCGTCTACGCGGACACGCCGGGCTGAGGCGGGAACAGGCCAGCACGTGCATACCGCCCCACCCGCCACAAGCGCCACGAGACCGCCTTGCAGTCGAGGCGCCGTGCGGCCTCTTGCACGCGAAACGGACTAGGCACAAAAAGCCGTCGGCGCCTTGCTCTCCCCTAGCCTGAAGTCACCATCGCTACCCGCCAGGACGCCCGAGCTCGCCCATGGGCGGACTGAAGGGCCAGTACGTGCCGGCCGGGAAAGATCCGGCCCGCACGTACTCGAAAGGCTCCACCCCTGCCCCCGTGGTACCCCAGCCGACCGAAAGTCGCCCTCTCCGCAGGTGAACCATGACGCCCAAGATCGAACACACACCCACACCAGCCGCTGGTGAACGAATATATCCACCTGCCACCCGCAACGGCGGTGAGGATCTGCCGACACGAGCCGGCACGGCGCTGAGCACTCTGTCAGAGACCGCCGAACCCCTGTTCACGTCACTGCTCTTGGATCCGCGATGTCACTGCAACGCTGGCGCCAAGCCCGGATTTCGGCACACGACGAGGAAAGTTTCCTCTCCGACGTGCTGTCTGTGCCAGTGGGCGCGCGACGCCGCAGGTCTGGCGTCCACGGCGCTGGACGGGCTCATCAAGCCTGTGGTCGAGGTTTGCGAGTTCTATGGCACCGTGCCATGGCCTGCCCTCCCGCGAGGTCGCCCGGTACTTCGCCCCGCATCGAGGAGGAGCGACAGCACGCGGCCCCAACTCCGAGTTTCCGATGTCGACTGGCGGTAACCGAGGGCGGGGCGTCCGGCCTCCTCCGTCTGCACCTTGATGGCCCCGCGGGTCTGGAACCCAGGGGGCCGATCGAGGTGACGGTGTCGATCCGGAACGACAGCCCGTGGAGGGGCCTCGCCTCGCCGGTCGCTGGCGGGCCCTCTCCGGAGGAAGTCCGGGCCACCGTATGGGGGCCGTAGCCCTTCAACGCCGACGGCTGCGACGACCGGGGTAGGGCCGTCGCCCCTCAGGAACTGCTCGTCGGGGAATGGACGCAGTACGCCCTCACGCCCACCATGCCGCCGACCTGGATGACGATCGGAACGGAGCGGTGGCGGCAGGACTATGCGGATGCACCTGTCCGTCTGCGGGTGACCGCGCGGTCGGGAAGCTCCCAGTGGTCGCCGGAGTGGGGGATGCCAGGCGATCTCCCGCGCTGACGCACGGGCCGAGCGCAGCCGGTCGAGCACATTCCCGTCAACCGCGGCCAGCAGGCGCCAGGCCGTGGGCGTGGAGGCCACCGGGCCGAACACCTCGCCCTGGTCCCGTAGCACGGAAAGGTCCGCGATCGCCTCGCCGCCGTCGGCGAGCATCACCGCAAGGTCAGTGGCGACGCGGCCCGGATCGTGTCCGGTCCCGCGCGGCCGAAGTGGCCGTAGCGC
>NZ_JBSGQV010000083.1:0-4365 GCF_053606025.1 Streptomyces sp. NPDC055254 | reverse complement strand
GCGCGACCGCACCAGACCGAGCCAGCCCGTGCCGGCCACTACCAGCGCCAAGCAGCCCAACAACGCAAAGATCACGATCTACAGCTGGAGTACTAGAGCGTGTTACAACCACCAAGCCGGAGTTCACCACTAATGTCCACTATCTGACGTTCCATCCGTTATGGGTGGCGAATCGGATAGTAGGGAGATTCTGTGCGCAAGTTTCACCAGGCTGCCTTGGTAGCCGTCCTGGTCGCAAGTTCCAGTGTGGTGGGGGCCGCTGGTGCCTTCGCCCACCGCGACGGGGATGGGAGCGCGAGCGTGGTCCAGTGCGATCAGCGCTCCCAGGTCACGAACGCGACGTTCCAAAACGGCCTCCTCAACGGCCCGCTCCTCGGCAGCGGACCGGCAACGGCAACGTCTGCCCAGCAGATCTGCAGCGGGAGGGACAGCATCGGCCTGAACGGTGCCGCCGCCCGGTCGGGCCCCGCTATCGGCGTAGGCGCAATCCCCACACCCACACCTACACCCCCGCCCAGCGGTGAGCAGGTGTTCACCTCCGACGGAACCTTCACACCCCCCGCGGGTGTCACGTCCGTCGCCGTCCGGGTCTGGGGCGCGGGCGGCGGAGGCGGCGGAGGCGGCGGCGTGGGGAACGACCCATCATTGGGCGGCGGAGGCGGCGGGGGCGGAGCCGGCGGCTTCGCCTCATGCACCGTGACCGTGACGCCAGGAACCGCCTACACGGTCGACACAGGCGAAGGCGGCGAAGGCGGAACAGGCGGCGGAGCCGGCAGCGCAGGCGGCAACGGCGAGCCGGGAGAAGCTGCTGCCCTGCTCGCACCCGATGCCACCGCCCTGGCCAGCGCCACCGGCGGGCAGGGAGGTATCGGCGGCGGAGCGGGCGGTATTTCGCCAGGTAGCCCCGGGGCCGGCGGCGAGGGCGGCACCGGAATGTGCTCAGGAGCCGGTACCACCCTGCCCGGCGGCGACGGCTCCCCCGGCACCGGCACCGCGGGCGGCGAAGGCGGCGTGCCCGCCCAGCCCGCGCCGGACGGCCGTGCCGCAGGCGGCGACGGAGGCAATGGAGGAATTGGACTTAACGCCTCTGGTGAACCGGGCGAACCGGGCGGCGACTCCTACGTCGTCATCTCATACTGACGCCTCTTCCCCAAGCATCCGTCGGTGAACAGTCACCGACCACAGCCACGCCGGGTCTGTACCGCGGGAGTGCCCACACCGGTTGCACTACTGCAGACCCCGCCTCACAGACCCGGCCGTGGCTGCCGAGTTCCATCGGCGGGACTACCGCACGCTAGCTGCGGAATCCGTCGATATGCCAACGACGCAGGTAAGACGAAGAGGAGATGCTGTGCGCAAGCTTCGCGAGGGCGCCCTGGTAGCTGCCGCGGTCGCAATGATCAGCGTGTTCGGCGCTGGTGCCGCCTCCGGCCACGGCTCCCACGGCGGCAGCGACACGCCCCAACCCAACCTGACCGTGTGCGACCAGCACTCCGAGGCCACGAACGTGACGCTCCAGAACGGCCTCATCAACGGCCCACTCCTCGGCAGCGGCCCCGCGACCGCAACCTCGCCCCAGCAGGTCTGCAGCGGAAGGGACAGCCAGAGCCTGAACGGCGCCTCCGCCAGGACAGGCGGCCTCCTCAGCGACCTCGCCTCCACCCCCGCCAGCCTTCTGCCCGGCCTCCTGTAAACACCAGGAAGCAGGGGGTGTTTCTATGTCCTTCGTCAAGGACGTGATGCCATGTATGCGGGTGTTTGGGGTGGTCATGCGGCGAGGGTGAGTGGGGGGTCCAGGCCGGTGTCGTAAGTGGATCTTGAGCGGTGCATGATCTCGGTTCATGGGTCGGGGAGATCTCACGGACGAGCAGTGGGCGGTGCTGGAGCCGTTGTTGCCGAAGGGCACGAGGGCGGGGCGGCCGCCCGCCTGGCCTCGGCGGCAGTTGATCGACGGCATACGGTTCCGGGTTCGGACCGGTGTTCCGTGGCGGGACGTGCCCGTCGAGTACGGGCCGTGGGGCCGGGTCTACGACCTGAGAACAGGAGCCCGCCGCTGGCGTCTGTGAGGACCATGGCGGCGCTTCCCCGGTGGGCGGGGGCCCGGACGCGGGCGGCGTCGGCGAGGAAGGCGCGGGTCGCGTTCCGCGCTGACGCGGTGGCTTCACCGGCAGCCCTCTGATCGAGCTCGGGCGCACTCACCGTGCATCTTTCCGTTGTTACGGCCCCGCGGGCTCTGAACGATGGTGGAGGAGAAGCAACCGTGGAATCGCCGCCGAGCATGAAGGGCTATCCACACGCTTTCCTTGGAGCCGCGCAGTGATGCCCGGACGCGAACACCACTGCCTTTCGCCGCCATATTGATCCGAAACGCTTTGAGTTCAGGCTCGTTGGTGGTGTGTGAGTGATCTGGTGGGGGATGCGCGGGCCTGGTCGCCGGACGCGCAGGAGGCTGTGCGGTTGCTGGCGGTGTCGGCGCTGGTGGAGGGCCGGGACCGGGTAGAGGTTGCCGCCCTGTTCAAGGTGTCGGTCAAGGCCGTGGACAACTGGTGGGTGAAGTGGCAGGCTGGCGGGCGGGACGCACTGCTGTCCCGCTCGCGAGGCCGCCGCGTGGGTGAGCATCAGGTCCTGTCGGAGCCGAGCAGGCTGCGGTCCGGCAGGCTGTCCTCGATCACATTCCCTCCGACCTGGGGCTTTCGGGTCAGTTGTGGACGCGGGGGCAGATAGGTCAGCTGGTCTTCAAGCTGTACGGGGTCCGGTTCACCGAGCGCGGGGTGGGCAAGTACCTCAAGCGTTGGGGGCTGAGCTTCCAGCGTCCGGACAAGCGGGCGGTCGAGCAGGACGCGGAAGCGGTCCGCGTCTGGCACGAGGAGACCTGGCCGGCGATCCGGGCCAGGGCGAAGGCGGAGAACGCTGAGGTTCTCTTCGGCGACCAGGTCGGGGTCCGCTCGGACCAGGTCACCGGCCGCACCTGGGGTGCCAAAGGCGCGACTCCCATCGTCCGCCGGACCGGGAACCGGTTCTCCGTGAACGCGGTGTCCGCGATCAGCACCTGTGGCCGGATGCACTTCATGGTCTTCACCGAGTCGTTCGACGCGAGGGTCATGTGCCGTTTCCTCGCCCGGATCGTCGGGCACTTCGACCGGAAGGTCCACCTGGTCGTCGACCGGCACTCGGCCCACCGCTCGAAGACCGTCCGGGCCTGGCTCGACGGCCACAAGGACGAGATCGAGCTGCACTTCCTGCCCTCGTACTCACCCGAGCTGAACCCGGACGAGCTGGTCAACGCCGACCTCAAACGCAGCCTGCCCCGCACCCACAGGGCCCGGAACCAGGCCGAACTCGCCGCCGAGACCCGCAGGTTCTTCCGCAGACGCCAGCGTCAGCCACATATCGTCCGCGGCTACTTCGGCGGTCCACACGTCCGCTACGTCCTGAACGAGAACCCTTTGAGTTTCTGATCAATAGCACTTGCTGTGCGCGACCCACCCTTTGCGTGGTAGTTGACGCGACCGGGTCCGGGGCACAGGAATTACCAGTCGGCAGCGCCGCCATCTCGGTGAGTACGGGGGGCCCTAGCTACGCTCACCCCTCAAGGCGCAAAGCTGTAGGAATTGGAGGGACAGAACCATGAAATTCGTCTCAAAATGCGTACGGGGTGCCGCGATCGTAGCCCTTACGCTTCCCATCGTCGGCATGCCTTCCGCTTCCGCAGCACCGACGGTCAGTCAACACAGGTGCATTTGGCCGCGAGTCTGTATTTATAGCGGCATCAACTTCTATTCGGATGCGATCATTGGACGGTTCCAGGACGTAACGACCAACTGGCAGTACTTGCAAAACCCTGAAAAGGGTTATTCCGTCGTAAATACCCGCAACGATGACGTTGCGTACGTCGCCAACAGGAACGGGCGCATACGGTGCGTGCCTCCAAACACTCCGCTCTTCGACTTCGGCACCATCGTTGCCATACAGATACTCGACCGATCCCGGTGTTAGACGTCATCTCATTTGGCCAGTCTGCGGTAGCAGATGAGGGTGCAGGCGATGCTGGTGAAGGCGAGGAAGTGCTCGGCTTTGCGTTCGTAGCGGCGGTGGAGACGGCGGCAGCCGGCGAGCCAGGCCATGGTGCGCTCGATGGTCCAGCGGTGTCGGCCCAGGCGTTGGGAGGATTCGATGCCGCGGCGGGCGATGCGGTGGGTGATGCCGCGCCCGCGTAACCATCGGCGCAGGTGGGCGTAGTCGTAGGCCTTGTCGGCGTGGAGCTTGCCGGGGCGGCGACGGGGTCCTCGCCGGGACCGGATCGGCGGGATACCCCGCACAAGAGGTGCAAGACCGAGGCTGTCGTGCATGTTCGCGCCGGAGATC
>NZ_JBSGQV010000082.1:0-4531 GCF_053606025.1 Streptomyces sp. NPDC055254 | reverse complement strand
TCAGGCACGAGATCAGCAGACACACCCCAGATCCTGCCGACAGCACACCCAACTGCCAAGCCCCTCAACGAATCTCATTCTGAAACGATCAGTAAGACCGTGTCCCGTGTGGTGATGCAAAGAAGCCATCTGCTGTGAGAAACCACTTCGGAAACTGACAACATAGGACACGCTCTGCCAGGTCAGGGCTTGTTACCGCCTTCTGGCTCCCCGTCCGTTTGAGGGTCAACGTGAGCGGCGGAGGGCTTGCGCGTTTTCGGTACTGTGAGGCGGTGTACTTCACCACGGTTCGGCCACGAGCGTCTCTGAGCCCCGGCATAGCGCGGCTTGACGATGACAACTGGGACGATTACGGGTTCAGGACGCTCTTCGACTTGCATTGCCACAACGGCAGTCACACTGTCAACGTCGGAGGCCTGAAGGTGGGCTTCTTCAGCATGGAGCGCGGCCGAACAGCCCTTCCCCAGCACTTCGAAGCCCTGGATCCGGCGTTCTTCTCCCTCGGCGTTGACGAGAGCTTCTACGCCACGCTTCGTGACGAGTTCGATGATGAGACGCGCGAGGCGATCCTCGCCGGCCTCCGTGACGTCGCCTATGACCCCGAGCTCTTCGAACGCGCCCTCGACGAACCGGTCATGGAGCACTCGCTGTTGCGCGGGACCGACGCCGAGACGGTCCGTACGCAGTACCGCAGGATCGCCAACGGCGGACCCACACTGTCGCGATTCCACGTCCGCTACCAGCAAGAAACGTCGTCCGAGAGCGCTCCGCAACTCATCCTCGACCTGACGGCAGACCCGGACAAGAATCCTCCGACCAACATCCATGCGGTGATCGGCAGCAACGGCGTAGGTAAGACGCGCCTGCTGCACAACATTGCCCAGACGACACTGACTCCCCGCACCATGCGGCGCCGGGGCTCGCTGGAGGACAGACTCGACCACCGAGCGCATCCCTTTGCCAACGTCGTGTACGTGTCGTTCAGTGCCTTCGACTCGCATGGCCCGCACCAAGTCAGCAGGCGTGACCCAGTCGCGTACCAGTACGTCGGCCTCAAAAAGGACGACGGTGCGGAAGCCAAGAACTACGCGATCTTGGGGTCCGAGTTCGCAGCGTGCGTAGAGAGGTGCGTGGAGGATCAAACAGCCAAGGCGCGCCGCTGGGCCAACGTCCTGACCCAGCTCGAAGAGACAGATCCCCTCTTCCACGACCTGCAGATCACGAAACTAGCGCAGGCCCACGACCGGCCTGATTCCCAGAGCGTCTTCGAAGGGCTGAGCTCGGGACACAAGATCGTCCTGCTGACACTGGCCAAGCTGGTCCAGCACACCACGGAACGCACCCTGGTCCTGATCGACGAACCAGAAGGCCACCTCCACCCGCCACTACTGTCGACGCTCGTACGAACGCTGTCAGAGCTGCTGAGGGATCGAAACGGCCTCGCCGTCATTGCCACGCATTCGCCTGTGGTGCTCCAGGAGACCCCCCGTGAAGCAGTCTGGGCACTGCGCAGGGTCGGCGATGATCTGCGTGTCGACCACCCCGAAATCGAGACCTTCGGCGAGAACGTCGGCGTCATCACCCGCGAGATCTTCGGGCTGGAGGTGCGCGGCACAGGGTTCAACCGGCTGATCCAGTCGCTCGCCGAGAAAGACATGTCGTTCGAGGCCATCATCGAGGAGTTCGGTGGCCAGATCGGTGCCGAGGGGCGAGCACTGGCCCGCTCCGCTACTCGTCGCCGCGAGGGCAGGAGCTGATGCGGCGGCTCAGCCCCCCTGAGATTGAAACGCGGGAGGCGTTCCGTATGTGCATCAGCGGGCAAATCTCCATACGGAATTTCACCCTGCTCAACAGCTACGAGCTACCGGTCGCGGTAGCCGCCGGCGTGTATGAACGCGCTTGCCGCAGCTTGACCTTGCATCACCTAAATCCTGCGGATTTTTCTCCCGACCCGTCAAAGGATGGCCATAAAGATGCCCTGATCGCCATGTATGACCAGCGGATGCAGATAGGTAGACCTGGCCGCCCTGTGTACGAGGAGGCCCGCAACCGCAAAGGTAAGTGTCCTATCTGCGGTGTGGGGCGCGTGCGCCAGGTTGACCACCACCTGCCCAAGTCGATCTACCCGTACCTTGCAACCGTACCGATCAACCTGCTTCCCATCTGCGGCGACTGCAACCGCGAAAAGCTGGATAAGGCGCCGACTTGCTACGCCGAACAGGCTCTCCACCCATACTTCGATGACATTGACTCTGATAGATGGTTGAGAGCTAGACTTCTCACCATCAACGGCGACGGGAAACCGTACGAGGCAAAGCCCTCAGAGAGACCGGCGAGCTGGAGGATCGAGTTCTACGTCGATCCACCTTCATCGTGGGATATACAGAACGCCGAGCGAGTTAAGCACCACTTTTCTGAGACATACAAACTGGGGGATATTTACGAGGACCAGGCCGCCGATGACCTACCGGGCCTAGAGCATGCATTTGAAGAGGTCTTCGAATTGGGGGGAGCTTCAGATGTTAGTACTTATCTGGAAGGGCTCGCGCGTACACGTGCCCATCCAAACAAGAATTCCTGGATGGTGGCGCTTTATGAAGCACTCGCGGACCACGTCTGGTTCTGCAGCGGCGGATTTCGCCAGGTAGCGGCAGGCTAAGGGGGAGGGCGACATCCTCGGCCTGAACCTGTGGGACGCCGACATCCCGGCGCTCGCCCAGCGGGCTGGCCTCACCGCAGACGAGTTCCGCCGCTAGGCCGTGTGTCGAAAATGGATCTTGAGCGGTGAATGATCATCGTTCATGGGGCGGGGAGATCTTACGGACGAGCAGTGGGCGGTGTTGGAGCCGTTGTTGCCGAAGGGGGCAAAGGCAGGGCGGCCGCCCGTCTGGCCTCGGCGGCAGTTGATCGACGGCATACGGTTCCGGGTCCGGACCGGTGTTCCGTGGCGGGACGTGCCCGCGGAGTACGGACCGTGGGGCCGGATCTACGATCTGTTCCGCCGGTGGCAGCGAGATGGCACTTGGCACCGGGTCCTTACCCGGCTCCAGTCCCTGGCCGACGTAAAGGGCGCGATCGTGTGGGACCTAAGCGTCGACTCCACGGTGTGCCGCGCCCATCAGCATGCGGCCGGAGCCCGAAAGCGGGGTGACCTGCAGGAGGAACCGCCGGGTGGAGTGGTCACCGAGCCGGGTGACCACGGGCTGGGACGCTCGCGCGGCGGGTTCACCACCAAGCTGCACCTGGCCGTGGAGCAAGGCCAAAAGCCCATGTCGATCGTGGTGACGGCGGGGCAGCGCGGGGACTCGCCGCAGTTCGAACCGGTGCTGGCAAAGATCCGCGTACCCCGCATCGGGCCGGGCCGGCCGCGGGTCCGCCCCAACCGCGTTCGGGCCGACAAGGCGTACGCCTCCCGCAAGAACCGCGCCTACCTGCGCCGCCGGGGAATCCGCTGCACCATCCCGAACAAGGTCGACCAAGCGCGCAACCGCAGGAGACTCGGCTCCCACGGCGGCCGGCCACCGCATTTCGACCTGGCCGACTACCGCGAGCGCCACGCGGTCGAGTGCGGCATCAACCGCCTCAAGAGGCACCGCGCCGTCGCCACGCGGTACGACAAGCTCGCGGTCCGCTACGAGGCGACCGTGCTTGTCGCGGCTATCAACGAGTGGCTGTGACCCACACCCGTCGAGCCTAGCCTCTGCCCCGCCTTCCCCCTTAGGCTGCGTGATCCACATCGTTCGGGGGATCATGAACTTCACTCGATATCGCAAACCGTTGGCCTTCCTGCTGCTGGCAGTGGCAGCCATCTTCGGCGTCGCGGCCGTAGTCGGATTCGAGGCGGGAGGTGAGGGCGAGCTGATCCTGCTGCTCCGCCTCCGTGAGTACGTACTTCTGCTGGGATTTCTCGCGCTGGCCGCGCTCATCGGGGCGGTTCTCCTGGGACTGGCCGAGTCTTCGCTGCGTATGCCCCTACTCATCGCGCTGCTCGTCATCGGTGTCCCCACGCTGCTCGTCGGGGGCTTTGTCTCCACGGCGTTCGGTGGGTCGGACGAGGCATTGAAGACTGAAGCGGCCCCCGGCCGTGTCGACCGCCGACTGGTCGTGGTGTCACGAAGCACCTTTTCCATCGACCCGGTCTGGTGCGTCTACGTCGATCAGGGGGACCCGCCGCTAGAACGCCGGTGGAGTGTCGGCTGCTTCAACGGCGACTCCGAAGAAAATGCACTTGCCGACACGGTGTGGACGGCTCCCGACCGGATTCGCATGACCACCGAGGGAGGTGCGGTCCACGAAGTGACCATCGCCCTACGCGGTCGGCCCGACCGAGTTGTCTCCGTCGGCTAGCGGCCTGAGCCGGAACGGTCACCAGAGCACTTCTGATACACGCCCTAGGCAGTGTCGTCAAAGGGGTTTGAGCCAGAGAAACAGGGACGCGATGGTGACGGCTGCCTGGTGGGACTCGCGGGTTTTGTCGTAGCGAGTGGCGATCGCGCGGTACTGCTTGAGGCGATTGAAGCAGCGTTCGACG
>NZ_JBSGQV010000081.1:1504-4620 GCF_053606025.1 Streptomyces sp. NPDC055254 | reverse complement strand
CCCAGCTCGCGTACCGCTTTAATGGGCGAACAGCCCAACCCTTGGGACCGACTCCAGCCCCAGGATGCGACGAGCCGACATCGAGGTGCCAAACCATCCCGTCGATATGGACTCTTGGGGAAGATCAGCCTGTTATCCCCGGGGTACCTTTTATCCGTTGAGCGACGGCGCTTCCACAAGCCACCGCCGGATCACTAGTCCCGACTTTCGTCCCTGCTCGACCCGTCGGTCTCACAGTCAAGCTCCCTTGTGCACTTACACTCAACACCTGATTGCCAACCAGGCTGAGGGAACCTTTGGGCGCCTCCGTTACTCTTTAGGAGGCAACCGCCCCAGTTAAACTACCCATCAGACACTGTCCCTGATCCGGATCACGGACCGAGGTTAGACATCCAGCACGACCAGAGTGGTATTTCAACGGCGACTCCACCATGACTGGCGTCACAGCTTCAAAGTCTCCCACCTATCCTACACAAGCCGAACCGAACACCAATATCAAACTGTAGTAAAGGTCCCGGGGTCTTTCCGTCCTGCTGCGCGAAACGAGCATCTTTACTCGTAGTGCAATTTCACCGGGCCTATGGTTGAGACAGTCGAGAAGTCGTTACGCCATTCGTGCAGGTCGGAACTTACCCGACAAGGAATTTCGCTACCTTAGGATGGTTATAGTTACCACCGCCGTTTACTGGCGCTTAAGTTCTCAGCTTCGCACGCCCGAAAGCGCACTAACCGGTCCCCTTAACGTTCCAGCACCGGGCAGGCGTCAGTCCGTATACATCGCCTTACGGCTTCGCACGGACCTGTGTTTTTAGTAAACAGTCGCTTCTCGCTGGTCTCTGCGGCCACCCCCAGCTCACGGAGTAAATCCGATCACCAGTGATGGCCCCCCTTCTCCCGAAGTTACGGGGGCATTTTGCCGAGTTCCTTAACCATAGTTCACCCGAACGCCTCGGTATTCTCTACCTGACCACCTGAGTCGGTTTAGGGTACGGGCCGCCATGAAACTCGCTAGAGGCTTTTCTCGACAGCATAGGATCATCCACTTCACCACAATCGGCTCGGCATCAGGTCTCAGCCTTAATGAGGGACGGATTTGCCTACCCCTCGGCCTACACCCTTACCCCGGGACTACCACCGCCCGGGCTGGACTACCTTCCTGCGTCACCCCATCGCTTACCTACTACCACCTTGGACCGGCGGCTCCACCACTTTCCCTTGCCCGAAGGCTCCGGAACGGCTTCACGGCCTTAGCATCAATGGATTCGATACTGGGCGTTTCAAAGCGGGTACCGGAATATCAACCGGTTGTCCATCGACTACGCCTGTCGGCCTCGCCTTAGGTCCCGACTTACCCTGGGCAGATCAGCTTGACCCAGGAACCCTTAGTCAATCGGCGCACACGTTTCTCACGTGTGTATCGCTACTCATGCCTGCATTCTCACTCGTGAACCGTCCACAACTAGCTTCCGCTGCTGCTTCACCCGGCACACGACGCTCCCCTACCCATCACAGCGGGCGTTGGCCCTATAGCTGCAATGACACGACTTCGGCGGTACGCTTGAGCCCCGCTACATTGTCGGCGCGGAATCACTTGACCAGTGAGCTATTACGCACTCTTTCAAGGGTGGCTGCTTCTAAGCCAACCTCCTGGTTGTCTCTGCGACTCCACATCCTTTCCCACTTAGCGTACGCTTGGGGGCCTTAGTCGATGCTCTGGGCTGTTTCCCTCTCGACCATGGAGCTTATCCCCCACAGTCTCACTGCCGTGCTCTCACTTACCGGCATTCGGAGTTTGGCTAAGGTCAGTAACCCGGTAGGGCCCATCGCCTATCCAGTGCTCTACCTCCGGCAAGAAACACACGACGCTGCACCTAAATGCATTTCGGGGAGAACCAGCTATCACGGAGTTTGATTGGCCTTTCACCCCTAACCACAGGTCATCCCCCAGGTTTTCAACCCTGGTGGGTTCGGTCCTCCACGAAGTCTTACCTCCGCTTCAACCTGCCCATGGCTAGATCACTCCGCTTCGGGTCTAGAGCGTGCAACTCAATCGCCCTATTCGGACTCGCTTTCGCTACGGCTTCCCCACACGGGTTAACCTCGCTACACACCGCTAACTCGCAGGCTCATTCTTCAAAAGGCACGCAGTCACGACCCATTGAGTAAACTCAATGAGCGACGCTCCCACGGCTTGTAGGCACACGGTTTCAGGTACTATTTCACTCCGCTCCCGCGGTACTTTTCACCATTCCCTCACGGTACTATCCGCTATCGGTCACCAGGGAATATTTAGGCTTAGCGGGTGGTCCCGCCAGATTCACACGGGATTTCTCGGGCCCCGTGCTACTTGGGAGATGAGCAAGCAAGCCGCTGATGTTTCGTCTACGGGGGTCTTACCCTCTACGCCGGACCTTTCGCATGTCCTTCGACTACATCAACGGTTTCTGACTCGCCGACCGGCCGGCAGACCGATCAAGCTCATTCCCACAACCCCGCATGCGCAACCCCTGCCGGGTATCACACGCATACGGTTTGGCCTCATCCGGTTTCGCTCGCCACTACTCCCGGAATCACGGTTGTTTTCTCTTCCTGAGGGTACTGAGATGTTTCACTTCCCCTCGTTCCCTCCACACTGCCTATGTGTTCAGCAGTGGGTGACAGCCCATGACGACTGCCGGGTTTCCCCATTCGGACACCCCCGGATCAAAGCTCAGTTGGCAGCTCCCCGGGGCCTATCGCGGCCTCTCACGTCCTTCATCGGTTCCTGGTGCCAAGGCATCCACCGTGTGCCCTTAAAAACTTGGCCTACAGATGCTCGCGTCCACTGTGTAGTTCTCAAACAACGACCAGCCACCCATCACCCTGCTCCTCAAAGGAAACAAGTTCACTGGGGCCGGCATGAAGACACAACCTTTACGGCCGTACCCTCAGACACCCAACAACGTGCCAGGCACGATCCCTCATCAGAGACTCACTTTCCACGCCGAAGCAGTACTTGTGATCCATCCGAGAAACCGTGCCAAATAATCAACGTTCCACCCATGAGCTGACCGTGCAGAACATTTGTCTGCAATCGGTACTGTGCTCCTTAGAAAGGAGGTGATCCAGCCGCACCT
>NZ_JBSGQV010000080.1:0-5030 GCF_053606025.1 Streptomyces sp. NPDC055254 | reverse complement strand
GAGCCGACGTCCTCTTCGCCATGCTCCGAGACGGCACCTTCTACGAACCCCAACCCGCCCCATCAGCTTGACCAAACCCATAGGGGCACCCCCCCCGTATCGGCGGCGGGTCCGCGGTGCATGATCGGTTCTTCGGTGAACTTGCTCCTCCGGCAGGGTGAGATGGCCTTCGCCGGGGTCGTACCGGTGGTGGTCCGCCCGGTATCACCGGGCCATGATCACGACTTTCCGCCGCGGTGTCGTTGCGGCTTCCCTGGCCTTCGCCGTCCTCGCCCCGACGGCCGCCCATGCCGACGAGTACACGCTCACGGAGGCGATCACCTCCCTGCCGATCGCGGAGGAGATCCGGGACGGGTACAAGCGGGAGCTGTACCCGCACTGGAAGGACGACGACAAGAACGGCTGCACGGCCCGAAACGACGTGTTGATCGCCGAGGCGATCGAGGCCCCGACCGTGGGGGCCGGCTGCACGATCACCGGGGGCGTCTGGCACTCGTACTACGACGACGTCCTGGTGCAGGGCCCGGCCGGGGTCGACATCGACCACATGGTCCCGCTCGCCGAGGTCCACGACTCCGGTGGCTACGGCTGGACGACCGAGCGGCGCCGCCGGTACGCCAACGACCTGGGCTCGGACGTCACCCTCGTCGGTGTCACCGCCCGCTCCAACCGTCAGAAGAGCGACCAGGACCCGGCGACCTGGATGCCGGCCCCGGCCGTGCACTGCCGGTACATCGGTGAGTGGGTGGCGACCAAGCACCGGTGGGGCCTGGCGGTGGACCAGGCCGAGCGCGAGGCGCTGCTGACGTACGCCGCCAATTGCCCGAACGCGAATCTCGCCTTCGAGCGGGCGGGCTGAGACATCCCCTGGAAGGTGCGGTGGCGGTCGCCGGCATGTTGACCGTCCTGTAGACGGTCGGCCGGACGTCTGCTTGTCGGGAAAGTCGCGCCAAGGCGAGCCTGTCCGGTACTTCCACGCGATGGCATCGGGCGTGCGGCGATGGTCGGCCACCGCCATCCGCGGACCGCATCGGTCGGCATCAGCGGAGCGATCCAGTCCCACGTCTCGTCAGCTACAGGCACGCATCCGATCGGCTGGCTAGGCGATCAAAGAGACACGCGTTGGGTGTTTCCTCGAGATCCCTGCCGGTCGCATACCGTGAAGTGCGACCTCCGCAGTGTCGTCGAGGGCGGCATCGAACTCAAGGAGTGACTTCGAGCGCACGAACCAGACACAGCATCCGCTTTCAGCGGCCAACGTCTACACCCTCGCGCCCAGAAATTCACATGCCACAAGAATCAATCGCCCGACGGGGACTCACACGCCTGTCTCCAACCGGATGATCGTGCCAGCTGTAAAGAGTGGACACTCTCAAAGGTAGACTCCATGGAACAGGCGCCCCCGCCAGATTCTGAGAATTCACCGGACGCTCCGGAGCCTCAATCAAGGGGCGAGAAGCTCAGAGGGTGGCAGACATTGCTGGCCGCCCTCGCCACAGGGGTGTTCGCTCTCGCGGGAGTCTTGATCACAAAATCCTGGACCAGTGGTGAAGACTCTCCAGACCCTCCACCCTCTTCGTCCGTCAGTAGCGAACCAGCGATCAGTAGCGAACCAGCGATCTATGCATCCCTCGGTGCCACTGAGCCTGATCCGAGTCCGAAGGACCCGAAAGCAGTCCTCGTTCGGATGGACGTGTACTACGAAAACGTCGCCGCCGGCACACGGCTTGTTGCGCTCGCCGGCCCTGACGAGGTGAATGGGGACGGCAAAAAGTATTGGATCATGGCGAACGTGGCCGATGAAAGAAAGGGTGCTTCGGGGCAATTTTCCGTGAGCTTGCGAATCCGTCAGCCGGCTCGGGATATTGTCGGTCAAATTGGGAAGATGTCTAACAGTTTCTCTTGCGCGGAAATCCTCGGATGTCAGCGCCGAGGAGAAGATGTTATGGACGCGTATCCTAGTCAGCAGCCAGATGTCGAAGGATATACGCCGCTCACAGAACTCGTGCGGCGGACCTGGCCTTAGAACGAGACGTCGATGTAGTCGATGTCGGTGAGTTCGACTTCGAGGTGGTCGGCGCGGGTGCCGCCGTCTTTGAAGTAGATCTCCTGGAGGCCTTCGGCGACGATCGCGCGGAGCTCCGTGTCGGCGGCGCCTTGCTGTTGGGCGTCGAACAGCCGGTTGGCGTAGGCGGGCGGGAGGTGGACGGTCAGCCGCCGCATGCGGCCGTCGTCGGTGGTGCCGACCGGGGCGGTGTACCCGAACCGCGCCCGGGTCTCGACGGTGATGCCGGTCGCGGTGGCCGCCTGCTTGCGGCGGCGGCCGCGGACCACGGGCCGCCAGCGGGCGCGGACGGCGGTGTCGATGCGGTCGGTGATCGCCTTGGGCGGGGTTTTGCGTGCGCCGGTGCGGTAGCGCTCGATGGTGCGCTGGCTGACGCCGAGCTCGGCCGCGACGGCCCTGGTCGTCTTCAGCTTCCCCATGAGGAAGTTGATGCGGCCCTTCAGGGTCTTGGGCGGCTGGCGGGTGAACGCCTCCCGGTCCGCGCGCTGCAGAGCATCCTCGATGTCCCCCACGGTCTACTCTCCTTCGTCCAGGACGGCGTCGCCGCCCTTGATGTGGCGGGCGGGGTTGAGGCCCTTCTCCATCAGGTCTACGGCCCACGCCATCTCCTGTACGCCTTCGACCTTGGCCGCGCCGGGGGTGGGGCCGAGCCGGAAGGAGCCGGGGAGCGGCTTGCCGGAGGTGGTGTAGGGCAGGAAGTCGAGCGGGGAGGGCCCGGGGGAGGGGTAGACGACGCAGTCGGAGAGTACGCCGAGCGGGTACTGGCCGGTGGCTTTGGCGACGTTGGCCATCTTGCGGTGCATGTTGACCCGCGCTTTGGAGATGACCGCGGCCCGGATGTCGGGGCGCCAGGTCGGGCGTGCCAGGGCCGGCCAGCGTTCGCCGTCGCGGTAGTGCCGTCCCTGCGGGCGCTCGCGCAGCTTGCCGACCCCGCCCTTGACGGTGGCCTTGATCGCGGCGAGTACGGCCGCCATGGCGGGGTCGGCCTGCTTGTGGTGCTCCATCGCGGCGAGGAACTGCCGGTCGTCCAGCTCGGCGAGGGTGTCGAGGTAGGCGGTCTTGAGGCGGTCGTGCCACGGGTCCAGGTAGGCGCCGGTCTCCCGCCGTAGGTACGCCTCCACCGGCCGCACCTCGTGGCCGAGTTCCTGGGCGTAGGCGAGGGTGTGGGTCTGGTACCAGGCGGGCCCGGTCGGTCGCTGCCCGCTCGGGGTGAACGGCGAGGGCAGGCGCGGGTCCAGCTCGAGGTGCGAGAGGTCCACGAGCCAGGACCCGGGGATCTTCTTGTTGAACTTCGGCGCGTGGAAGTGGTCGGGGCCGGACAGGCCGACGACCAGGCGTGCGGCCGCGGCGAGGAACGCGGTGTTGATGTCCAGCCCGACCGCGTACGGGAGCAGGCACTCCTCGTCCGTGAGCAGGTCCACCTCGCGCACCCACTGGTAGGCCTCCTCGTCCAGGAAGCCGCCGGTCCAGCCCTGCGCGACGGGGTGTTCGGAGGGAGCTTCGGGCGGCGCCGGGTCCATCGGCTCGGTGCCGAGGCTGCCGGGGTTGTAGCCGGACTCCCACTGGCCGGTGCTCTCGTTCTTGACGGCGCGGGTCGGTGGGCGCAGTGCGGTCATCAGCTCCAGCCCGGAGACGGCGGTCGAGCCGCGCGGGGTCAGCACCCGGGACGCGTACGTGCCCAGGACGCGGGCGATGTCGGCCGGTTCCATGGCGGTGACGCCGGGCCAGGCCCGTTCGTCGAGCGCGTCCCAGGACAGGACCGCGAGCTGTACGCACTGGCGCTGTCCGGCCGCGGCCGGCCGGTAGATCCGCGGCCACGGTCCGAAGCCGCGCTGCGTCAGCTTCCACTTCGCCTTGGCCAGCTGCTTGACGACGGGGTGGTCGTCGGGCAGCCGCAGATTCCGGCGGGCCTCCGGCCCCTCCAGCCGCTCGGGCAGTCCCAGCTTCACGGCGGCCGCCTCGGTGAGGACGACCAGCGGGTCGGAGTCCTTCCCGTTGCGGTTCAGTTGCGCGGCGCCGAGCCCGGACTCCTGCAGCGTCCACTCCACCAGCTGCGCAACGGTGGTGGCCGGGCAGTCCAGCACGATGCCGTCCACGCCGTACGCGGTGCCGTCGCCGTCCAGGACCGCGAGCGGGCCGTGCGGGAACCTCGAGTCGACGGGCGCCTGCGGGGCGGATTTCCGCACCGGGCGGCGCGACGTCGCCGCAGGCCTGGCCGTCGGCACCGGCGCCTTCACGACCGGATCCGGTGCAGCGGTGATGGCGGCCGCGGCGGGCTCGGCGGGCTGCTCCACAGGGCCGGTGAATGCCTCCGGAACCGCCGCGGGCGCGGGTGCGGCGGCCGGAGCGGGGTACCGCTCGGCCCAGCCATCCAGCAGCCGCAGATAGGCCTGAAGCCGCGGCGGCTCGGCTCGGAGCGGCCGTTCTCCCAGTTCTTCACCGTCTGCGGTGTCGACTTCAACGCGGCCGCGAGCCGGGCCTGTGTGACACCGGCCGCCTCACGCAGCCGCGCCCGCTCCGCCGGAGACGGCAACCGCGGCTCACCCTCCAGCAGTGCGTCCACCGCGTCGAACAGTTCTTCCTGGCTCGGCATAGACACCTCCACCCCGAACCCTAGCAAAATTAACCCCATCCAAGTACTGGATTTAACCTTATCGGGGGTGTTGTGTTTTCGGGATGTGCCGTGGAGTCCGGTATCCAACCGCGCTGGTTGTTGCGGCCGCCCGGGTGTGGGTGCGTCCGTGGACGGGGCAGGGTCGCAGCTGGGATCCGGCCGGCTCGTCGGCGGGTGCGTGGGAGAGGGTGGTGTGCTGGTGGAGTGGGACTGGTGGACGCTGGAGTTCGGGGACGCGCACGCGGGCGCGGTGGGTGTTCTCGTCGGTGGGAGCGAGCCGGGTCCGGTGTACTTCGATGTGGGGAGCGGTCCTAACGTGCCGTCGGCCACGCACTGGTCGGCCTACGACGG
>NZ_JBSGQV010000079.1:0-5647 GCF_053606025.1 Streptomyces sp. NPDC055254 | reverse complement strand
CCGATCTCCCACAATCCATCCGGAACAATCCAACTCCAAGTACCCCGCCCCATACCGACACCAACGACGCCTCACCACATAGGACACGGTCTAAGGGCCAAGGACTTCAAGGGCTCGGCCCATGAGCTGCTCTCCGCCGAGCTGTTCGACTACGCCTTCCGCCGGCTGAAGGCCAAGATGCGGACGGGACAGATCGTCGCGCTCCTCGCTGACTCCGCGACGCCCCTCTCGATGTCCGCCGAGGAGCTGCAGACCCTGCACAGCAGCGAGCCGGACCGAGACGAGCTCGCGGTCCGCACCATCGCAGTCGCCCTTCGCGATCTGCAGAGCAAGGCCTTCCGCGCAGGACGGTGGCGGCCGGAGGAGCACCCGGGCAAGGACGGCCGCCCCGCCTCGCTGGAGACCTACTTCTTCCGCCTGTGCCTGCTCGTCTTCCCCCGCCAGTTCAGGCGGTGGCGTGCCGAGCGGACCGACCGCTTCCTGTCGGCCGCCCGCCATCTTTCGCCGGAGTTCGTGCGTCACCGACTGGGCCATGACACCGGCGGTGACCCCCCCTGACGACGTCGTGCTCGACGAGCCGGGACAGCGCCTGATCGAGTGGCGCGGCGGGGGCCCGCCGTGTGGACCGATGTCGGATGAGCGACCGGCTGTGAGCGGCTGACCTGCGGGTATTCGCTGGCACTCAAGGGGCGGGCCTGCGGTCTAAGCCCTGTTCTCGTGTAGCTACGGCCGGGTGGCGTGTAGCGCTGCGCTGAGTAGGACTTCCCAATCTTGACGCGAAGGGCCACGGCCGGAGAACCGGTACCTACTTGATCAAGATCAACTCATAGCCGCTTTGACCCGTATCTCGGCGATACCCCTGGACGGCGCCACCCTCTACCCGCTGATGGCCGCCGCCGAGCAGTGGCCCGACCCGTGGTTCGAGCCCTGGGAACCCGCGGCGCCCGCCAGCTGAGGGCTACGGGCCGTCAGAAGTCGTGCCTCAACGGCCGAATGGGGTCGAGGCGCTCTTGCGGACCGGTCCTACGCTGGAGGCATGGCCACCGATCCCTTGTTGAGACAAGGCCCCGACTCGACGGATTTGGTCCTGCACGCCGGCCCGGCCGGGCCGGCGTGGAACGCGCTGACCTCGGCGGGGTCGGCGCTGTTCACTCCGCTCGTCCTGGGCGTGCCGACCCTGCTCGTCGCCTTCTGGATGGCGCTGGCTGGGGCGCGGGCGTCGACCGTGTTCGTGGTGGTGGGGGTGATCGCCGGGTTGGAGTACCTGCTCGGCTGGCTGGCGCTGGCCTTTTCCGGAGCCCGGCGCATCCTGCGGGTGGAGTTCGCGCCGACAGGTGTGCCCGCGTCCCTGCGGTTGGTCCGGGCCGCCGGGCCGGACGACTGGCTGCCCGTCGACACCCTGCGCGAGGTGCGGCTGACGCACGAGGTGGTGGAGCCGTACCAGGGGGACCGCAAGCCGGCCGTCTCCACGCTCGCGCTGGAACTCGTCCTGCGGGGCAGCCGGGAGCGGCTCGCCCCGCTCCCGTTCGGCGGCGACCCGCAGCGGCTCGCCGACGCGCTGGAGGCCCTACTCGGCCCGGCTGGGGTCGTGGTGGAGCTGCGCACCGAGCGCAGCACGCGCGATCGGCCGCAGCCCAACTCCGGTTGGACCTCCGGCGGTTCGGCCTCGGCCGGCTCGGGTGGCGGCTGACCCCGGGCTGCCCGTGGCGCTCCCCGGCCGGGGAGCGCCCGTCGATGCAGCCGGCGGCAGGCGGTGCGGGGCAGCCTGCCGCTACTTGGGCGCGTTGAGCCGCCGGGTCGGCTCGGCCGCAGCCGGGTCCTCCGGCCACGGGTGGCGGGGTAGCGGCCGCGGAGCTCTCAGGACTTCAAGATCATCCCATTGCCCCTTTGGCGCGTATCTCGGTCACACCCCCCGAACTCACCGCGCTAACCGACCACCTCACTGCCCACGGCCTGGTCCTGGGGATGCTCGCCGGGCCGCTGCCCGGGATGTACGACCCCAGCGGGCCCGGCCGACTGCTGTTCGCGTTCTTCGCGGCGATGGCGGAGACGGAGCGGGAGAACATTCGGGAGTCGACCCTCGAAGGACTCGATGCGGCGGCCCGTAAAGGTAAGCACGGCTGCCGACCTGCCGTCATCACCGAGGACATGCTGCATACCGTGCTGCGGCGCCGGGCGAACGGCGAGTCGGTCGAGCAGATCCAGCCCGACCTGATCATCGCGGCCGGCAAGCGCAAGGTCGGCGGCTTGTGCAAGCCAGCGGCATTGGTCGGGGGTGAGGAGGTCGCGGCCGGGCAGGCCGGCGGCGAAGTTCCCACCGCGCTGGAACTGCACCGACGACTTGCTCCACACCGTGCTCCGCCGCGCGGCCGGAGAGCCCGTCGAGCAGATCCAGCCCGACCTGTTCATCCCCACCGGCAAGCGCAAGGGACAGAACCCCTCCGTCGCGAGCATCTATCGACACCACAAGGCCCAGGCGTACCCCGAAACTGTCGAGGCGGCCCAGGCCGACTTCGCGGCCCTGCGCCAGCGCTCAGCGACCGCGCCCACCCGCTCGTAGCGGAGTCGCTACTGGCCGGTCCGATCCTCCCCAGGGGCCCTGTCCGCTAGGAGCCAGTGGTCACTGACCACCGGCTCGGAGTCGTCTCTCGTCAGCTGCCGGGAAGCTTCTCCTGCAGCCAGTCGAAGACGACCTCGCAGTGCTGCTGCGGGGCCATCGGGGAGCAATGCAGCTGCGCGCCGGTGCCCGTGGTGAGCTTCACGTAGTCCTTGGGGGACGTCAGTTTGTCGAACATCTGGCGCGGCTGGCCGGGATAGAACTGCTCGTAGTCGTAGTCGAGGACCAGTGTGGGCGTCTTGATGCGGCCGACCACGTTCGTGATGTCCAGCGACTCGATGAGTTTGGCGGGAGTCCAGAAGTCGGTGAACATCTTGTCCTTGCGGGCGTCGAGCATCGCCGGAACGGAGAAGGGCTCGACGCGCTTCTTCAGCGCCGCGGCCGCGTCCGGAGGCAGCTCGGGGACGACCTCCTTGTTCCAGATGGTGTTCGTCTCCTCCTTGTCCGAGGTGACGATCTTCCGGAGCTCCGGAGGAAAACCGAGCCACGGCGACAAACAGCCGGGCATCGCCACCAGAGCGGCGATCCTGCTCTCGAAGGCCGCGGCCCGGGGCGCCAGGTTTCCGCCCATGCTCAGCCCCGTCAAGGCGATCTTGTCTCTGTCCACGTCCGAGCGGGCGACCAGCCAGTCGACAAGAGGTGTCACGACGGTCTCCCAGCGCGGTGTGAAGACCACCTGGTCGACGAAGAGCAGCTGCCCCTGGCCCGGCCCGTCGTATACCAGGGCGTTCCAGCCGCGCGTCAGAGCGGCCGAGACGCCGTAGGTCCACATGTCGACGTCCTGGCCGTCACTGCCGTTCGTGAGGATCACCGTGGGGCGCTTCCGGCCCGACGTGTCCGGCCGGAAGAACCACACCGGCAGCGGCGTCCTCTGGTACGGGACGTTCGTCGTCACCGGCGCCGGGTCGCACAGCCCGCAGAAGATGTCCCAGGCGCTGCGCCCGGCCTTGTACAGCTGCTCCTCGCTGCCCGGGTCGTCGGAGCCGAGGACGAAGAACAGCGACTGGCCGTAGTACTGCGCGGCCCGCAGGGCGCGGAAGCGCGTGGTCTGCTGGTCGGGCTTGCTGCCCTGGGGCGGCTTCCTAAGCTGATCGCCGAGTTTCTTGAAGGTCTCGGTGTACGTCTGGGCAGAGAGGCCGGCCTTGTTGATCGTGTTCACGGCGGTGAGTACCTCGCCGACGTCGGCGGCGCCGAAACCGGCCCCGCCGAGTGCCAAGAGCCCGTTGAAGTTGAAGGCCGGGTCCTTGAAGAGGGTCATCACTCCGGGCGTGGGTCCGCCCGCGGGGGCGGAGGCAGAGTCCGAGGGGGCGGGGGCGGGCGCGTTCGCGGGCGAGGCGCCCGACGGCGCGCACCCGGCGGCCAGCACGGCCCCGGCCCCGCCGACGAGCCCGGCGAGGGTGGTGCGGCGGGTGGGGCCGGCAGCGCGATCACTCGGTACGTACGTCATGGCAGCGAACGTAGGAGCCGCACCTGCGACCTCCTTGCGCGCGACACCCGTCGTTCCCCCGAATGGCGCTTCACACTGTGCCTGGGCGCCTCAGTCGTCCGAGGCGCGAGACAGTGGGGTGGCTGCGCGCAGGCGCTTGCCCCGCTGGCCTAGCACCACCTTCACCGGGACCAGTACCGCCCACCACAGCTGCGCGCCTGTCGGGGAGACGAAGGCGAGCGGCACGGCCACAGCGAAGACCAGCACCATCGACGCCAGATCGAGTACATCGTTGCGCGCCACAGGATCGGGCATCGCCGTATTGCTGAGCCAGGGGCGCTTCCAGAGCACGACCGTCAGCGCGAGCTGTGCGGCGCCGATGGCTGCGGCGGCGCCGGAGTAGACCGCTACCGCCTGCGGCCGGTCGCCGTACTCGGCCAGCAGGGTGGTGGGGAACGGCATTAGAGCGATGAGCCCCAGGTTCAGCAGCCCGAGCTTGATGACTGTTCCGTCCACCTCCCGCACGTACCGGAAGACCTGGTGGTGGCCCCGCCAGAACGCTGCGATGACTACGAAGCTGAGGGCATACGCCCACAGGTTCGGCATCACCTCCCTCAGCGCCTCTTCAAAACCGGCCGTGTCCAGCCCTGCGGGCAGTGTGATGTCCAGCGCCAGCAACGTTATCGCGATGGCGAAGACACCGTCCGACAGCGCGAGGACCCGGGCCGCGCTCCCCTCGTCATCCCGCACTCGCTGGTAGCCGTTCACCAAGCCACCATAGGATGAGACATCCCGGAATGTGCTGATTTAAGCGTGCGTTGCGTGAAGCTGGTCAAGGGGCTGGCATCGGACGGCAGGTACTCGTTGGTGACTTCTCCCCCGAGGACTGCGACGACGCCCGCACCCACCGCCTTCCCCGCGATGGGCAGCCCCTCATCGGCTCCGAGATCTGCCAGGTCACCCGCCCGCTCCCACGGCCTTCCCCTCTACCTCAACCTGGCCGTCAGGCGGTTCCTGGAGCTCCGCAGCACTGGGCACATCCCGCATGCCGGGGCTCCTCGCGGTACCTGCTCGCCAACCAGTTCAGCCCGCAGGCGTGTACGTCACTGTGTCCCCGCCACAGCCAGCCGAGAGGTGGAGGAGCATGTCTCGGCCTCGTCGATCGCCAGGCTCCACCGCAGCTTCGTCGCGGTCCACTCGGACGCGTAGACGAGGTCAACCGCCTGCTGACCGACTGGCGCACCGCCCTCCAGGGCTGAACACGCGCAGAAGCCGCGACGCAGGTAGCTCCGGCCGACAGGGTCCGGGCTCGTCCAGGAACTGACCCGGGACGACGAGGTCGCCAAGTCGGTGACCACCGAGCCGCCGCCCACTGCGAGTACGCGGTGCAGTGGCGGCCACCAAGCTCCGCTGGAACCTTGCGGCCGACGACGCCGAATGCCAGGCGCTGCTCGGCATCGCCGAGGATTGCCCGAACACCACCGTCGTCTACGAAACCGCCGCCTCCTAAGACCGTGTCCTATGTGGTGAGGCGGACGAGGCGTTTGTAGCAGCAGATGGCGGCGGCGAGTCCGAGGAAGGCCAGGTAGTTGCGGGGGTGGCGT
>NZ_JBSGQV010000078.1:0-6549 GCF_053606025.1 Streptomyces sp. NPDC055254 | reverse complement strand
CCCCCCCCCCCCCCCCCCCGGCCCGGCCGGCCCGGCCGCCTGCCCACCTGCCCGCCTGCCCGCCTGCCCGCCACCTGCGCGAACGGCGACCCGGGGCGGCCCCGGGGCCCGTGCCGGTAAGGGGTGGACGTGGCCGGCGCCACCCGGCACGAGGGCTACGGGCCGGTACAGTGACCCCGTCGTCCACACTTCCGTACGGGGGGAAGCCGGTGAGAATCCGGCGCTGACCCGCAACCGTGACCCTCCCGGCACCGCCGGGGCGGGGAGCCGGACTGCCCCGTTGCGGAGGTGCGCGGCTCGTGCCGCCGGGTCCCCCGGCGGCCGGCACCGTCGAGGTAAACGGAGCCGGAGCCCGGTGCCTGCGCGTGCCTGCCTCCCGTTCCCCAGCACGAGAGGCACCCGCCCCCATGAACGTCCGCCGCAGCGCCGCCGCGCTCGCCGCCTCCGCCGTGCTCTGCGTGGGTGCCGCCCCCGCAGCCCTCGCCGACACCGCCCCGCCCGCCTCCCCCTCCGCGCCGCCGGTCGTCCCCTCCGGGCTGTTCGGCAAGAACGACCCGACGTACGACGGCGTGTGGCGGCAGTCCTTCGCACTGCTCGCCCAGCACACCGTCGGCCTCAAGCCCGCCCAGCAGGCCGTCGACTGGCTGACCGGCCAGCAGTGCGCCGACGGCGGCTTCGCCTCCTTCCGCGCGGACGCGAGCGCGGCGTGCGACGCGACGACGATGCTCGACACGAACGCCACCGCCGTGGCCGTGCAGGCGCTCAAGGCCCTCGGCGGCCACGACGACGCCGTCAAGAAGGGCGTCGACTGGCTGAAGTCCGTCCAGAACGAGGACGGCGGCTGGGCCTACGTACCCGGCACCCCGAGCGAGGCCAGCTCCACCTCCGTGGTCATCAGCGCCCTGGCCGCCGCCGGCGAGAAGCCGGCCGACGTCAGGTCGAAGGCCGGCAAGTCGGCCTACGACGGCCTGCTCCCCTTCCAGCTGGGCTGCGCCGCCGAACCGGCAGCCGACCGGGGCGCCTTCGCGTACCAGCCGATCGACGGGAAGCTGCTCGCCAACGCCGACGCGACGGCCGCCGCGACCCTGGCCGGCCTGGGCAAGGGCGCGGTCGTCGTCCCGTCCGGTACGGACACCCCCGCCGCCCCGCTGACCTGCCCGGCGGACGGCGCCGACCCGGCGGCCGCCGCCCACGGCGCGGCCGGCTACCTGGCCGAGGCCCTCAAGAAGGACGGCCACCTCACCGCGGTGACCCCGGGCGCCGACCAGCCCACGGCGGACACCGGCAACACGGCCGACGCCGTGATCGCCCTGGCCGCGGCCGGCCACAAGCAGTCGGCGGCGGGCGCGCTGGAGTGGCTCAAGGGCAACTCGGCGCAGTGGTCCAAGGGCAGCCCGGCGGCGCTCGGCACGCTGATCCTGGCCGCGCACGCGACGGGCACCGACCCCAAGTCCTTCGGCGGCACCGACCTCGTCTCGGCGCTGAACGCCACCGGCCCGGCCCCGCAGGGCGCGAACACCGAGGCGACCGAGGTGAAGAACGACGGCGCCGAGGACTCCGGCGGCCAGAACGTCTGGTGGCTCGTCGGCGCGGGCGCCGCGGCCGGCGTGGGCATCGGCATCCTGCTGAGCGGCCGCCGGAAGAAGAACCAGCTCTGATGCGCCGCCGCCCGCTCCTCCCGCGCACCGCGCCGCGGCTGCCCGCCCTCGGGCTGGCGCTCGGCGTCGTCCTCGCGCTGCCGGCCGCCCCGGCCCTGGCATCGAGCTACCGCTACTGGTCGTTCTGGGACGGCGCGGGCGGCAACTGGACCTACGCGACGCTGGGCCCGTCCATGGCCCGCCCCGCGGACGGCTCCGTCCAGGGCTTCCGCTTCGCGGTGAGCAAGGACGCCGGGGACGCGGCCGCGCAGCCGCGCGCCGGCGCCGACTTCCAGGCCGTGTGCGGGGCCACCGCCGCCGCGCCGGGCACCAAGCGGGTGGCGCTGGTCATCGACTTCGGTCTTCCGGCGGACGCACCGGCCGACGAGGTCCCGCCGCAGGAGCAGCCGCGTACGGCGTGCGCGCAGGTGGCCCCGCAGGCCACGGCGGCCGAGGCGCTGGCGGCAGTGGCGAAGCCGCTGCGCTACAACGGCGCGGCGCTGCTGTGCGCGATCGCGGGCTATCCGAAGCAGGGCTGCGGCGAGCCGATGGCGGACGCCCCGGCCTCCCCCGCCCCCGCCCCCGGCGCCGCCGCCGGGGGCGACACCGGCGGCGGTCCGTCGGCGGGCCTGCTGGCGGGCATCGCGGCGGTGGTCGTCCTCGCTGCCGCCGCCGTCCGGCAGTCCCGCCGCCGCACGCGATGACACCGGCCACCCCGGCCCCGGACCGCTCCGCACAGGGGAACGCCGCGCCCGCGGGCCCGCCCGGGCGGCCCGTCGGCGCGACGGCATCCGTCGGCCGTCCCCGTGCCGGCGCCCGCGGCGGCTGCCCCGGCGTCGCCGCGCCGGCGGTCCCGCGCCCCCGGTCCGGGAACTGGCGGCCGCCGCAGGCCACGCGCGGGAACGCGCTGCACGCCGGCGCCTGGTGGCTCTGGGCGCTCGGCCTGGCCACCGCCGCCTCCCGCACCACCAACCCCCTGCTCCTCGGGCTGATCGTCGGCTCGGCCGGCTACGTCGTCGCGGCCCGCCGCACGGACGCCCCCTGGGCCCGTTCCTACGGTGCCTTCCTCAAGCTCGGCCTCTTCGTCATCGGCCTGCGCCTCCTCTTCTCCATGCTCCTCGGCTCCCCTCTTCCCGGCTCGCACACCCTCTTCACCCTTCCGGAGGTCCCCCTCCCCGCCTGGGCGCAGGGCATCCGCTTCGGCGGTCGGGTCACCGCCGAACAGCTGGTCTTCGCCTTCTACGACGGCGCCAAGCTGGCCACCCTGCTCGTCTGCGTCGGCGCCGCGAACGCCCTCGCCAATCCGGCGCGGCTGCTGAAGTCGCTCCCGGCCGCCCTGTACGAGGCCGGGGTCGCCGTAGTCGTCGCCATGACCTTCGCGCCGAACATGGTCGCCGACGTGGTCCGGCTGCGGACCGCCCGCCGCCTGCGCGGCCGCCCCACCGGCGGGGTGAAGGCCGTCCTGCAGATCGGACTGCCGGTCCTGGAGGGCGCGCTGGAGCGCTCCGTCGCCACCGCCGCATCCATGGACGCGCGCGGATACGGCCGCACCGCCTCGGTCCCGCCCGCCGTCCGCCGCACCACCAACGTCCTCACCCTCGGCGGCCTGCTCGGCATGTGCGCGGGCACCTACGGGCTGCTCGCCGCGCAGGGGGCCGCGTACGCGCTGCCGGTCCTCGGCATCGGCCTGGTGCTGGCCCTCGCCGGGCTGCGCCTCGGCGGCCGGCGCTCCGTGCGGACCCGCTACCGGCCCGACCGCTGGGGGGCGCGCGCCTGGCTGGTCGCCGGCTCGGGCGCCGCCGTCGCCGCGCTCCTGGTGTACGCCGGCACCCTCGACCCCGAGGGCCTGCACCCGGGCGTGGTCCCGCTGGTGGCGCCCGCGCTGCCGCTGTGGCCGGCGGCCGCGATCCTGATCGGCCTGCTGCCCGCGTTCGTGGCACCCGTACCGCCCGAGGAGGCGCCGTAGTGATCCGCTTCGAGCAGGTGTCCGTCACCTACGAGGGCGCGGCGGAGCCGTCGCTGCGCGATGTCGACCTGGTGGTCCCCGAGGGTGAGCTGACGCTGCTCGTCGGCCCTTCGGGCGTCGGCAAGTCCACCTTGCTGGGGACGGTGTCCGGGCTGGTCCCGCACTTCACGGGCGGCACGCTGAGCGGCCGGGTCACGGTCGCGGGCCGTGACACGCGTACGCACAGGCCGCGCGAGCTCGCGGACGTGGTGGGCACGGTCGGCCAGGACCCGCCGGCCCACTTCGTGACGGACGTGGTCGAGGACGAGCTGGCCTACGGCATGGAGTCGCTGGGGCTGCCCCCGGCCGTGATGCGGCGCCGGGTGGAGGAGACCCTCGACCTGCTGGGCCTGAACGAGCTGCGCGACCGCCCCATCGCCACGCTCTCCGGCGGGCAGCAGCAGCGGGTGGCGATCGGTTCGGTCCTCACTCCGCATCCGAAGGTGCTCGTCCTGGACGAGCCGACGTCGGCGCTGGACCCGGCGGCGGCGGAGGAGGTCCTCGCGGTCCTCCAGCGCCTGGTCCACGACCTCGGCACGACGGTGCTGATGGCGGAACACCGGCTGGAGCGCGTGGTCCAGTACGCGGACCAGGTCCTGCTGCTGCCCGCTCCGGGCGCGGCTCCCGTCCTGGGCCCCCCGGCCGAGATCATGGCCGTCTCTCCCGTGTACCCGCCGGTGGTCTCCCTGGGCCGCCTCGCGGGCTGGACCCCGCTCCCCCTGTCGGTCCGCGACGCCCGCCGCACGGCCGGCCCCCTCCGGGACCGCCTCACCCGCGCGGCGATCTCCCGGCCCCTCGCCCCGCCCACCCCCACCCCCGATCCAGCCCCGCCGGCGTTTCCAGCCCCGCCGGCGTTTGAGGCGCGGGACCAGAGGCAGAGCCCCGATCCAGCCCCGCCGGCGTTTGAGGCGCGGGGGTCCGGGGGCGGAGCCCCCGAGGGCAGCGGCCCCGGCCTGCTCGCCAGCCTGCTCCGGCGGAGCAAGCCCGCCCCCGCCCGAGCCCCCGGCACGGGACCCGGCACGGAGACGGCCGTGGTGCGGAACCTCGACGTCCGACGCGGCCCCCGCCAGGTCCTGCACGGCATCGACCTCTCGGTGGCCCCCGGCGAGACCATCGCCCTCATGGGCCGCAACGGCGCCGGCAAGTCCACCCTCCTGTCCGCCCTCGTCGGTACGGTCCCGCCCGCCGCCGGCGAGGTCACCGTCGGCGGCCGGACCCCCCACCGCACCCCGCCGGCCGAGATGGTGCGGCGCGTCGGCCTGGTCCCGCAGGAGCCCCGCGACCTGCTCTACGCCGACACGGTCGCCGCCGAGTGCGCCGCCGCCGACTCCGACGCCGGCGCGGCCCCCGGTACCTGCCGTGACCTGGTCTCCGCCCTGTTGCCGGACGTCCCCGACGACACCCACCCCCGCGATCTCTCCGAGGGGCAGCGCCTGGCGCTGGCCCTGGCGCTGGTCCTGACCGGCCGTCCCGCCCTGCTGCTCCTGGACGAGCCCACCCGCGGCCTGGACTACGCCGCCAAGGTCCGCCTGATCGAGATCCTGCGGGCGCTCGCGGCGCAAGGCCACGCCATCGTCCTGGCCACCCACGACGTGGAGCTGGCCGCGGAGCTCGCGCACCGGGTGGTGATCCTGGCCGGCGGCGAGGTCGTCGCGGACGGTCCGACGGCCGAGGTCGTCGTCTCCTCCCCCGCATTCGCGCCGCAGGTGGCGAAGGTCCTCGCCCCGGGCCACTGGCTCACCGTGCGGCAGGTCGCCGACGCCCTGGCGGCGTCCACCGCGGGAACGGCGTCCGCATGAGCCGCCCGGTGCCGGCCCGCCCCGTCCGCATCGGCCCCAGGGCCGCGGTCGCCCTGGTACTGGTCACCCTCATCGGTATCGCGGCCTTCGGCTGGCCGCTCCTCGCCGACCGCCAGTCCGGGCTCGCGCACGCGCAGGACGCCCCGTGGCTCTTCGCGGCACTGCTGCCGCTGGTGGTCGCGGTGGCCGTGGCGACCATCGCCGACAACGGCATGGACGCGAAGGCGGTGGCGATGCTCGGCGTGCTCGCCGCCGTGGGGGCGGCGCTCAGACCGCTGGGGGCGGGAACGGCGGGCCTGGAGCCCATGTTCTTCCTGATGGTGCTCAGCGGGCGCGTGCTGGGCCCCGGCTTCGGTTTCGTCCTCGGCTCGGTCACGATGTTCGCCTCCGCCCTGCTGACGGGCGGGGTCGGGCCGTGGATGCCGTTCCAGATGCTCGCCCTGGGCTGGTTCGCGCTGGGCGCCGGGCTGCTTCCCGGGGCGGTCCGGCTGCGGGGCCGGGCGGAGCTGCTGATGCTGGCCGCGTACGGCTTCGTGGGTTCGTTCGCGTACGGCACGGTGATGAACCTGCAGGGCTGGGTGATCCTGCAGGGCATGGGGCAGGGCGTCTCCTTCCGTCCGGGGGACCCGGTGGGCGCGAACCTGGCGCGCTTCGTCGCGTACTGCCTGGCGACGTCGGTGGGCTGGGACCTGGGCCGGGCCGTGCTGACGGTCGTACTGACCCTGACGCTCGGGGGCACGCTGCTGAAGGCCCTGCGGCGGGCGACGAGGAAAGCTGCCTTCGACGCTCCGGTCACCTTCGATTCTCGGACAAATCGGACATCAAGCTATGCCTCTCCCAGGGGTACATACGACTGCGAAGGGTGACATTCGGGGTGCTGGGCGGTGACCCGCCCCACAGGACCCAGGTCACATACGACCCGTCCTAGTAGGCCTGGGGGGTCCCGTGCGCACCCCTTGGCAGGGGCTGCGACCTGCGCGGAACCCCTCGCGCCTCGGCGGGGTCCTCGCGCTCGGCCTGCGAGGTGTCCTAGTAAGCGGGCTCGTTGCCAGGGGGTGGGGGCGTCTGTAGAACTGGATGAGTCGCCGGGCGGTACGGGTGCTCAACC
>NZ_JBSGQV010000077.1:0-6717 GCF_053606025.1 Streptomyces sp. NPDC055254 | reverse complement strand
CACCCGCTGGAACATGGCCCACAACTCATCCGGCACCAGCCGCTCAATGATCCCCACCATGAACGACAGCCTACCCAAACGACCAAATGAGATGATGTCTTAGTGGTACTCATGTCCGCCGTAACGTGCACCATCGCTTCAGGGACACGGGAGCAAGGCAACCGGGTGACATCCGGCCCCGAGACCATTCTGACCTGTGGGCTTCCGTTTCAAGATCCACGTCATCACCAAGGCTGCACGCCTGTCTTCCAAGGCCCTGGCAGCCTGCCTGACTGGGCCTGGCCGGGGCGCTGCGCCTCTGGGGCGATGCCTCCATGTCCTGCGATCGCAACGCCGGACCGGCCCTCCAGCTGTATGACGGCGGCATACGCTACCCCGGGACCCCCGCCGCCGGGCACCGGGAGCTCTCCTCACCCCGGCCACCGAGACGCAGGCGCCGCCACCCGCACGCGATCTGGACTGGGTCACCAACCGCACCCGGGGCGACAAGGAAGGAGCGGCATGAGCGATGGGCAGTACCTGCCGTCGCCGGTAGACTGAACCTCAACCAGTCGAATCACAGAGGCAATCTCTCCCCGCGGCGACGAGCTCCGCGAATTGCCCCTGGAAAAGGCAGCACGGTGTGTGACCGCTGGCAGCCCCAGTTGCTCGCCAGCGGGCAAGCTGCGTCCGGGCAGCGGAGTGCCCACCTTTCCGTGAGCGTGTCAGCGACTGAGGGCAGACGCGCGCCAGTCCTGGTTGTCGCCGCCACCGCAGTCCCACAGCTGTATCAGGGTTCCTGGTCCGGTCCCTCCGTTGAAGGCGTCCAGGCAGAGAGCTCCTTGTTGAATGCTGCCATCCTTGGCGATTGTCCAGCGCTGGTCTTGGCCGCCGTTGCACTCCTCGGCGACGACGAGAGAACCGCGAGACCCGCCGGTGGGTGTCCCGGCGCACAGGCCTGTCGCGGTCCGCAGCTCGTGGGCGCTGCCATGGGTGAACAGTTGGGTGGCTTGACTGTCGCAGCCGGCAAGGTGCAATCGTGTATTGGAAGCATCTATGCAGAGCGCCGACGCATTACCTACGTAAGCGACCTTCTGGGGGCTGCCGGAAGCTTCAGGCGCAGCACTGTGCTGTATGGCCGTCTTGGTAGGCGTGGGGACGGAAGCGGAGGGTGATTCGCTGGCCCTTGTGGTTGGGAGGTCGGCTGCTGTACTTGGCCCCACGCTTCGGATGAGTTCTGGGGTGGGGGACTGCACAGGTGAGGGCACGACACTCGAAGGCATTCCGACATCGGGGCGCTGCTCGTCGTCGCTGAAGACCAGCATGGCGCCCGTCAGGGCTGCGACGCTCACGCCGGCAACTATTGCCGTGCGAATTCGGCGGTCAAGTGCCGATGGGTGGCCGGATCCCCTTCGTCCGGCCACCTGTTCCGTTCGGTCCGCGAAGCCACTGTGATCGTGGCCTGTCTGGGCGGTGCGCTCCAACCCGTCCTGCTCGTCCGAGAAAGCGGCTATCCAGGATTCGTTGAGGAGGGTCGGTGCGGTGGGATGGAAGACGTTGGGCAGGGGTGCTCCTGCTACTGGGCCGGCAGCGGGAGAGATGCGCCGTACTTCGCTGGCCGTGTCTCCACCGTTACCGGCATCGCTGTTGGCAGGCGGATTTCGCGGACTGCTCTCTGCGGTCATTGCTCCCGATTTCCTTGTGCATGCTGGGGCGACCACGCTGTCGGCGAGGGGTGACATGCCAGTGCCCAGATGATTTTCTCGCAACCCGGAGTGTGTGTGCCCGACTTGGGCTGGTCAAGGAAGGAAGGCGAGCCCGCTTGTTCCGTGTGCCAGTTGTCTGGCGCCCTCAGGAAGCCCGGGAACCAGGATTCCTCGTCGACTCATCCGTTGTAGGAGCGGTGCTGCGCGTCCTCGGGGAGGCCGTCATGGAGAAGGACTCTACCGGCGGCCGGTTAACGAGCTGACCTCCGTCGTCCTCGCCGGTCGCGGATGGTACTTGTCCGGCAGGTGGCGCAACATACCGTGAGCTATGACCGCCGTACCCTGAGCTGGACGTGATTTACGGCCGCTGATCTGTCTGCCGAGCTTCGGACTCCTGATTGGGACACCGGGAGCAAGCAACCCGGGGGTAGGTGCCGACGTCGGAGGTTCACCTCTCTAGGCAATCCATCCGCTGGTCAGCTTCTGCACGGTCGAGCCGTCGACATCGGTGAGCTTCATGGCGGTGAACGCGCGCGCGGCATCCGAGGTCTGTACGCGGAAGGCGGGCTGCTCGGCCTCCAGCAGCTCGACGATTGGTGCCGCCGCTTCCTGCGGCGTCTGCGCGGCGGTGATGGCGTCGCGGGTGCGGGCCAGATAGGCGGCCAGCGCGGGCGCATACCGGCCAGCCTGCTCCACCATGGAGTCGCGGACGCCCACGTTGCTGACGAACTCGCTGGCCACTGCGCCCGGCTCGACGACGCTGACGGCCACGCCGACTGTCGCCGCGACCGGCGCGAGTGACTCCATGAAGCCCTCGACCGCGAACTTGGCCGCGCAGTACGCCTCGTTGAACGGCTGGGCGACCACGCCGCCGACGCTGGTCACGGTCACCACACGGCCCTTGCTCGCCCGCAGCATGGGAATGGCTGCCTTGGTGACGTGCAGGACGCCGAAGAAGTTGACCTCCATGACGGCGCGCACATCCTCGACGCTCTCCTGCTCGAGCGTGCCAAGGTGGCCGGCGCCGGCGTTGTTGACCAATGCGTCGAGACGGTCGAGGCCGGCCAGGCAGGCTGTGACAGATGCCGGGTCGGTCACATCCAGCGCGCGGACGTCGACGTTCACCCCGGCCGCCTCCGCCGCCGCCAGTAGCGCGCCCGCCTTGGTGGTGTCGCGCATGGTGGCGACGACGTGCCAGCCGCTTTGTGCGGCGGCGACGGCGGTGGCGAGGCCGATGCCGGAGGAGGTGCCGGTGATCAGGACGGTCTTGGTGTTCATCTTTCGACCTTTACTTGCGAACCATAACTAATATGCTTTATAACTATGCGGCGGTATAGTTCACGTTGTCAAGCACATCGGTAGACTGAAGTCATGCCCACGCCATCCGATGAGACGACCATGGAGGTCGTCGGCCTCTTCGCGGCCCTCAACCGCCGCTACGCACTGGAGGCCGAAGCCGCCGCCGCCGCCCACGAGCTGACCCCGCTCCAGGCCAAGGCGCTGCTCGCCAGCGAGGACCCGGTCCCGATGCGCCGCATTGCGGACCACCTGCATGCGGAGCCCTCCAACGTCACCGCGATCATCGACCGCCTGGAACGCCGCGCCCTGGTCGAAAGGCATCCCGACCCGAGCGACCGCCGCGTCAAGCTCGTCGCCGCCACCGCGGCCGGCCGCGCCGTCGCCGCCGACCTCCGCGCCCGCATGCCCTTCGCCAGCGCCCCGCTGGGCCGACTCAACACGGAGCAGGGCGAATCCTTGCGCGAGCTGCTGCAATTGGTGCTGGAGACTTGACGGCGCCCCGGTGACGCCGCGATCGCACCGCTCACGGCCCCCTCAGCAGCGAACATCACGCCTGTGGGAATGGACCCCGCCGACGGTGCAGACCAGTCCTGCCGAAATGCCCTGTCCCCACGCCCCGATGCCCGCATCGAGCCGCGTGGCGGTTTCGCCGGATCGCCCCGCATACAGCTCGACGTTAGCCATCAAGGCATGACCAGCGCCTTCATCAGGGGCATCCCGGACGTGACCAGGACGGCAGTGCGCAGATCTCCGATGAGCCCGTGACCCGCGATCGGTGGATCTCGACGCATGCCGGCCCTTTCAGGAGCTCATCCGCTCCTCACGCTACGCCCGGACAGCGCGGTGGGCACGCGGCCACGGCCCCACGGACAACCCGCGCCAGCTCACCGTGAGTCCAGTCCCAGTTCTCGGGAGCCCTAGAGCGCCAACGGACGGTGGCCGAGGCAAACCATCGGGATAGCGCGCATGCCAACACAGCACACAGCCGAGCACGCCAGCGCCGAGTACTCGGACGACTTCCCCCTGCCCCGCTCCCAGTCGCAGGGCGGCCTCGACGTACTGAAGGTGCACGAACCCGCGGCTGGCGGATTCGGGGCCCAGATCGTCCTGAACGACACGTCGAAGCCGCTCTTCTTCGATATCAGCGGCCCGATCGGCACCGCGGTGGCGAGCCTGGAGAAACTGCCCCACGTACTGAGCGCGCGGAACCCGCTGTCCGTGCCGGGCGCCACGCCGCCCACCGGGACCCAGAACGTCAGCCCGCTCTCCACCGACGACAGGACGGCCTACCCCCCACCTGGACGGGGTCGAGACGGTCGTCCAGCCCCTGCGATCGGCCGACGTGACGGTGGAGTACGGTGGCCCGCTCGGCGCGCCCGGACGGGCGCAGGTTGCATCCCACGCCCGCCCCTCGGCCTGACCACTGTGCGGGCCCGTACTTGGCTCGACCGTCAGTTTGAGAGCGGCGCCAGCATCATGTAGCAGCCGCGGCACATCGTCCAGGGCTATCAGAGGCGGGCGGGCCTTCTGTGCCAGGCGGGATGCGCTGCGGGCGGGGCGACGCTGATGTGAAGCGGGCGTCGTGAGACACAGGGGGCGGTTCCCCGCAACTGGGGCGACGATGGGGTAGTAGGCAAGTACAGCGCAGGCCGCTTTCGCGGGCGGCTCGCTTGACTGCCGCTCCAGCCGTGCGTGCCCGATGGGACCCCGACATCGCCGTGCTCACCCCGTGGCAGTACGGTATGCCGCCCGCCCGAGCGCAGGAGGGACCGAATGCATGACGCAGGTGGGTTCAGCCGCGGACGCCGAAGTCGACGCGGTCGGTGAGACCTGCGGCGGCAAAGGCGGCGACAAGCTCGTCGCGGCCCTCGGTGAAGTGGGCCCAGCTGTCGAAGTGGACGGGCACGATGCGGCGGGCGCCGCAGGATGCGGGCGGCCTCGGCGGCCTGAGCGCTGTCGAGTGTGAGCAGCGCGCGGTTAGGTTGTGCCACAAGTGCCATCGGTCCGTGACCTGCACTGCGTCGGGCAGGGCACGGCGAATGGCCTCGGCGTAGGTCGCGGAGCCGTCCCGGCACACGACCTCGACACCCGGATGCTCGCGCAGCCACGCTTCCAGCGTGTCGGCGGTGCGGTCGGGCAGCACGTCAATCCGCTCATGCGTTTCCGCGTCGATCACCACGGTGGCGTATCGGTGCCGCCGGCGCAGGGCGAAATCGTCGACACCGATCACGCGGGGCACCCGCCCGGTGGGCAACGGAATGCGCAGCAGGGTGCGCAGGGCCGTGTGACGCGACAGGCCCATCGCGAGTATCGCCAGCAGACGCGATCCCGCACGGCCCGCTAACTCCTTGACGACGGCCTTAACCTGCCTGGTCAGGCGGGTTGTGCGTCGCTGGTATCGCCCGAGCACCCCGGCCAGCTGCTCGCGAAAAGTGTGGCGGCAGCCGCGGGTAGGACACACCAGACGCCGTACCCGGACACGGACCACGACCCGCCGACCGTCGATCGGCAGGTCGGCCACCGTCCGCCAGTGATAGCCGTGCACCCGCCCCGACAACACCCCGCACACCGGGCAGACCGCGGTCGTTCCTGGAGTCCGTGCCCTCACGACCACGCGCTCACCCTCGTCGACCACATCCTCGATGACCAGCGGGGATATCCCCGAAAACACCGTCGCTACTAGCTCGTTGAGACTCTCCACGCTGACATCAACGACCTACGCCACTCAGCGTCACCACCGAATGTGAGACAGGGCCGTTCGTTTGACAGACCCGTATACCGCTGTCTTCGGTCCGATCCCGGCATCAAACCAGAGCGAAGCACCCCATAACAGCCTCGAAGAGGAAGAACGCCACGTAGCCCTTGTCGACCTCGGGCCGGTCCGTGGCGAGCGCGACGATACGCATGGCCGCGGCGCCCAGCCAGATCGCGGCGATCATCCTGAAGCCCAGAGGTTCGAAGCTGACCAGCGCCACGACGGCCGGCGGAATGAAGACCGCCCCGACCGCGGTGCGGAACTCCGCCCTGCCGCGGTTCCCCAGCAGCTGGAAATGCATCGCCTTGGCCGTCTTCGTGGGCTGCGCGATCGCGGCGAGCGAGGACAGGAGTAGGACGACGGCCGCAGTGGCGTTGAGAGCGGTCGTGACGGATTCCATGGAGTCTCCGGCGGTTTGTGATGGGTTGGTGTGTCACCACGGGCGGTGATCCGATGCCACGCCCACACTAGGGAATCCGGCTCTTCGCAACCTGAGTAGCTGCTACTCAGCTCTGTTTTCGTATGGCTACGGCGAATAGACATGTAGCCCCGTGTGACTGCTGTGATGCTGCGGGCGATGCCCAGCGCCGCCGTGGCGGGGAGTCAATCCCCATGAGGTGGGCGCCGACCTGGGCAAGGCCCTTTCGAGGTGATGTTGCGCGGCGACGAGTACGACCGCTCCGCACGGATTTGGACGCTGCTGAGGATGCTTTCCAGCGCGGGTCTCCGGGCCGTCTCGGGAAACGCTTGGAGTGACGCCCGGTTACTGACTTCGGCTCGTCGGGGTGAATCTTTGCGAAGCCCCTGATGGGTGTGGGTGGGGGGCTGTATCCGTGTGGTGTGAGATATGCGGATGGGGGCGGGCTGAGTGGACGGTAAGACGTCATCTCATTTGGTCGTTTGGGTAGGCTGTCGTTCATGGTGGGGATCATTGAGCGGCTGGTGCCGGATGAGTTGTGGGCCATGTTCCAGCGGGTG
>NZ_JBSGQV010000076.1:0-7460 GCF_053606025.1 Streptomyces sp. NPDC055254 | reverse complement strand
TGTGGGAGAGTAGGACGCCGCCGAACAATCATTGTGGGAAAGCCCCGCACCAACCCGTCAAGGGTTCGGTGCGGGGCTTTTCTGCGTTCCCGGGCCTTTATCGCCCACCCTTGCTTCCGCCTCCGGGCAAAATGGGAGTGCGGCGTCGGCAGGGCCGTGCCAGGCTGGCGAGCCGGCGGGTCTCGTAGACGAGACCGGAAGTGCGAAGAGGAGAGCCCCTTGATCCCGTCCCGGCTGGTGCCGCTGCTGGAGCAGTTCGATTTCGGTCGTGAGCGCCTCACTGGCCGTCTGGCCGGGCCCGTCATGGACAGCGGTGACGGATCGGAGACCGCGGTCGGCCCGATGACGGACCACGAGTACTTCTGGGAGCCGGTACCTGACTGCTGGTCGGTCCGCCGGCGCACGGACGGGCCGGGGGCGCGGGCGACCCTCCTGGCCGGGGCGGGTGACTGGGGGCGGGACGCCGCTCCCTATCCGCACCCGTGGCCGCCGCCGTTCACCACCATCGCCTGGCGGCTGAGCCACCTCAGCGAGATGATGACGCTCCGAGCCGAGCACACGGCCGGCCGGCGCCTGCTGACCCGCGACACCTACGTGGTCAGCGGAGATGCCGAATCGGCGGTCGCCGCCTTCGAGTTGGGCGCCGAGGCCTGGCGGAAGGCGCTGTTGGGTGTCGACGACGCCGCCCTCGACACGGTCGGGCACTGCACGTACCCCCACGGCAGCGACGCCGAAGAGCCGTTCGTCGACATCGTGTGGTGGGTCAACCAGGAACTCCTGCACCACGGCGCCGAGATCGCCCTCCTCCGTGACCTCTACCGGTCCGGACAGCACTGATCTACGGACTGGGGGAGCGGCCCGCGCGGTCGTACCGGGCAACTCCGGCTCGCGGTTGAAGACCACCCTGGACCAGGAGCCGCCGGCAGGACGATCAGCCGCTGAGAGCTAAGGCGACGGGAGTGAGGCCGTGCCCGACGGGACCTGTGACCCCGTCGCGCTGAATCGTTTCGGGGCGGCGGGCGGTGGCAGTGCCACCGCCGGATACGCGCCACCGGCGCGGCGAAGACCGGCGACAGCCCGTTAGAGATGCTCCGGCCGTTCACGCTGCAAAAGGGTCAGCCGCGGCATGCGTCGCTTGCGGGTCGGCGGCCAGGTCGTAACCCGCGGCCTGGCCTGTCCACGGGGGGTGTCTTTATGTCCTTCGTCAAGGACGCGGTGCCTGGATTGCGTGTGGTTGGGGTGGTCAGGCAGCGAGGGTGAGGTGGGTGCGGGGCTCGTAGAAGGTGCCGTCGCGGAGTATGGCGAACAGGACGCTGATGCGTTGGCGTGCGAGTCGCAGGAGTGCTTGGGTGTGGATCTTGCCGCAGGTTCTTTGCCGGTCGTAGTAGGTGCGGGAGGCTGGGTCGGCGTTCATGCGGGTGAAGGCGGAGAGGAACATCGCGCGTTTGAGCTGCCGGTTTCCGCCGCAGAGGGCGTGTCGTCGTGGGGCGAGGCCGGTGCATGAGGCGAGGTGGGTGGCACCGGGGAAGCCGCTTTCGTCGCCGACGGTGACCAGCAGGACGGTGGCGGTCCTGACTCCGACTCCGGGCATCGAGGTCAGGACCGGGTGAAGAGGGTGGGCTTCCAGCAGGGTGCTGATCTGGGTTTCGAGTGCTCTGCATTGGTCGTGGACCGCTGCGATGCGGCCAGCGACGGGATCACGATGTCGAGGGTGCCCGCGCCGGAAACGACGACGGTCTGCTCGTTGAGAGCGTCGAAGACGTCATCGAGCAGCCTCCGTGCCATCCGTGGAGCCTTGGGCCGGATCAGCTCGACGAGCCCGCGGCGCCGGCTTTCCGCAGAGCGTTGGGAGATCCGTGGCGCTCTAGGGCGTGTATCGGAAGTGAACCGCGTGCATAGGGTGTCGGCATGTCACTGGGTCACATAGTCCTCTCGTCGGGTCGTTCGATCCGGCTCACCGAGCTACGGATGTCTTCGACCTACGGGGGGATGCTGGAGGGCTACCCTTGCAAGCGCATCAACGACCGGAAGGTCAGCTGGCTCCAGCGGCAGGCCGAGCACGCATTTCCCTCCATGCCGGTCCATCTCGTTTCGCCCTCGCGCGAGTGCCCGGACGAGACCGCCGGCGCCTTCGGTCCCGTTGAGGTGCTGCCTTCCGTGGCTTGCGTCGGTGTCTTCGGCTCCACGGCGCTCGACCCGGCAATGGACGGTTCCACCCTCGTCGTCGCCTGGTTCCAGCCAGCACCGGAGGTACCGGCGGGTGAGGATGCTGATCTCGCGCTTCGCAGCATTCGTTGGGAGGAGCTGGCCCAGGACTATGAGCTGTAGCAGCGTGCTGGTCAGAGCCACTCGTTGATGGGCGCGATGAGGACAGTGGCTTCAAAGCGGACCGCGAGCTTGATGCCCCTATGGATGTGAAGCCCTATGGATGTGAAGCCGCCAGGACGTGGGTGGTGGTGCGGGTGATGAGCTGGTGGATCTCGCGTGCGACGTAGCGTTTGAGGCAGCGGAGTGCTTCGTGGCGGGTCTTGCCTTCGGAGACGCGCCTGTCGAGGTAGCCGCGGGTGCGGGTGTCCCATCGGAGACGAGCCAGCACGATGGTGTAGAGGGCGGAGTTGGCCTGCCGGTTTCCGCCCCGATTGAGGCGCCGACGCTGAGTTTTCCCGGAGGAGGCTTCGACTGGGCTGACGCCGCAGAGAGCTGCGAACGAGGCCTCGCTGCGTCGGGGTTGTCACCCGCTGCAATCCGAAGGGTCGCGGCGGTGTCGGGGCCGACGCCGTAACAGGCCAGGAGCTGCGGATTGTGCTGCGTGATGACGGCTTTGATCCGCGTGGTGAGCTCTTCGACCTCCTCGGTGAGGTGCTGAATTCGCCGGGCCAGCAGTTTGAGCGTGTGGGCGGCGGCGCCTGCCGTTCCGGAGGCCGAGCTGTCGAGCCCTGCGCAAGCGCGTATCAGTTTGGGGTTGCTCAGACCGGCCAGAGACTCGCGGAGCTCGGGGTCGGTGGCCACGAGAACGGCCTTGAGCTGGTTGATCGCTTGAGCCCGGGACTTGATCGCCGAGGCCTTGGCCATCTTGAACAGCCTGAGTATCTCCACGGGCCCGTCGCCGGCCTTCGCGGTCGCTGTCGCCCCGCCGGTGATCACCGCGCGGGCTGCAGCCTCGGCATCGACGATGTCGCTCTTGCCACGGCGTCGGCGGGTGGCCTTGTCGGGCTGGTTCACCTCGAAGACGATGATGCCCTGACCATGCAGATACCGGCTGAGTGCGGCGCCGTCTGAGCCCGTGCACTCCACCCCGGCTTCGCTGAGGCGGCCCCAGTGTCCGGGCCCAGTCCAGTAACTGTTCGTAGCCCTCGGCGGTCGTCGGAAAGCTCCGGCTCTCGACGAAGGCGCCGGCACTCGTGACCACGGCGGCAACGTGGACGTCCTTGTGCGTGTCGACACCCAGCACGATGTCGGGGTTGCCTTGGTCCAGCGGGGTGCCAGGTGCCGTCCCGTTGCCACCGGCGGAACAGGTCGTAGACCCGGCCCGACGGCCCGTACTCGACAGGCACGTCCCGCCACGGCACACCGGTACGGACACGGAACCGTATGCCGTCGATCAGCTGCCGCCGAGGCCAGACGGGCGGCCACCCCGCCTTCGTCCCCTTCGGTAACAACCGCTCCAGCACCGCCCACTGCTCGTCCGTGAGATCTCCCCGCCCCATGAACCGTGATCATTCATCGCTCGAGATCCACTTTCCACACGCGGCCTAGGAGCCAGGTGACGGCGGGGTGGTCCAGTCGTGGGCCGAGCACGCGCTCGAAGCTGGGGTGGAACTGCCGTGAGCAGGCCGCGTATCCGGTTGCTGGTGCGGGTGGCCTCGGCGGCGAGGTCCTGGTCGAAGCCGGTCAGCACCGTGAGCTCGGCGGTGATCTCGTCGGTCAGCTCCAGCGAACGCAGGATGTGCGGCACGGTGCGGGCGGCGTCCGCGATGACCGCGGCGTCCTTCGCGTCCGTTTTCGCCTCGCCCGGATAAAGATCGGCGATCCGCCGCATGGCAAGTCCAGGCAGGTAGGCGACCGGGCGACGGTCAGCGGCAGGGCACCGATCGAGGCGGGCTGGTCCACGATCACCAGCACGGTGCCGAACTTGGCATTGAGCGTGTCGAAGACGGCCTGCAGTTTCGGTTCGCTGTTGGGCATCGGCTTGTCGAAGACTTCTTGCCCTCCGGGGTCAGCCCGTGGCCATGATGGGCGGACTTGCCGACGTCCATCCTGAGAAAGACGCCCACGCCATCGGTGTCTAACATCGCAGCCGTCCCAGGGGGTTGCTCCTGCCGGCCTCGGCAATGGCACCGTGCTCGCGCATCCACGTTATGCAGACCTGCCGCCCGCGAACTGCCCGGCCTTGCGCCGGACCGGGCGGTGGCCGGGTCTCTCATCAGCGTCTCCGACGGCACACCACGGTTCCAGCGACACCACCCCCCAGGTCATCCGCTCGACCAAGGGGACACGGTGGCCCGGATCCGCCCCATCCGCCAGGGCCGCCCGTTTTGTCGCGCAGTCCCAGGCTGCGCCGGCCGCGGGGATCCTCCTGGCGGCGGGTGCGTCCGTAGACGTCGGTGACAACAACGGCAACACCGTCCTGTTCAACGCGGTGTTCAACTACCGAGCCGATCCGGCGACGCTCCAGGTACTGCTGGAAGCCGGAGCCGCTCCGGAGCAGCAGAACGCGAAGGGAATGAGCCCCCGTGTGGTCTTGCCGACTGATCGGCAATTATGACGTGGCCGTTCGCGTGCCCGGCGCCGGGCAGAACCGGTAGGCGCTGGTCAGGCCTCGTGCCTCTCGTGCGGTTGCTGGACGTGGTTCGTAGGAGGTGCCGTCACGGAGCATCGCGAAGAGGACGTCGACGCGTCGTCAGGCGAGGCAGAGGAGGGCGGCGGACGGGAACGAGGTGCCGTCGCCGACGTCGATGAGGGTGCGGGCTCCGGTCCTGACGCCGATGCCTGGCATGGACGGCAGGACCTTGGAAAGAGGGTGGGCCTCCAGCAGTTCCTCGATGCTCGTGGTGAGGAGTTCGCGCTGGTCGAGGACGGCGGTCAGCGAGGTGGCCAGGCTCGGGACGATCAGAGCGGCCGCGTCCGTGCCTGGGACGACGGCGGTCTGTTCGTCCAGTGCGGTGAAGATGTCCTCGACCAGTCGCTCGGCCATCCGCGAGGCCTTCGGCCGTATGAACGTGATCAGCCGTCGGGGTCCGGTTCCGCGGATCTGGGCCGGGGACCCGAACCCTTCCAGGAGCATCAGGACGGCCGGGTGCTGGATGCGGGGGCCGAGGACTCGTTCCAGGTGCGGGTGGATCTGGGTGGGCAGGCCGCGCAGGCGGTTGCTGATCCGGGTGGCACCTTGGGATGCCCGGCCAGGTCGTCGTCGGATTGGTCGATCATCTTCAGTTCGGCGATGGTCTCGTCTTCGAGGTCGACCGAGCGGAGGGTGTGAGGCATGACGTGGGCCGCGTCGGTGTTGAGGAAGGCATCGCGGGCAGTCGGTCTTGACCTCACCTGGGTAGAGGTCGGCGATCCGCCGCATCGTCAGTCCGGGCAGGTAGGCGACCGGGCAGCCCATGTCCCGGGCCACCGCCAGCGGCAGGGCGGCGATGGAGGCGGGCCGGTCGACGACCATCAGAACGATTCCGTGCTTTGCCTTCAGCTTGCCGAACACCTCGCGGAGCTCGGTTCGTTGTCGGGCAGCCGCTTGCGAAGGCCTTCTTCCCGGCCGGGGTGACGGCGGTGGCGTGATGTTCGCCCTTGCCGAGGTCCAGGCCGAGGAAAGCGCCGATGTCACTTGTGACAATCACGCGGGTCCTTCGGTCGTCCCCTCGCCCGGCCGTCCCACGGCACCGATCGCCACGGCCACATCACGAAGAGCCTCCCGACCTGCGGAGGGGAGAGAGCAAGGCGAACACGGACCCGGCCGGGACGAGCAGCTGACCGTTCGGGCGCGCTGCCCAGGTTTCGTCCCGAGGGGTCCGGATGCCGTGGGGTGTCGAGGACGACGGAGACCGGCGCTGGGGTGTCGAACGTCTGCATGGTGATCCGGCCTGCACTAGTCGATGTTTCTGATACTTGAAACGCTACGTTGCATTCGCGTGCTGGGGAGTACTTTCATTGCCGATAACGGCTGTCAACGCAGGCCATAGCCGAGAGACTGTTGCAACAATCAACTGCTCAATGCAACACCGGAATCTCCTTGCGTTGCAATGGATTGCGAATTATCGCTATGCTGGCGCCATCAGCGCGATGCGACGAAGGAGAACGGGATGCCCGGAGGCAGGCTCACCCAGCAGGAACGCCAGCAGATCGCGCTGGGGCTGGCCGACGGACTCGCCTACGCCGAGATCGCCAGGCGCCTCGATCGTCCGACCTCGACGGTCACGCGTGAGGTCATGCGCAACGGCGGTCCCACCGCCTACCGTGCCGACCTGGCCCACCGCGCCACGGAACGGCGTACCCAGCGGCGCAGGCAGCCCGCGTCGGAGGGGCCGGATGTGCCGCCGCCGGCCCACGGACGTGACGCCGAGGCGGTGCGCGAGTACGAGGAAACGTTCACCACCGTCCTCATGGCTTCGGGGATGCCCAAGATGATGGCCCGGGTGCTGACCTGTCTCACCACTACCGATTCCGGCAGCCTCACCGCGGCCGAACTCGTCCAGCGCCTCCAGGTCAGCCCGGCGTCCATCTCCAAAGCGATCACGTTCCTGGGGGACCAGGGCCTCGTTCGCCGGGAACGCGACGAACGACGCCGCGAGCGCTATGTCGTCGACGAAGACGTCTGGTACCAGTCGATGATGGCCAGCGCCCGCGCCGCCGCCCACCTCGTCGAGATCGCGCGGCAGGGTGTCTCCGTGCTCGGTTCCGACACCCCGGCCGCCGACCGCCTGGAGAACATCGCCCGCTTCGTCGACTTCGTCAGCGAGAGCATCACCCGTGCCGCGGAGCAGGCCCGCGAGATCCTCCACACGAAACCTCACGTTCCCGCGGCCGGTGGTGCCGGGCCGCGAACGGATCGCGGATAGAGGAGTACGGACAACCGCCGTCCGTCCGGGAGGCCGGGGCCCACACGACGTGGCCTGACGCTCGGGTCCGCGGGTGACGCCGGGCCTTCGGCCTCCGGCCACCGCCGGCCGTTCGACGCCCGGTGGCCTCGATTCTCGGGAGAACGTCCACCACGACCAGCCGTCCGGGACGGTGACCCCCTGGGCCCTGCAGGCGCCGTTTTGACACCCCCCAGCCGCAGTTGTAGAGTCAAGCGGTTGCCTCGAACCGGTCAGGTTCGGCAGCCCCACCCCCAAGGATTCACATTCGCTGTGGGGTGCACTCGATTCGTTCAGGAATCCGAAGCCGGGAAATCCGGTGGAAAAGTTCTGATAGAGTCGGACTCGCCGGAAAGGGAAACGCGAAAGCGGAAACCTGGAAAGCGA
>NZ_JBSGQV010000075.1:0-7463 GCF_053606025.1 Streptomyces sp. NPDC055254 | reverse complement strand
GGCCGGGCGCCGCCGCGCCCTCCCCGCCGCCGCCGCGGTCGACGCCGGCGGGGCGGTCACCGCGCGCGGTAGGACACCGGGTCGCTGCCCGGGACCGCTTCCGCGCGGCCCTGCTTCACCAGCCGGCGCAGGTGCGCTTCCGCTTCCGAGACCGCGATGTTGCGCGACCCGTACGGGATCTGCTCCCAGGGCCGGTTCCACTCCATCCGCTCCGCCAGCTCCCAGGGGGTCAGCGGTGCGGCCAGCAGCTCCCACAGGCCGGTCAGCCGTTCCTCGTGGTGCTCCAGCAGCTCCCGTACGCGGGCGGGTGCGTCGGTGAAGGCGTGCTGGTGCGCGGGGAGCACCTCGGCCGGGCGCAGGCGGCCGATGCGTTCGAGGGAGTCGAGGTAGTCGCCGAGGGGGTCGGTGACGCGGGTGTCCTGCGGGTCCTCGTAGAGGCCGATGTGAGGGGAGATGCCGGGGAGCAGGTGGTCGCCGGAGAAGAGCCGGCCGTTGCCGGGGAGGTTCGCCGGGTGCTCCTCCTCCAGGTGCAGGCAGACGTGGCCGGGGGTGTGGCCGGGGGTCCAGATCGCCCGCAGCCGCCGCCCGGCGAGGGGGAGCAGCTCGGCGGGGACGATCTCCCGGTCGGGGACCGCTGCCCGCAGGCCGGGCAGGGTCCGCAGGCGGCCGCTCGCGCGGGCGGCGCGCAGCGGGGCGATGTGCTCCTCGGGGGCTCCGGCGGCGGCCAGCTTCTCGCTCATGTAGTCGAACCAGACGCCGGGTTCGGCGGAGCGGGTCCGTACGACGACCTCGGTGTCGGCGGCGTGCATGGCGATCCACGCGCCGGAGGCGTCGCGGACCTGCCCGGACAGGCCGTGGTGGTCGGGGTGGTGGTGGGTGATGACCACACCGTGGACATCGGCGATCGCGATGCCGAGCACGGCGAGGCCGGCGACGAGGGTCTGCCACGACGCGGGGTCGTCCCAGCCGGTGTCGACGAGGACCGGGCCCCGGTCGGTGTCGAGGACGTGGACGAGGGTGTGCCCGAGCGGGTTGTCGGGGATGGGGACCTTGATGCCCCATACGCCTCCGCCGTGGTCGGCGACCTGCGGTGTCACGTGTGACGTTCCCTCTGGCATGAGGCTCCCCTGTCCGCTGACGAGAACTTGTTTCAGTAGTAGCCCAAGTCGACCATCATCGCGCCTCTCCGGCCAGCCGTTGGATCTTCCCGGCCGTTCCGTCCCGGCCGTGGACTCCTCTAACTAGAACTGGTATCAGTTCTGGAACGCCAAGCCGCAGGAGGCAGCAGCCATGACCGAGCTCGTGGAACACGGACAACTGTTCATCGGCGGGGAGTGGACGGATCCGCTGGGCACCGAGACGATCCAGGTCGTCTCCCCCCACACCGAGCAGGTCATCGGCTCCGTCCCGCACGCCTCGAAGGCCGATGTGGACCGGGCCGTCGAAGTGGCGCGCAAGGCGTTCGACGAGGGGCCCTGGCCCCGGATGGGCCTGGAGGAGCGGATCGCGGTCGTCTCCCGGATCAAGGACGCGATAGCCGTCCGGCACGAGGAGATCGCCCGCTCGATCAGCTCCCAGAACGGATCCCCCTACTCCTGGAGCATCCTCGCCCAGGCGCTCGGCCCGATGATGGTCTACGACGCCGCGATCACCGTCGCCCGCGCCTACCCGTACGAGGAGCACCGCCAGGGCGTCCTCGGGCCGATCCTGGTGCGCCGGGAGCCGGTCGGGGTCGTCGCCGCCGTCATCCCGTGGAACGTCCCGCAGTTCGCCGCGGCGGCCAAACTCGCGCCCGCACTGCTCTCCGGCTCGACGGTGATCCTCAAGCCGTCCCCCGAGGCCCCGCTGGACTCCTGCATCCTCGCGGACATCGCGCGCGAGGCCGGGCTGCCGGAGGGGGTGCTGTCCATCCTGCCCGCCGACCGCGAGGTCAGCGAGTACCTGGTCGGCCACCCCGGGATCGACAAGGTCTCCTTCACCGGCTCCGTGGCCGCGGGCAGGCGGGTGATGGAGGTCGCCGCGCGCAACCTCACCCGGGTCACCCTCGAACTCGGCGGCAAGTCGGCCGCCGTCGTCCTGCCCGACGCGGACCTCGCGACCACCATCGCCGGGATCGTGCCGGCCGCCTGGATGAACAACGGGCAGGCGTGCGTGGCCCAGACCCGCGTACTCGCGCCGCGCAGCCGGTACGAGGAGGTCGCCGAAGCCCTCGCCGCGGCGGCGGGCGCCCTGGTGGTCGGCGACCCGCTGGACCCGGCGACCCAGCTCGGGCCGCTCGTCGCGCGGCGCCAGCAGCAGCGCTCGCTCGACTACATCCGCATCGGTCAGGAGGAGGGCGCCAAGGTCCTGGCGGGCGGCGGCCGCCCGGCGGGCCGGGAACGCGGCTGGTACGTCGAGCCCACCCTCTTCGGCGACGTCGACAACTCGATGCGGATCGCCCGCGAGGAGATCTTCGGCCCGGTGGTGTGCCTGATCCCGTACGGGGACGAGGCGGAGGCGGCCCGGATCGCCAACGACTCCGAGTTCGGCCTCAGCGGCAGCGTCTGGACCGGCGATGTCGAGCACGGCATCGAGTTCGCCCGGGGGGTGCGCACCGGAACCTTCAACGTGAACACCTTCAGCCTCGACATGCTCGGCCCCTTCGGCGGCTACAAGAACAGCGGCCTGGGGCGGGAGTTCGGGCCGGAGGGCCTGGGCGAGTACCTGGAGCACAAGATGATCCACCTGCCGGCCGGGTACGAGGCGGGCGCCTGATGGGCGACCGCTGGCAGGTCGAGGTGGACCGAGGGGTGTGCATCGGCTCGGGCATGTGCGTGAACCACGCCCCGGAGGGCTTCGCCCTCGACACGGCCCGCCAGTCCCACCCGCGCACGCCTGAGACGGACGCGAACGAACCGGTCCTGACGGCGGCGGAGGGCTGCCCGGTGGAAGCCATCATGATCACCCTGGCGGCGACGGGAGAAGCGGTGTTCCCGCCGGAGGAGTAGGGCGCGGAGTACGGGGCGGCGGGGCGGTGGCAGCAGGGCGGAACGGCCCCGCCCGCGCTACGCCGCGCCGGCCCGGCCCGCGCTGCGCCGTGCCGGCCCTGCCCCGCCGCCCCCGGCGCAATCAGGCCTTTTCCGGGGCCGTCAGGTCGATCAGGCGGCAGACCGTCTCGATGTCGATCTTGACCTGTGCGATCGAGGCGCGGCCCGACAGCCAGGTGATCAGGGCCGAGTGCCACGTGTGCTCGATGACCCGGACCGCCGAGAGCTGTTCCGCCGTCGGCGGGGCGTCCAGCCCCATCGCGTCCAGGATGATCGCCGTGGTCAGCCGGGACACGGTGTCCACCTCGGGACTCACACTGCGGTCCGCGAAGGTCAGGGCGCGCACCATGGCGTCCGCCAGGTGCGGCTCCCGCTGGAGGGCGCGGAAGGCGCGCATCAGGGTCTCGGCGACCCGCGCCGCCGGGTCGTCACCGGCCGGCGGGCGCTTGCGGAGCGTGGTGTGCATGTGCTGGAGCTGGTCCTGCATGGTGGCGACCAGCAGGTGCACCTTGGACGGGAAGTAGCGGTAGAGGGTGCCCAGCGCCACGCTGGACGACTCCGCCACCTCGCGCATCTGGACGGCGTCGAACCCGCCCCGGCTGGCCAGCTGCGCGCTGGCGTGCAGGATCCGGCGCCGACGCGCCTCCTGGCGCTCCGTCAGGGGAGGGGACGCCGGTGTGGTGACGGCCTTCGCTTCCGCTGTCATGTATCCCGTTCCATGGCGTTCCGTGGCGTTCCGTGTCGTTGCGGTCCCGTGCGGTCCCGTGCGGGGTGGGACGGTCTCCGGTCGGGAGCTGGTTTCGGTCCGGAGCCGGTCCGGAACCGGTCCGGAACCGGTCCGGAACCGGTCCGGAGCCGGTCAGGTTCCGGTCAGGTTCCGGTCAGGTTCCGGGCTGGTTCCCGATCATCGGGGGCCAGCATGGCAGGCGCCCGAGCCGTGGCGCGAATCACCTGCTCCGCCTCTTACGGTGTAGTTTCCGGCCGGTAGATTCAATGGTCATCGACGGATCAAGTCTGAAACTTGTTCTACATTATGCGAGCGGTTACGCTCCGGCGAAAGTGCAGGGAGAAGGGGGCCGTGAGTGACCGCTGAGGCCATGATGACGAGCCCTTTCGCGGGTTCCGCCACGGACGGCGACCGCCCGCTGCGTATCGCACTGCTCACCTATAAGGGGAACCCGTTCTGCGGCGGCCAGGGCGTCTACGTCCGGCACCTGTCGCGCGAGCTCGTGCGCCTCGGACACTCCGTCGAGGTCATCGGCGCGCAGCCGTACCCGGTCCTCGACACGGGCGCCTCGCTCACCGAGCTGCCCAGCCTGGACCTCTACCGGCACCCGGATCCCTTCCGCACGCCCAAGCGCGACGAGTACCGGGACTGGATCGACGCCCTCGAAGTCGGCACGATGTGGACCGGTGGATTCCCCGAGCCGCTGACCTTCTCGCTGCGCGCCCGCCGCCATCTGGCCGCGCGCGCCGGGGAGTTCGACGTCATCCACGACAACCAGACGCTCGGCTACGGCCTGCTGGCCGACCTCGGCGCACCGCTGGTCACGACCATCCACCACCCCATCACCGTCGACCGGCAGTTGGACCTCGCCGCCGCGACGACCCGTGCCAAGCGCGTGTCCGTGCGCCGCTGGTACGGCTTCACCCGCATGCAGGGCCGCGTCGCCCGCAGGCTGCCGTCCGTGCTCACCGTCTCCGGCTCCTCCAAGCAGGAGATCGCCCAGCACCTGGGCGTCCGCGACGAGCGCATCCACGTCGTGCACATCGGCGCCGACACCGCGCTGTGGTCCCCCGACGCCTCGGTGGCCGAGGTCCCGGGCCGCATCGTCACCACCTCCAGCGCCGACGTCCCGCTCAAGGGACTCGTCCACCTGGTGGAGGCGCTCGCGAAGCTGCGGACCGAGCGCCCGGACGCCCACCTCGTCGTCGTCGGCAAGCGCGCCGAGGAAGGCCCGGTCGCCCGCGCCATCGAGGCGTACGGGCTCCAGGACGCCGTCCGGTTCGTCAAGGGCATCACCGACGCCGAGCTCGTGGACCTGGTCCGCAGCGCCGAGGTCGCCTGCGTGCCCTCCCTCTACGAGGGCTTCTCGCTCCCCGCGGCCGAGGCCATGGCCACCGGCACCCCGCTCGTCGCCACCACCGGCGGTGCCATCCCCGAGGTCGCCGGCCCCGACGGCGAGACCTGCCTCGCGGTGCCCCCGGGCGACGCGGGCGCGCTGGCCGCCGCGCTGGGCCGGATGCTGGGCGACCCGGAGCTGCGCGCTCGCCTCGGAGCCGCCGGACGCGCACGGGTCCTGGACCGCTTCACCTGGTCCAGAGCCGCCGAGGGCACCGCCGCGCACTACCGCGCCGCCGTCGAGCGGGCCGCCCGCAGCCGACGTACGCGGTGACGGGCGGGACCTGCCGGACCCGGTGACCCGCCGCCCCCGCGGTGGCAGCCCCCGAACCCGTCCCCGTCTCCCGCTCGTATCCCGACCCCGTTCCCCCCTCACCACCCCGCGACCGCGAAGGCAGGACCCCGTGCTGACCGTCGATTTCTCCCGGTTCCCGCTCGCCGCAGGCGACCGCGTACTCGATCTGGGCTGCGGCGCAGGCCGGCACGCCTTCGAGTGCTACCGGCGCGGCGCCCAGGTGGTCGCCGTAGACCGCAACGGCGAGGAGATCCGCGAGGTCGCCAAGTGGTTCGCCGCGATGAAGGAGGCCGGTGAGGCCCCGGCCGGGGCCACCGCCACCGCCATGGAGGGCGACGCCCTCGCACTGCCCTTCCCCGACGAGTCCTTCGACGTCGTGATCATCTCCGAGGTGATGGAGCACATCCCCGACGACAAGGGCGTCCTCGCCGAGATGGTGCGCGTGCTCAAGCCCGGCGGGCGCATCGCGATCACCGTGCCGCGCTACGGCCCGGAGAAGATCTGCTGGGCGCTCAGCGACGCCTACCACGAGGTCGAGGGCGGCCACATCCGCATCTACAAGGCGGACGAACTCCTCGGCAAGATGGAGGCCGCCGGCCTCAAGCCGTACGGCACGCACCACGCGCACGGCCTGCACTCCCCGTACTGGTGGCTCAAGTGCGCCTTCGGCGTCGACAACGACAAGGCGCTGCCCGTCAAGGCGTACCACAAGCTGCTGGTCTGGGACATCATGAAGAAGCCGCTGGCGACGCGCCTCGCGGAGCAGGCCCTGAACCCGGTCATCGGAAAGAGCTTCGTGGCCTACGCGACCAAGCCGCACCTCCCCGTCGGCGCGACCCAGTGAGCTCCCCCGGGCGCACCGCTCCCGAACACCTCGTCCTGGACGGCGTGCTGACGGCCGAGGAGGCCGCCCTCACCGTGGCCGGCATCCTGGCGGCCCAGCGCGAGGACGGGGCCATCCCGTGGTTCCGCGGCCACCACCTCGACCCGTGGGACCACACCGAGGCCGCGATGGCGCTGGACGCGGCCGGCGAACACGAGGCCGCCGAGCGGGCGTACGCGTGGCTGGCCCGGCACCAGAACCGGGACGGCTCCTGGTACGCGGCCTACGCCGACCGGCCGGACGGCGTGGACACCGCCGAGCCGCAGGACGCGAGCCGGGAGACCAACTTCACCGCGTACATAGCCGTCGGTGTCTGGCACCACTACCTGTCGACGGGCGACGACGCCTTCCTCGACCGGATGTGGCCCGCCGTGTACGCGGCCGTGGAGTACGTGCTCGCGCTCCAGCAGCCGGGCGGCGAGATCGGCTGGAAGCGGGAGTCCGACGGCACGCCCGTCACGGACGCCCTGCTGACCGGCTCCTCATCCATCCACCAGGCACTGCGCTGCGCGCTGGCCGTCGCCGAGCACCGCGAGGAGCCGCAGCCCGACTGGGAGCTCGCCGCGGGCGCGCTCGGGCACGCCATCCGCCGCCACCCGGAGCGGTTCCTCGACAAGAACCATTACTCGATGGACTGGTACTACCCGGTGCTCGGCGGGGCCCTGACCGGGGCCGAGGCCAGGGCCCGCATCGAGGAGCGCTGGGACGAGTTCGTGGTCCCGGACCTGGGCGTGCGCTGCGTCCTGCCGAACCCGTGGGTGACGGGCGGGGAGTCCTGCGAGCTGGCGCTCGCGCTGTGGGCGACCGGGGAGTCGGACCGGGCGCTGGAGATCCTGCGGTCGATCACCCACCTGCGCGCCGAGAACGGCATGTACTGGACGGGGTACGTGTTCCAGGACCAGGCGGTCTGGCCGGTGGAGCAGACGACGTGGACCGCCGGCTCGCTGCTGCTCGCCGTCGCGGCACTGGGCGGGGACGAAGCCACCACCGAGGTGTTCGGCGGGACTTCGCTCCCGGCCGGGCTGGAGCCCGACTGCTGCGGCTGAGTCCGGGCCCGCGGCACCGACCCGGTTCCGCGGCGACGGCGGCCGGGCCCGCCACCCTGGTGTGGCGGGGCCGGCCGCTTGGGGCCGGGAG
>NZ_JBSGQV010000074.1:0-10117 GCF_053606025.1 Streptomyces sp. NPDC055254 | reverse complement strand
CGCGCTCGGTACGTGGCCCACGCCCACCACCTGAACCGAGTCCCGTAGCGCGCGAGGTGGTCAAGTGCAAGTACCAAAGTGCTTCCGAAACTCGGTTCTGGCACAGATCTTGGGGAGTCGTCGCGGAGCGTTACCCCGTTGTTCGATTGCGAGGAGACGGGTTCGCGCGAGACCGCGTACGCCTTGTCGTCCAGCGATCAGATTTGACGCTCCCTCAGGTCCCTGCCGCCCGCTGCTGCAGCCGGTTGTGGCCGGTGATGGTGCTGGTCATGCAGACCGATGCACCGTTCTGGGACTCGCTGGTGTTCGACGGAATCGACGATGTGGATGTTGAGGCGGTCACAGCCGCGTTCGGCACGGTCGAGGTGGCGGCGAGAGGCCGCGCGGCCGGCTCTGCATGTCCGGACTGCGGCCGTTTCTCGGACCGAGTCCACGACCGCTACCAGCGCAGGCTGAAGGACCTTCCGCTCGCTGAGCAGGGCTTTGTGATCCTGCTGACGGTCCGGCGCTTCATCTGCGGGTCGGCGGACTGCCCGCGCCGGACGTTCGCCGAGCCGTTCTCGCAGCTGGCTGCCCCGCACGCACGGTTCACCACGCGGCTCAACCACGCCCTGGAGCAAGTGGGGCTCGCACTGGCCGGGCGGGCCGGCGCCCGGCTGGCGGCCCAGCTGGGCTTCGGAGCCGGCCGGATGACCTTGCTACGGAGGGTCATGGCATTGCCCGATCCCCAGTTCGGTACCCCGCGCGTGCTGGGCGTGGACGACTTCGCGATCCGCCGCGGCCAGACCTACTCCACCGTCTTGACCAGCGTCGAAGACCATCGCGTGGGCGACGTGCTCCCGACCCGCGAGGCCGGGCCGCTGGCCGCCTGGCTGATCCGCCACCCCGGCGTGGAGATCATCTGCCGGGACCGGGCCGGCGCATACGCCGAGGGAGCACGACGCGGTGCCCCAGACGCTCTGCAGGTCGCCGACCGGTTCCACCTGTGGCAGGGCCTCGGCCGAGCCGTGGAAACCTGCGTTGCCGCCCACCGCGACTGCCTGCGCGATCCTTCGCCCGGCGGCATGTTGCCGGAGGCCACCCGACTGACATCCGGCCGACCGCCGGACGACCCGGCGCCCATCGGCCGGCGGGCTGAGCGAAAGAAGGCCGCGCACGCCTTGGTCCACGAGCTCCTTGCTCAAGGTCACTCGCGCCGAGCGATCGCCCGGCACCTGGGCTGGGGCCTCAACACCGTGCTCAGATACGCGAACGCCGCACGTTGGCAGGACACCATCCGCGACAACCGGCCCCGGCCCAGCAGGCTGGACCCCTACAAGCCCTACCTGGAGCGACGATTCGCCGCAGGATGCACCAGCGTCACCCGCCTCCACAGTGAACTCGTTGCCGACAACGCGCCCGTCACCTACCAGATGGTCCGCAGCCACATCGCCACCCTCCGAGGGGCTCCGGCCGGCGCGCCGCCCCGGACTCCGACGGTGCGGCAGGTGACCGGCTGGCTCACCCGACACCCCACCGCGCTGAGCGAGGACGACCGCGCCGGTCTGAAGGATGTCCTGGCACGCTGTCCCGAACTAGACACGGTCGCCGGACATGTCCGCGACTTCGGCGAAATACTCACCGACCGCCTCGGTGCCAGGCTCCCTGCCTGGATCGGCGCAGTCGACGCAAGCCAACTGCCCGGCCTCACCGGCTTCGCAGTGCACCTGCTCCGAGATCTCGATGCCGTGACAGCCGGACTCACCCTCCACTGGAGCTCCGGCAGCATCGAGGGCGCCGTCAACCGCATCAAGAAGATCAAGAGGCAGCTCTACGGACGAGCTGGCTTCCACCTGCTGCGGAAGATGATCCTGCTGCAGTAGCCCCGCAATACAAGGACGGCGCCGAAGCTCAACCCTTCCGCTGTCCGTTCGCATTGAAGATGGTCATCGGCAGCCTCCTGACCTGGGCGGACGGCACTCGTTGAGCACGATCTTCCCTCCCTTAATCACTCGGGCTCCGAGCAGATGCCGTGCAAGGATCTCCCCCATGATGACCAAGCCCACTCTGACGGAACACCGCTCTCCATGGGTCGTGTTCACCTCCCCGGCCGACCCATGGCTGGCGTCGGAAACGGCCGCGCTCGTGCAGCGAAACGGTCTGGTCCTGCGGCTGGACGGCCGGGAGATGACGGATCCAGCGTCCGTCTTCCGCACCTTCGCCCGGGAGCTGTCGTTCCTCGGCTACTTCGGCCACAACTGGGACGCACTCGTGGACTGCCTCCACGACTGGCACGGTCCCGGCCACGGGAACCAGGACCTCGCGATTCTGATCGAGCACGCGGACGACCTGCTGAACTCGGACTTCCTCGGGGTGTTCGTATCGGTTCTCGCCCAGGCAGCCTGGAACTCCAACCTGCGCCTGGACGGCGACGGCGAGCTCGATGAGTGGCGGCAACGAATAGCCCAGCACTTCGTCTTCCTCCTGGACCACACTGCACCCGTTGCCTTCACGGAGAAGGCGGCCCGCGGCATGGACGTGGCCGTGGCGCTCGCGGACGGCCGCCTGCTCGCCACCCTGACCGACGTCGACTGGCCAGGCGGAGACCCCGCGTCCGCCCCCTGGACGGCCGGCCCGCTCTCCTTCGCAGACAAGGAGATCCTCAGCGGCATGACCATCAAGGCCATCAAGCTGTTCCGAGACCACCTCGGTTGCTCGATCCACGAGGCCCTGGACATCCTCCAGTCCCGCTCTGAGCACCTGCACCGCGAACATTCGGACGGATGAACGACGGGCCGCGCCAGCCAAGCAACGGGATTCGCCGAGTAGACGCCTCAACTGGACGAGGGCCGTCCTCGAACACCGCAATGACTCTCCGCGACCACTCCCCAAGATCTGTGCCAGAACCCGAAACTCGGCAACATCGGTTCTGTCGACCGCAGACCGTTCTCGGCGCTGACCAACAATCGCTGCTGGATCTCGGCGACAAAGCCAACCGCCAGGAGCACGGCGGCCCCGCGGCCTGACCCGACGGTCAGCCGATGTTCACCCAAGAGGTCCAGGGCGACGGGTTGAGGTTGTTGCCGTTGGCGCCGTCACGCCGCATCACGTAGAAGCGGATTTTCCCGTCCTCGCGCATGTCGTAGTTGCAGAAGCCGACGGAGCCCCCGCCTCCCGTCTGGTGGCACTCGCCGCTGCGTCCGTAGTTGGTTTCCCACTTGACGACGACCCTCAGGCCGTCAGACTTCGAGTCCTCGACCAGGCACCGGCGTAGTCGTCCACGGTCTGGCAGTAGTCGAATGCACCCTGCGCGTATGAGTCTGCCACCGGGATGGTTCTGCCGTGGAGATCTCGTCCACCGCGTGCGCGGGGGTGATAGCCAGAACGGTGCCAGCGATGGCCATGGCCGCCGTTCCTATGAGCCGAAATCTCCCTGAGTGCCTCCAGGTCGCAAAATGATCATGTTCCGGTCGTTGATCCTGCCCCATCGACTGACCCGCGACAGGTGCGGTCGCGCTCGGCCAACGCCAGACGCCGCCGCCAGCCGACGGGAGCGGGGTGGCGGCGGGCCGGTAGACCGACTTCGCGGCGCCAGCCGTCACGCCGCCCCAGGGGTGTATCGCGGTGGTGAAGCCGCAGGCGGGTACCCACATCACGGGAGCTGATCAGGGCGCCGTGCGCTGAAAGTCACTCAGCGATGGTGAGTGAACGAAGGTCAGCGTCCAGCATGCGGATCAACTCGCCAACCCGTCCGCCGCCACGCGGCGCCGCCGGGAAGCGTTTGAGCACGTCAATGACGACTGGTGTCGCACGACGCGCCGTCTGCTCGATGCTTTCGGCACCAACGCTCCGGTCCTCGCCGGCGACGAGTTCGGCTGCTCTGGCCGCGTAGGCGCCGGCTCCGAGGATGTGCTTGACCTGGGTGGCCTTGGCCAACGGATGCAGGTAGGCGGCGCCGGCCGCAGACATCGCAGCCCACGCTGCCTCTCGGGCAGCGGCAGTGTCCGCGTCCTTGGCCGCTTTGAGGGCGGCGGATGCTGTGTCGCGCAGAGACTTCCCGCGTTCGCCGCCCCGAGCGAACTCCCGCGCGGCACAGATAGCGTCTCGAGGCCGCGAGTCGTCCGGCTGATCGGCCTCGAACACCTCAAGCGCCGCCTCAGCACAGGCCGCAGCGAACGCGGCGATCTCACGAAGGTCCTGCTTGGTCAGAACGATCTCGCTTCGGTCCTCTGTCATGGGTTCCATCTTCATCGACTGCGCTGGACCGCAAGTTGGTAGGGGCGGCTCCGGCGGCATTTCACCAGCGAATTCAAGTTGGCAAAGGCTCGGTGATCACCAACCGGACAGACACATCCGATCAACTGACCGTCCCACGTCAGGGCCGTTCAAAGACGTCCGGGGCGGCTCGGCTGCCGTCGCTGTCGACCCGTAGCCGTGCGATCGCAGTGAGGAAGTCGTCGAGCATGGCGATCTGTACGTCTTTAGGGAATCGGCCGGGGTCGAAGAGGGCCTGCACGACGAGGCCATGTGCGAAGGCGACGGCGCCTGCCGACAGTTGTTCCGGATCGGCGTCTGCGGGCAGCTGGCCGAGGTCGCGCGCGACCTCGAAGTGGGGGCTGATGGCCGAGCGGAGGCGGGTGTATCGGTCGGCCTGTTGCCTGGCCAGTTCATCGTCGGCGAGGGAGAGGTCCCAGGAACTGACCCAGATGCGGTTTCGGCCAGTGTCGTCCGAGGTCAGCGGCAGAATGTCCAGGAGGGCGGCGCGTACGGTGGCGAGGCCGGGTCCGGGACGTGCGCGGCGGGGCCTCTGTGCGGTGCGGTGCTCCAGCAGGTCCAAGGCATGTTGGATCAGGGCTCGTTTCGTCGGGAAGTAGTGCATGAGCATTCCGGTCGAGACGTCCATGGTGGCGGCGACCGCACGCAGGGTCAGGCCACCGAATCCCTTGTCGGCCATGACGCGCCAGACCGCCTCGGAAACGTCCTGGCGGCGGGCTTCTCGATCTCCGGGTGCGGGTGGCATGCTGCTAGCTTACGTACCGAACGCTTGTTACGCACCCGAGAGTGAGGCTTCCATGTTCACCATGCCGCTCGGCGACCGGGCCCAACTCCGCTCCCTCGAGCCTTGGCAGGCTCAGGAGTTCCTCGCTCATATGGACCGCGCACGGGACACCGTGGATCCGTGGATACCCTGGGCGTCGTTGAGCACCGACCGTGACTCAGCTACGGCCACCCTCCAGCGCTATGCCGACCGTGCGGCCCTGGACACCGGCCGGATCTACGGGATCTGGCTCGACAGCACACTGGTCGGCGGGGTGATGTTCACCCGCTTCGACAGTGCCTCCGGGGTCTGCGAGATCGGCTGCTGGCTGGAACGGGCGGCGGAGGGGCGGGGTCTGGTCACCCGCGCTTGCCGGGCGTTGATCGACTGGGCCTTCCGTACACGCGGGATGAGCCGCGTCGAATGGTGGGTCGCGGCGGGCAATACCCGCAGCCTCGATGTCGCACACCGGTTGGGCATGACCCGTGAAGGAGTGCTGCGGCGGCGCTCTCCCCACCGGGGTGTGCGGCACGACAGCGAAGTCTGGTCAGTCCTATCCGAGGAATGGCCCTGCCCCGGTGAGGCGTCCGAAGCGCCCGGCGCCGGCGTCAAGGCCGAGCTCGATCGGCTGATGGCAGTGTTCGCCGGCGCGTTTACCAACACCCGCGGCAGACGCCCTGATCTCGACGTCATCCGCGACGTCTTCATCCCGCGGGGCAGGATCATCTCGAACGTCGGGGGCGAGCCCGTGATCTACGACCTCGACGCCTTCATCGAGCCCCGCCAGAAGATGCTCAGAGACGGAACGCTGACGGAATTTTCCGAATGGGAGGTCTCCGAAAAAACCGAGATCTTCGGATCGGTAGCGCATCGGTTCAGCCGATACCGCAAGTCCGGCATCCACCAAGGTGAGTCGTTCCAGGGCTCCGGCCACAAGACCACCCAGTTCCTTCGAACTCCGGCAGGATGGCGTATCGCCTCGCTGGCCTGGGACGACGTGGCGGCAACCACTACGGCATGACTACACGGGCAAGTGCGCTCCCCGGCTATTGGCGCCGGTGAGCGCACCGGCAGCCCGCCAGTCGGTGAGTGCGCTCACGACTGCGTGCGTGACGGGCGCGGACATATGGTGGTCGGATATCGAAGGACTGGTGGAGGAGGCCGAACGGCTGATTCGGGATCAGGCGTGGGCCGTGACACCCGCTGACCGTACCGTCGCGGCAAAGGCCGCCGCCGACCTGCACGCCGCCGTGGCCCCCCCGGCAGTCCCGGCAGGCCCTCCCAGGAGTTGACCATTGGAACACTTGCGGGGAAGCATTCGCTGCTGTTGCCATCGCCCACGTCCACGGATGCCTGGCCTGGTTCCTCGGGGCAGCTGTCACCGTCCTCACGCCAATCCTGCACTGGCGCGCCATGCCCGCCGAAGACGGCCCCACCCTCGGCGCCGTCCCGTCGGCCCTCCAGCAGTACACGGCAGGAGAAGGCGCGATCCGCCGGCTCCAAGCCGCCCTCACCCGCATCGCCGCGGCCTGACACCAGACGACATGGCCACGATCTCGTTTAGGAACCGAACATCTATGCCCGCCGACGCGGCCCCCGCCTCGGACGGTGTTGCTATGTTCCCGCTGGTCACAGGTGCAATCCGCCATGATCGGAGTCACACTGCTTCTTTTACAGCCCCAACTCATGCGGCGGCGCGGCGCAGTGTGAACCAGAAAGTCGGGACCGGGTTTGTGCCCGGCGTCACGTCGGCCAGCTGCCACCCAGCGAACCTGGTGTTGAGTTCGTCCGCAGTGACGCCGGACCACGAGTCGTCAAACGCCCCGGGCCCGTAGCCGAACATCAGCAATCGTGCACCGGGGGCGGCACGCTTGGTGACGCCGGCGGTGTAGGCGTCGCGGCGGTGCGGTGGAATCCCGCAGTAGCAGCTCAGGTCGAAGAACAGGTCGTACGGCCCGGGCACACCCACCTCGTCGAGTCGGGTGGCGTCCGCGCACAGCACTGTGACGTCCGCTCCGGCCGCGGCGGCCTTCTCCCTCGCCTGCCGGACCGCGCGGTCGATCAGGTCGACGGCGGTCACCTGCCAGCCGTGTTGGGCCAGGTACACCGCGTTGGTCCCGGTGCCACAGCCGAGTTCGAGCACCTGGCCCGCCATCAACGCGTCGCCGGGCCCCTCTACCAGGGCCACGAGCTCGGGCGGCGTGACACCGCTGTCCCACGGCGGCTTACCGTCTCGGTAGAAGTCCTCCAACACGCCGCGCACAGAAGCCTCTTGGTCGAGCTCTGCAGCAGTCCGAGTCTCACTCATCGCTACCCCTCCAAGAAACTAGAGTCCATCTCTAATGTCTGACTCTAGAGATAGACTCTCGGCATGGATGTGGTCAAGGGATCCGACGGACAGAACGTCAAGCGCCCCGACAAGAGGGTTGAGCGCTCGCGGCGTACCCGCGAGAAGATCGTTGCGGCGGCGCGGGAGCTGTTCGTCGCGCAGGGGTACGGTGCGACAAGCCTTCAGGAGGTTGCGGATCGCGCGGGCGTGGCAGTCCAGACCGTGTACTTCGTGTTCCACAACAAGCGCGCGCTGTTCAAGGACGTCGTCGACACGTCGATCGCGGGCGACGCCGAGCCGGTCGCCACGATGGACCGAGACTGGTTCCGCGCGGCGTGCGCCGAACCCACTGCAGCCGGGCAACTGCGCATCCACGTGCGGGGCGTACGCGACATCCTCGGCCGGGTCGCCCCGATCATGCCGCTGATCGCGGCTGCGGCGGCCACGGACCCGGAGATCGCCGCGCAGTGGCCCGTCGGCCCTGACCCGCGCTATACCGTCCAGCACGCCGCAGCGAAGGCATTGACCTCCAAGCCCGACGCCCGCCCCGACGTCGATACCGCCCGCGCCGCCGACCTGCTGTATGGGCTGCTCAGTCCGGAGCTATACCTGATCTTTGTCCGCGACCGGGGCTGGTCCCCCGACGCCTGGGAAGAGTGGGCATGTGTGGCCTTGAGTGCCCACCTCTGTACAGACCACAAGTAGGCCACCGGGACTATGCCTTGGCGGTTCGCTCCCGTTCCTTCCGGGAGGTCGAACGCTTCGGGCTCGGCGCGGGTCGGGTCCGAAGAACCGGTGCCCGGGGCGCCTGGCCCGTCCAGGTGGTCTGAAGGAGGCGTGGGGTCCATGGGACGTCACAGCCGGGAGAGCGGACCGCCGGAGTTGTCGTGGTGGTGGAAGGCGCGCAAGTTCGCCCATGGCTGGGTGTATCCGACGATGTTCACGTACTACTCGGTGGTCTATGTGACGATCCGCCGCGACGGCGACGAGGTCGTCTGGGGCGGCTGGCGCGGGGCGGCCGGACCGCCCCGCCCCGCCCGAGCTGCGTTTCGACACCACCGCCTACGAAGTCGAGGTCCTGCGGGCCCGGGACGATGACGTCGTTCACCTGCTGCGGGCCTCGTTCCGCTATGCGGGCCGCCAGGACTGGGACAAGATCGCGAAAGCGCTGTCCACACGCCGAAGCCGAGCAGCCACCACCATTCGGTGGCCAGTCCTGCTGTGATCATGGCGGTCGCGCCGAGGGTGAGGACGATGATCCTGAGCCGCATGCGGCGGTCCGGAGTGGAGGTCATGGTCTGGCATGCCTTTCGGTCTCCCCAGCCGCGGCTTCCTTGGAGGTGGCTGCGTGCAGCTGCGGTAGTCAGCCGCCGACGTGGATGCCGGGGCGGCGGGCGGGGTCGGCCCCGAGGAGGCCGTCAGGCAGCCGCACCACGCGCTGGCCGTGCTCCTGCCGCCCCTGTGGACGCGCCGCCCGGCCGCTCTGCTGTCCGTCACCGCGCATCTGCGGGCCACCGGCGTATCCCAGAAGGACGCGGTGCTCGTCTCCGCCGTCCTGGTCCATGGCCCGAGCCAGCTCGTCCTCGCGGCGGCCGGTCCGCCCGCAGGGAACTTACCGGTGGACAGCCCGCTGCGGATCCGCCCGGACCGCCCGTGGGCCGAACCCGGTCTCGTGGAGAACCACACCACTCTCGGCGAGCGCCTGTTGACCACCGCCGAGGCCGCGCGCAAGCGCCTGGGCCGGTACTCCGGGCCGGGCGCGGAACTGATCAGACCCGTCTCCTCGCGCTGAACCGCCGTACACCACCTGTTCCCCACCCCCGCCGTGAGGATCCCAGGGCGGCTCGCCGCGCCCTGAGGGGCCAGCTGCAGGATCCGCTGGATCACCGGCCGGCCCCGGGCGCTTGCGGGTGATCTTCACCTCGACGCCCTCCAGGGCCTGCCCGAGCCTCATCCCGGTCATCGCCCGGACCTGCTCGGCGGCCATAAGCGTGGAGGACGACGAGGCGCTCCCGGGCCCCGACGAGCTGGCGGTGCCGGCACCCCTGGGTCCGGTCCGCCGGACTGTGCGGACGTACCTCGTCTGCGGGGAGGACTCCCCGCAGACGAAGATCGGGCGGACCACGGGCACCCTCAAGTCCCGGATGTCCCAGCTCCAGACCAGCCACCACGCCAGGCTCCTGCCGCTCCTGGACGTGGAGGGCGACTACGAAGGCGCGCTGCACGAGCGGTTCGCGGACTACCGGGTGCGGGGGGAGTGGTTCGACCTGAAGCCTTTCGGAGATCCTGCCAGGGTCGTCATTGACGCCTTGGCGGAGCTGGGACTGGATATCCGGACCAGCCACCGGGAAGAGCAGAGCGGAGCCCGCGCGGCCGACCGGACAGGCGGCTGACGCCCGGAGCAACAGGGCTGCGGGCTAGGCAGTCCCGCCCGGTCACACTCCGGGCAGATACGCACCTGGCTGTCACGTCAGCCTGTGAGGTCTGTGAGGCTCACAGACCACACCCGGCGGCATCGGGCGGGGCGCGGGGCTGCAGATGCGCGCGGTCGGCAACGAGCTCGCCGCGCGCCTGGTCGAGACCGTGCACCGCCTCGACCTCGCCAAATGCGCGTTGTCGATGGACCGCGCCAACGAGGCCCCACCGCCTTCCGTAAGGCGGTCGGCAGCTCGGGCACTAGGCAGTGTCTTCAAAGCGTTCTGATGGGGGATCATGTGTTGCATGGTGCGTCGTCATGAGCTGTCGGATCTGGAGTGGGAAGCGTTGTCCGC
>NZ_JBSGQV010000073.1:0-11743 GCF_053606025.1 Streptomyces sp. NPDC055254 | reverse complement strand
GTCGACCAGGGCACCCCCATCGAGGCCGCCTGCCGCATCGTCATCCTGGAGGACCAGCTGGAGGAAGCCCAGCGCATCAACGCCGAGTACCGCCGCGCGGCCGAGTCGCCCGCCGCGTCGCCCTCGGCCTGAGGCCGGGGTGCCCGTCGGGATCGACGGGCCCGCGTCGCCGCCGCCGACGAGCCCGGCCATGCGCTCGACCGGGGTGGCCCGCTCCCCTGGCCGGCGTCGTAGAGGCGGCCGTCGGTGGAGCTGACGGCGCCGAGGACCGCGTCGGCCGGCCGGCCCGGTGCGCTCACACCGGCGTGCGGCACGAACCAGACCGGCCGCGCGCGTGGGCGCGGTCCCGGGTGGCCGCTTCGAGGGCGAGTCGGGTCTTGCCCGCGCCGCCGGGGCCGACGATGGTGACGAGCCGATCATAGGCCAACTGGCGCGCCAAGCAATCGAGTTCGAGAAGTGGAAAGGGGAGCATCCACTCTTTCCATGATCAAGATATAGCGCACCGGGGGGCTTGCGGCAAGACCCCCGTCGTGCCGCACAATCGCCGATCTGAGCCGGTCCGAGCCCCTCCACGTCCGGCCACGTCCAAGAAGCGCAAGAGCGGGAGCCAAGACATTGCGTGTGCTGTTGATGGGTTACGGATCGCGCGGCGACATCGCACCGCTCGCGGCCTGCGCGGCGCAGGTGCGCAAGCTCGGCGCGGAGGTACGGGTGTGCGCACCGCCGGACGCTGAGTTCGCCCGGATGCTCGCCGGGGTCGGCGCGGAAGTGGTGCCGTTCGGGCGGCCGGTGCGCGCGCTGGTGACGGGGGCGCCGCCCTCGCCCGGGTTCGCGGCCGGGTTCGCGGCCGAGCTGGTCGCCGCGCATTTCGACGCCATCGCCGCGGCGGCCGAGGGGTGCGACGTGCTGGTGGCCGCCGGCCTGATGCCGGCCGGCGCGCGGTCGGTGGCCGAGAGCCTCGGCATCCCCTACGTGTACGCGTGCTTCCATCCGTTCGAGATCCCGTCGCCGCACTACCCGCCGCAGCCGCGGCCCGGCCTGCCGAACCCGCCCGGGGTGAGCGACCACCGGGCCCTGTGGGACCTGGACGCCCAGCGGGTGAACGCGCTGTACGCGGAGCCGCTCAACACCCACCGCGCGGCGATCGGCCTGCCACCGGTGGACAACGTCCGCGATCACGTCTTCGCCGACCGGCCGTGGCTGGCGGCCGACCCGGTCCTGGGCCCGTGGCAGGAGCTGACGGACCTGGAACTCGTACAGACCGGCGCGTGGATCCTGCCGGACGAACGCCCGCTGCCCGCCGATCTGGTGGCGTTCCTGGAGGCCGGTGACCCGCCGGTGTACGTGGGCTTCGGCAGCATGCCGATGCGCGCCGCGGTGGACGTCGCGGGAGTGGCCGTCGAGACGGTCCGCGCGCAGGGCCGCCGCGTCCTCGTCTCCAGCGGCTGGGCCGGTCTGGGCCTGATCGACGACTCGGACGACTGCTTCGCCGTCGGTGACGTCAGCCACCAGGCGCTGTTCGGCCAGGTCGCGGCCGTGGTCCACCACGGCGGCGCGGGCACCACGACGACGGCCGCCGCGGCCGGCGCGCCCCAGGTGCTCGTACCCCAGTTCGTGGACCAGCCGTACTGGGCCGCGCGGGTGGCCGAGCTGGGCATCGGAGCAGCACACGACGGTCCGGTCCCGACCTTCGAGTCCCTGTCGGCGGCGCTGTCCGCGGCCCTGACCCCCGAGACCCGCGCGCGGGCGCGCGCCGTGGCCGGCGCGATCCGCACCGACGGCGCGGCGGTGGCGGCGAAGCTGCTGCTCGACGCCGTCGGCCGGTAGGGACCCCGCCCGCGTCGGCGGTTCTTCGACGACGCAGGCTGACGCGTCCGGCGTCGTCGACGACGCAGGCTGACGCGTCCGGCGTCGCGACGGGTCCCGTGGGGGCTCGCCGCCGGCGGGAGCGGGCCACGGGGACGTCGCGCCGGGCGCGGGGGAAACACGCGCGGGTAAAATGGGTGGATTGCTCCGATCTGAGCGCTCCGGTCCCGCCACGTCACCCTGACCGGGTACGTGGCCGCGGTGCCGGGCCGCCGCGTACGAGCGAGGGGTGTGACTCGGTATGAGCAAGGTCCGGTCCGGTTCCCACCGCAGGCCCGTGCTGGCGGCGTGCGCGGCGCTGCTGATCGCGGGTTGCGTCCTTCCCCCGGGCCCGGCGGCCGCATCGGAGGCCGCGCCCGCACCCGCCGCGACGGCCGGCGCCTCCGCGCCCGTACCGCCGGGGCTCAAGCCCATCGACCCCGCCGCGTTGCGGTCCGCCGTCGAGCGTGCGGCCAAGGAGCTCATGGTCCCCGGCGCCGTGGTCCTGCTCCGCACCCCGCAGGGGACCTTCCGGACGGTCGTCGGCACGACCGAGCTCGGCGCGTCCCGACCGCCCACCACGGCCGACCACTTCAGGATCGCGTCCAACACCAAGACCATGACCGCGGCGCTGATCACCCTGCTCGTCCAGGACGGCAGGCTCCGCCTCGACGACCCGGTGTCCGACCACGTCCCCGGGGTGCCGAACGGCGACCGCATCACCGTCGCGCAGCTCCTCACGATGCGCAGCGGGCTCTACAACTACACCAACGCCCCCGAACTGGCGGCGAGCATGGACGCCGAGCCGGGGAAGGCGCGGACCCCGCGCGAGATGCTGGACATCGCGTTCCGACGCCCGCCGAACTTCGCGCCCGACGCGTCCTACGAGTACAGCAACACCAACTACGTACTGCTGGGCCTGGTCGCCGAGAAGGTGGCCGGCCGCCCCCTGGCCCAGCAGTTCCGTGAGCGGCTGTACGAGCCGCTGGGCCTGGCGGGGACGTCCCTGCCGGCCGCCGCCGACCGGTCGCTGCCCGCCCCGTTCTCGCACGGCTACATGTACGGCGGATCGGCGTACGCACTGGTAGACCAGCCCTACCCCGCCGACCTGGAGGCCGAGGCGCGCTCGGGAAAGCTCCGGCCGGTCGACTACACCGAGCAGAACCCGTCCTACGCCTTCGCCGCCGGGGCCGCCGTCTCCACCGCGGACGACCTGGCCCGCTGGATCCGGTCCCTGGTGACGGGCAAGGTCCTCAACCCCGCGTTCCAGCAGCAGTGGCTGCGCAGCCCGCGGGCCGAGGACCCCGCCGCGCCCGACGGGCAGAAGTACGGCTACGGCATCGCCTACCAGCGCTTCGGCCCGAACGCGGCGATGTACTACCACGGCGGTGAACTCCCGGGCTTCAACTCCTTCATCGGCCACGACCCGGACAGCGACGTCACGCTCGTGATCTGGACGAACCTCACCCTGTCGCCCGACGGCCGCACCACGGCCCAGGCCATGCTGCCCACCGTCCTGAACCAGATCTACACCGGCCTCGACCTGCCCGAACAACACTCCTAGTGCGGTGCCCGGTGGCCGACCCGGGCGCGGCGCGCCGGTCAGTGGGGTGCGCCGGCGTCGGCCGGGAAGGCGGGGCCGTGGCCGGGCACGATCACGTCCGCGGCGGCCAGGACCCGGAGCCGCGAGCCGCGCAGGACGTCGTGGTCCGGTGCCACCGGGTCCGCCACGGGACCGTCGGGCCGCCACCACAGGTCGCCCACGAAGGCCACGACGCCGGCACCGGTGCCGGCCAGCAGGGTGATGTCCTCCGGGCTGTGTCCGGGGGTCCGGATCAGGCGGAGGGACGGGGTGAGTTCGTGGCCCTCGGCGTCCCGGTCGGTCCACTGGTCGTCCCGGTAGACCGCCTTGTGGTCGTGGACCCGGGCCCGGTGGAACAGGCCGACGTTCATGGTGTTGTCCGGGTGGTGGTGGCTGAGCACCACGTCGGTGATGTCCTCGGGACCGAGCCCCAGTTCGGCGAGCGGACCGAGGATCCGGTCGCGGCCGGCCACCATGCCCGGGTCCACGATCACGTGGTGCTCCCCGTCGAAGACGTACGAGACGGTGGCGGCGACACCGGGACCGGTGGAGAGGGTGTACCCGGTGGTCAGGATCGTGTACTCGGCGCTGCGGCCGAGCGGGGCGTCTGTCATGCCCCCAACTCTGGCCCCGGGGCGGGAATGCGACGAGTGGCCGTTCTGCCACCGATCGCGGGAATCGTGCCAGACTCCCCCCATGCCGCTGCCGTCGCCGTTCGTGACCGTCGCCGCCTACGCCCCGCCCGGGGTGGGCATGCTCGGCGCCGGCATCGTCTCCGAGGTGTTCGCCGGCCGGGGCCAGGACCTGCCCGGCTTCGACTTCGCGCTGTGCACCGACCGGCCGGGAGAGGTCCGCACCGATGTCGGGTTCCCGCTCGTGGTCGGACACGGCCTGGACCGGCTGGCCGCAGCCGATCTGGTGATCGCCCTGCCCTGGGCGGACTTCCGTACGCCGCCGGGACCCGCCGTGCTCGACGCCCTGACCGCCGCGCACCAGCGCGGCGCGCTCGTCGCGGGCCATTGCGTCGGCGCCTTCGCGCTCGCCGCGGCCGGACTGCTGGACGGCCGCCGGGCCACCACCCACTGGCGGTTCGCCGCGCTGCTGGCCGCCCGCCACCCGGCCGTCACCGTCGAGCCCGACGCCCTCTACATCGACGAGGGCAGCGTCATCACCGGCGCGGGCGCCGCCGCCGGCTTCGACCTGTGCCTGCACCTGCTGCGCCGGGAGTACGGCGCGGCCGCGGCGAACGCCATCGCGCGCGACCTGGTGCTGCCCTCCCACCGCGACGGCGGCCAGGCCCAGTACCTGACCACCCCGGTCCCCGAGGACTGCCACGACGAACGGCTCGCCGACGTTCTCGCCTGGGCCCGCGAGAACCTCCACGAACCGCTGCCCGTGGCGGAGTTGGCCCGCCGGGCCCTGATGAGCAGGCGCTCCTTCGCCCGCCGGTTCGGCGCCGCCACCGGCACCACCCCGCACGCCTGGTTGCTCGGCCTGCGGCTCAGTCGCGCCGAGGAGCTCCTGGAGACCACCGATCTGCCGGTCGAGGAGGTCGCGCGGCTGGTCGGGTACGGGAGCGCGGCCGTCCTGCGCGCCCAGTTCGTACGCCGACGGGGCGTTCCACCGCGCTCCTACCGCCGCTCGTTCACCCGCGTGCCGTAGCCGCCGGGGCGGCGGCGCACCCGGGTAGCGCAACCGGACGTGCGGCCCGGCGGTGGCGCGTATGGAATGTCCGGGAGTGGCCCCTTTGCGCAGCCCACCTCGGGAGCACCATGAGTCCGTCGTCCGAGCCGCCCCCCGCCCCCGACCCGGGGCGGGCCGGGCGTGTCGTGCGCAGCGCCGTGTCAGCGGTGCTGATCACGCTCACCTGCCTCCTCGTGCCGCTCTCCCTGATCACGGTCTGGGTGCACGACATCGTGCTGGACACCGACCGGTACGTGTCCACGGTCTCCCCGCTCGCCTCCGACCCGGCGATCGAGGAGGCCGCCGTACACCGCATCACGGAGGCGGCCGACGTACGGGTCGACGGCGCCCGGGTCACGGCGGACCTGGCGGCATGGCTCGAAGCCCAGGGGTTGCCGCCGCGCGTCGGTACGGCGGTCAAGTCGCTGGGCCCCCAGCTGGACTCCGCCGCCGACCGGGCGGTCTCCGCGGTCGCGACCCGCTTCGTCGAGAGCGACCGGTTCGAGGCCGTCTGGACGGGCGCCAACCGCGCCGCCCACACCGCCGTGGTGCACGCGCTGACCGGCCGGGGCCGCGGCGCGGTCGGGGTCGACGGCGGCACCGTCACCCTCGACGTCGGCACCGCCGTGGAGCGGGTCAAGGAAGAGCTCGTGGACGCCGGCATCGCGCCGGCCGCGAAGATCCCCGAGGTCGACCGGCAGATGGTGCTGTTCCAGTCCGAAGAGTTGGGCAAGATCCGGGGTGCGGTGCGGCTGCTCGACGTCGTCGGCAACTGGCTGCCCGTCCTCACGGTGGTCCTCGGGACCGCCGGGTTGCTGCTCGCCCGGCGGCGGCGCCGGGCCCTGGTGACCACGGCGCTCTGCGCGGCCGTCACCTGCCTGCTGCTCGCCATCGGGCTGGCCGTGGCCCGCCGCTACTACCTCGACCACCTCCCGGCCCAGGTGCAGTCCCCGGCGGCCGCGGCGGCAGTCTTCGACACCCTGGTGCGGTTCCTGCGGGTCAGCGTCCGCACCGCGCTGGTCCTCGGCATCGTGGTGGCGCTCGGCGCCTACCTGTCCGGCGCCGGCCGGCTGCCGCGCGGCGTGCGCGGTACGGCTGACCGCGCGGCCCTTTCCGCCGCGCGGCGGGGCGCCGCCCACGGCATCCGCGCCGGGCGGGCCGGCACCTGGGTGGAGGCCCACCGACGCGCGCTCACCGCGGCGGCGGTGGTGCTCCTCGCGCTCGGGTTCGCGCTGTGGAACCACCCGACGGTGCTGACCGTGCTGCTGCTGGTGCTGATCCTGCTCGCGGTGCTCGCCGTACTCGCGCTGCTCGCGGCCGGCGGGCGCGTGGGCGACGGGCCGGCGGGCGACGGGCCGGCAGTCGACGGACGCGCGGGCGACGGGCGCGCCGGCGACGGCGTCGCGGACCGGACGGGGCACACCGGGCCCTGACGGACCCGCGGCCCCGGCCCCCCTCAGTCCGCGCCCTCTTCGGCCGGGCCCCCTGTACCGTCCCCGCCCGGGCCCCGTCAAAGTGCCGAGCCGGCGCGTGGGCAGGGGCTCGCGGGCCACCACGTAGCCGACGGCGACGGCGACCGCCGGCGACGGCGGTGGAGTGCACGGACCGCCTGGAGGACCTGCCGACCCGCCTCACCGGCCGGGACCTGGACATCGGCCGGTTCGCCGACGGGGCGGGCCGGCCGCGGGTGACGGTCCCGGTTCCCGACTGGGACCGGCACGTGCGCACGGGCGTCGACGACCTCCTCTTCGCGGCCGCCGCTTCGCCGATGGCGCCGAGCAGGATGCGGGACCTGCTGGGCCGGCTCCTGGAACGGGCCCCCGAGGACCGGCGTGCCGTCGTCCGGGACGTCTCCGGCGGGTCGGGCGCACGGGCAGCGACACGTATCCCCTCGTCTGGACGCCCTGCGCCGACGACCCGTGCTGCGGCCGGCGGGCTCCACCGGCTCGCCCGCTGAACGGACGGGCCCGGGTCGCGGAACGGGAGCGGGGCCCGTCTCCTGTAGCCATGGCACGCAACGCGGCGCCGCGCCGCCGCCGCTTCCTGGTGCCGGCCGGCCACGCGCTGCGCTCGGCGGCCTCGGCCGGGCTGCTCACCACGCTCTTCTACCTGGCGCCGCTGGACAGCGGCTTCGGGGTCCTGACCGTCCTGTGCCTCGCGCTCGGCCTGGTGCTGTTCGGCGGGCTGGTCGCCTGGCAGGTCTCCCGCATCACCCGCTCCCCGTACCCGCGGCTGCGCGCCCTGGAGGCCCTGGCCACTGCCGTGCCGCTGTTCCTGCTGCTGTTCGCCTCGACGTACTTCCTGCTCTCCGCGACCGTCCCGGAGTCCTTCTCGGAGCCGCTGACCCGGACCGATTCGCTGTACTTCACGGTGACGGTGTTCGCGACCGTGGGCTTCGGGGACATCGCGGCCTCCACGGAGGTCGCCCGCGCGCTGACCACCGGCCAGATGGTCGCCAACCTGATCGTGGTGGGAGTGGTCGCCAAGGTCCTCTTCGGGGCGGTACAGGTCGGGCTGCGCAGGCAGGGGGCGGCGCCCGCGGACGCGGATGACGAGCCCTGAGCCGCGGCGGCTCCGGCGGCTCCCGCGGCTCCGGCGGCTCCCGCGGCTCCGGCGGCTCCCGCGGCTCCGGCGGCTCCGGCGGCGGAGCGCGCCACCCGGGCGGATCATCGAGGGAGCGGAAAGGAAGTGAGCCATGGCGCAGTCGCACTCCCCGTCCGAACCGCCCGCCGGCGCGGCGCCGCAGCAGGAACCGGACCTCCTGCGGCGGATGCTCCGCAGCCCCGGCTACCTCAGGTCGCTCGGCCTCTCCGCGCTCCTCGGCATCCCGGTGTCCCTCGCCGCCTTCTGGTTCCTCGTCGCACTCCACCAACTGGAGCACGCGCTGTGGACGGACCTCCCCGAAGCCCTCGGCCGGGACACCCCGCCCTGGTGGTGGCCGCTCCCCCTGCTGCTCGTGGCCGGCGCCCTGGTCGGCCTGATCGTCACGCACATGCCCGGCAAGGGCGGCCACGTACCCGCCGCCGGCGTGCACCTGGGGGGCTCGTCGGCGAGCGCGCTGCCCGGAGTCCTGCTCGCGGCCCTGATCTGTCTGCCCCTCGGCGCCGTCCTGGGCCCGGAGAGCCCGCTGATCTTCCTGGGCGGCGGTCTGGCCCTCCTGTTCCGCGACCTCGCGCGGATACCGGCGACCCCGCAGAGCACCGCCCTGCTGGGCGCGGCGGGATCGGCCGCCGCCATCTCGGCCGTCTTCGGCAACCCACTGATCGCCGCGGTGCTCCTCATCGAGGTGGTGGGGGTGGGTGGGCCGCGGCTGTTCGCCGTCGTACTCCCCGCCCTGCTCGCCACCGGGATCGGTTCCCTGGTGTTCACCGGTCTCGGCCGCTGGACCGGGCTGGGCACGGACAGTCTCTCCCTGCCGTTCGACCAGCCCTTCCCCCGCCTGGACGTCCCCGACGTGGGCTGGACACCGGTGGTCGCGGCGGCCGTCGCCCTCTGCCTGCACCCCTTCCTCTCGGCGGCCCGGGCGATCGCCGGCTACGTGGCGCGCAGGCCCTTCAACCGGACCGTCCTGTGCGCCCTCGGCGCCGCGACGTGCTGCGCGCTGTACGCCCTGATCACCGGCCGGTCCCCGGCGGACGTCGCCCTGTCCGGTCAGGACACGCTGGCCGGGCTGGCGGCCCGTCCCGGGGCCTGGGGGATCGGCGCGCTGATCGCCGTCGTGCTGCTCAAGGGCGCGGCCTACACGCTCTGCCTCGCCAGTCTGCGGGGCGGCCCGGTGTTCCCGGCGCTGTGCCTCGGCGCCACGGCGGGGCTCGTGCTGGCGCCGCTGCCCGGTCTGGGGGTCGTACCGGCGATGGCGGCGGGCATGGCGGCCGCCCTGGTCACGGCGCTGCGGCTGCCGGTGAGCAGCGTGGTGCTCGTGGTCCTGGTGCTGGGCAGCTCCGCGATGACCCCCGTCGTGATCATCGCGGTCGTGGTCGCGTTCGTACTCTCCGAGCTGCTGCCCGAGTGGCCCGCCCAGCCGGCGGCACCGGCCGTACCCGCTCCCGCCGCACCCGCCGCGCCGGAGAAGGGGTAGCGGCGCCGGCGCGGGACCCGGGGGCCACCGGGCGGCGGGGCCGGACAGCGCGACAATGGGGAGCAGGACACGGAGCGCGCACCCCCTGGCGAGAGGCGGGACGGCGTGGTGGCGTACATAGCGGTGACCGCCCTGAGCCACATCGGGCTGGTCCGCAAGCGCAACGAGGACAGCCTGGTCATCGGACCGTGGACCCTGTGCGGCACCGTGACGCTCAGCCCCCAGACGCTCCTGTTCCCCCTCGGCAGGCCGCTCCTCGTCGCGGTGGCCGACGGGCTCGGCGGCCACCCCGCCGGCGAGGTGGCCAGCGAGCTGGTGGTGCGGCGGCTCTCCGCCCTCGGGCCCTCCGTGGACGGCGAGAACGCGCTCGGGGAGGCGCTGGACCGCTGCAACGAGGCGGTGTACTCGGCCTCCGCCGGCCGTCCCGAGCTGGCCGGCATGGGGACCACGATCGCGGGCGCCCTCGTCCGCGCGAACTCGCTGGTGGCGTTCAACGTGGGCGACAGCAAGGTGTTCCACGTGCCCGAGGACGGGCTCCGCCAGGTCAGCGTGGACGACAGCCCGCTGCCGGAGCCCGGCCGGCGCACCACGTCGGCCGTCACGCAGACCCTCGGCGGCAGCCGCTCGTACAAGGCCGTCACCCCCCACCTGTCCGCCCGGCCGCTGAGGGGGGAGGACCGCTACCTCGTGTGCAGCGACGGGCTGACCGACCCCGTGCCCGACGAGGTGATCGACGCCCTGCTGCGGGAGTACGAAGACGGCCGGGCGGCGTACGAGCTGTGGAAGGCCGCCATCCAGGCCGGGGGACCCGACAACATCACGCTCGCGCTCGTGCGCGTGAGCGCCTAGGGGGCGGCGCGCCCCGGATTCGGCGCCCTATTCCGTCGGGAATTGTGACCGGCGGAATGGTTCCGGCCGCGCTTGGGGCCGAAAGGAGTACATCGGGGTGACAACGCGCCGTGACCGAGGAGGAAGTTCGAACCCAAATCGAGGAGAATATCTGTCATGGCCGGAGTAGACATGGTCTCCCATCAGGGTTAGCGTCTCCCCGTGACCCCTGAGAAGTCCCCGCTCGCCGACAGGTTCGACGACGACGACTACCCCGCCTACACCATGGGCCGGGCGGCCGAAATGCTCGGCACGACACCCGCGTTCCTCCGCGCGGTCGGCGAGGCCCGTCTGATCACCCCGCTCCGCTCGGCCGGGGGCCACCGGCGTTACTCCCGCTACCAGTTGCGCATCGCCGCCCGTGCCCGTGAGCTCGTCGACGGCGGCATGCCCCTGGACGCGGCCTGCCGGATCGTCGTTCTGGAGGACCAGCTGGAGGAGGCGCTGCGGCTGAACGAGGACATGCGCCGGCGGCGCTCCGCATCCTGAGGCGCTCGGCACCGTTTATATGACTTCCGGTCGCAGATATCTGTGCCTGCAAGGGCAGAATTCCGTGGGAAGCCCCGGGAGATTCCACCGACCGGTGACCCGGACGCGAAGATCTCCACGCCGTCCGGGCTCCCCTGTGCTACTGTGGATCTCAGTTGCAGTTGTGGTTCCCAAAAACTTACAAGTGCTCTCACCGAATCTTCGGCGGGCGCACTTTGCTATTTCCGGTGCATTTTCCGGTCGGGGCAATCATTACGGCGACGCCGGTGTTCGCACAGTGCGATCCCGGGCACAGCCCCAAAGGAGAATTCATATGGCATCTGGCACCGTGAAGTGGTTCAACGCGGAAAAGGGCTTCGGCTTCATCGAGCAGGAGGGTGGCGGCGCTGACGTGTTCGCCCACTACTCGAACATCGCCTCCTCCGGCTTCCGTGAGCTTCAGGAAGGCCAGAAGGTTACCTTCGACGTCACGCAGGGCCAGAAGGGCCCGCAGGCCGAGAACATCGTTCCCGCCTGACGCTGACGCGTACACGTAGCTGGGGCCCGCACCTTGGGTGCGGGCCCCAGCTTCGTTGCTTTTCCCCCGCACGCGCCCGTCGGTCCCGACGTGCGCGTGAGCGGCGGGTGACGGCTTCCATCGCCGGCCCGCCTGTCCGGCCGGGCGGCCGCTTGAGTCCTTGGCGCCGCCCCGCCCCCGCGCCGACCGCGTACCGCCCGCCGTCCTACGGCTCCGCGGCGCGCGCCGCGACGCACACCTCTCCACGGCAGAGCAGCCGGCCCTTTCGGCCCGGCCTGCGCCTGCCCATCTTTTCTTCGGCTCGTTCTCGCGAATGCCCAGTCGGTTCCCGACCGGAATTCCTCGATACGTGCCGCATCGAGGAAGGTTCCGCATGAACCGCACCACCCGCACGAACGACCGCAATTCCCGCACGCGCACGGGCGGCTCCGCCGGCTACGGCAGCCGTTCCGGATCCGGGTACGGCTCGGGCTCCGGATCCGGGTACGGCTCGGGCTCCGGGTACGGCTCGGGCTCGGGCTCCGGCGCCGGATACGGCTCCTCCGCGGGGCGTTCGGGCGGCTCCGGCCGTTCCGGTGGTTCCGGGCGTTCGGGTGGTTACGGCCGTCGGCCCGCCGCTGTCCAGGGCGAGTTCGCCCTCCCGAAGACGATCACTCCCGCG
>NZ_JBSGQV010000072.1:0-13107 GCF_053606025.1 Streptomyces sp. NPDC055254 | reverse complement strand
TAGATGATGACGCGGAGGCGCTTGCCGTCGTGGTGGGTCCTCATGCTGGGAAGTGTAGGGCGCTTGAAGCGTCTTGATGGAGGGTTTGTCCAGTCGATGCGCACGGCCGTGAACATCACCCGCGACGGCGGGGCCATCGGCTACGTCGGCGTTCCGCACGGCAGCGGTACCGGCCTCGACCTCGGCGTGATGTTCGACCGCAACCTCACCCTGCGCGGGGGCGTCGCGCCGGTCCGCGCGTACATACCCGAGCTGCTCGCCGACGTGCTCAGCGGCGCGATCGACCCGTCGCCCGTCTTCGACCGGGCCGTCCCTCTGGACGAGGTCCCCGAGGGCTACCGTGCGATGGACGACCGCAGCGCGCTCAAGGTGCTGATCACACCCTGACGCCGCGCCCTGACGCCGCACCCTGACGCCGCGCCCTGTCCACGCCCCCGCGCGACGCCCCGACGCCGCGCCCGGCGCGGCCGCGCCCGCGGAAGGGGGCCGGGCGGGGTACGTTCCCCGCCCGGCCCCCTCACGTGGTGACCGCAGCGCCTACGGGCGCCGCCGGTGGTACTACTTCACGGCCTTGAGCGCGTCGACCACGCCGTAGCCGTAGTAGCCGGTCTGGCCCCACTTGCTCTCGCAGGTGGTGGCGTCGATCAGGGCGCCCGTGGCGTCGTAGATCTGCGCCGGGCAGTCCGCCTTGGTCGCCTGGGACTTCAGCATCCGCTGGAGCTGGGCCGGCGTCGCCGACGGGTGCGCGCTCTTGAGCAGGGCTGCGACACCGGCGACGTGCGGGGCGGCCATCGAGGTGCCCTGCTTGTAGCCGTAGCCGCCGCCGAGGACGGTCGACAGCACCCGGCCGTTGGCGTCCGGGGTGGCCGGGACCTGCCAGCGGTCGCCGCCGGGGGCGGCGACGTCCACGACGCCGAGGCCGTAGCTGGAGTAGTAGGAGCGCAGCCCCTTGTCACCGGTCGCCGAGACCGTGACCACGCCCGGCAGCTGGGTGGGCAGGTCGAGGCAGACGCTCGGGTCTATGACGCGCTCGACCGGAGTGGTGTCGTTCGGGCTGGTGGTGTCCGTGAGCGTGTCGGCGGCCAGGTCCTGGTTCGAGTTGCCCGCCGAGGCGATGTGCAGCGTGCCCTTGCGCTCCGCGTACTTGGTGGCGCGGCCGATGGCCTCGACGAGGGCCTTCTGGTCGTCGTCCGTCTTGCAGTTGAAGAGCCACGGGTCGACGTAGTAGCTGTTGTTCGTCACCTCGATGCCCTTCTCGGCGGCGAACATGAAGCCGCAGACGACCGCCTCGGTGTAGAACAGGCTGGTTCCGGGCTCGCTCACCTTGATGCCGGCGACCTTCACGCCCGGTGCCACACCGCTGATGCCGACCCCGTTGCGGGGGGCGGCGATGGTGCCGGCCACGTGCGTGCCGTGGTCGCTGCCGTCGGCGTACGGGCGCCAGGCGCCCTCAGAGGTGTCCGCGACGCCGCCGACGCAGTTGGCCGACTGCTCCGGGGAGAAGTTGCCCGCCAGATCGGGGTGGGTGTCGTCGACACCCGTGTCGATGACGCCCACCGTGACGTTGCGGCTGCCATCGTTGATCTGGTGAGCCTGGTCGGCCTTGATCGCCCGCAGGTCCCACTGGTTGGACTCCAGGGGCTCCTGCCCCGCCGTGGCCTTCGCCGCCGCCTTGGCGGCGTCCTCCGCGCTCAGCTTCTGCGTGGTGCCCTCCTCGGTGGTCTGCACCGGGGAGAGGGGGGCCGTACGGGTGCTGCCGACCGATACGAACAAGCTGCGCTGGGCCCGCAGCTGCTTGGCGAAGTCCGGGTTCTGCGAGTGCGCGACGACGACACCGATCTGGTCGTAGGACGTCACCACCGTTCCACCGGCACGCTCGATGGCCTTCTTCGCCTGCTTCACCGTTCCGTAGGAGGTCAGGTTCGCCACGTACGACAGCTTCGGCCCCGAGGTGTCGGGCTTCGAAGCCGCCGCCGCGCCTGCCTCCGTGTTGCCCAGCGGCGCGGCGGAGGCCGCGACCGAGGGCAGGAAGGTGAGCGAGGCGGTGAGCGCCAGGCCGACCGGAACGGCGAGAGCACGCCGGCGGCCGGATCCCAGATGAGCCATGGGTTCTCCACATCATCTTTGAAAAAGCCGTCCGGGCGCGGTCGCGACGGACGGGTTCATGACACAAGAACCTAGTGCGGCTGTTCCCGTCTGCGCTATCAGTTCGAGAAATCAGTTCCGCGAGATACCGCGGGTGTTGAACCGTCCCGACGCGCCGGCCGTGCCGTTGACAGGGGGGCTCGGCACCACCATCCCCCCCCACGGAGGTTGCTTTGTCCGTCGTCCCCACCGCACCAGCGTCACAAGGAGAGTCCCCCGTGACCACCGAAGCAGCGCCGCCGCCGGGCGGCGCGGGAACCCAGCAGGCGGGCCCCTCGACCGAGGACTTCGCGCGTGTCCAGCAGAGCGCCGAGTTCGCCGAACTGCGCAGTTCCCACCGGTCCTTCGCCTTCCCGCTCACCGTGGCCTTCATCGCCTGGTACCTGCTCTACGTGCTGCTGTCCAACTACGCGGGCGGCTTCATGGGGACCAAGCTCTTCGGCAACATCAACGTCGCCCTCGTGCTCGGCCTCGCCCAGTTCGCGACGACCTTCCTGATCGCCTGGCTGTACTCGCGGCACGCCGCGGCCCGGCTCGACCCCAAGGCCCGAGCCATCAAGGCGCGGATGGAGGCCGGGGAATGACCCTCACCGCCGGCCTGCCCGTGACGACGCTCGCCGCCGGCGCCACCGAGCACCGGCCGCTGATCGTCACCCTCTTCGGCCTGTTCGTCGTCGCCACCCTGATCGTCACGATCAGGGCCGGCCGCCAGACCAAGGACGCCGCCGACTTCTACGCGGGCGGCCGCCAGTTCACCGGCTTCCAGAACGGCCTCGCCATCTCGGGCGACTACATGTCCGCCGCGTCCTTCCTCGGCATCGCCGGCGCCATCGCCCTGTTCGGCTACGACGGCTTCCTCTACTCCATCGGCTTCCTCGTCGCCTGGCTCGTCGCCCTGCTCCTCGTCGCCGAGCCGCTGCGCAACTCGGGCCGGTACACGATGGGCGACGTCCTCGCGTACCGGATGCGCCAGCGCCCCGTGCGGACCGCCGCGGGCACCTCCACCATCGTGGTCTCGATCTTCTACCTGCTGGCCCAGATGGCCGGCGCCGGCGTGCTGGTCTCACTGCTGCTCGGCATCACCAGCGACGCGGGCAAGGTGGCCGTCGTCGCTCTGGTCGGCGTGCTGATGATCGTCTACGTGACCATCGGTGGCATGAAGGGCACCACCTGGGTCCAGATGATCAAGGCCGTCCTGCTCATCGCCGGAGCCCTGCTCATCACCTTCCTGGTGCTGCTGGAGTTCAACTTCAACATCTCCGACCTGCTGGGCTCGGCCGCCGAGAACAGCGGTCAGGGAGCGAAGTTCCTGGAGCCCGGGCTCAGGTACGGCAAGGACTCGACCTCCAAGCTGGACTTCATCTCGCTCGGCCTCGCGCTCGTCCTCGGCACCGCCGGCCTGCCGCACATCCTGATCCGCTTCTACACGGTCCCCACGGCCCAGGCCGCCCGCAAGTCCGTGAACTGGGCCATCGGCATCATCGGCGCCTTCTACCTGATGACCATCGCCCTCGGCTTCGGCGCCGCGGCCCTGCTGAACCGGGCCGACATCCTCGCCTCCAACAAGGCGGGCAACACCGCGGCCCCGCTCCTCGCCCAGGAGATCGGCGGCGGCGCCGGCTCCACGGGCGGTGCGATCCTGCTCGCCGTGATCTCCGCGGTGGCCTTCGCCACCATCCTCGCCGTGGTCGCGGGCCTGACCCTCGCCTCCTCCTCGTCCTTCGCCCACGACCTGTACGTGAACGTCATCCGCAAGGGCCGGGCCACCGAGAAGGAGGAGGTCCGCGCGGCCCGCTGGTCCACCGTGGTGATCGGGGCGGTCGCCATCGGCCTCGGCGCCCTGGCCCGCGACCTGAACGTCGCCGGACTGGTCGCACTGGCCTTCGCGGTCGCCGCCTCCGCCAACCTCCCGACCATCCTCTACAGCCTCTTCTGGAAGCGCTTCACCACCCGGGGGGCGCTCTGGTCGATCTACGGCGGTCTGGTCTCGTCGGTCGTCCTGGTGCTGTTCTCCCCGGTCGTCTCCGGGAAGCCCACCTCCATGTTCAAGGACGCCGACTTCTACTGGTTCCCGCTGGAGAACCCCGGGCTCATCTCCATCCCGCTGGGCTTCCTGCTCGGCTGGCTGGGAACCGTCCTGTCGAAAGAGAAGGCCGACGCCGGCAAGTTCGCCGAGCTGGAGGTCCGCTCCCTCACCGGAACCGGGGCACACTGACCGATCCGGGGCGGTGCGGAGCCGTTCGAACACCCTGCGTGGCCGCGTCGTACTTCTCTACGACGCGGCCGCGTCGCGTCTCGTTCCTTCGGGCACCCCTGCCCGCCCCGCGCGTCGCGTAGGCTCGAATAAAGCGCCAGCAGTTCGTCCGCAGCGGCGCGACCTTACGAACCGGACAGGGGAGGGGGCCCACAGTGCTTCTCGACACCTACGGCCGCGTGGCCACTGACCTGCGCGTCTCACTCACCGACCGGTGCAATCTGCGCTGTACGTACTGCATGCCCGAGGAGGGCCTGCAGTGGCTCGGCAAGTCGGACCTGCTCAGTGACGAGGAGATCGTCCGGCTGATCCGCATAGCCGTCACCCGGCTCGGCATCACCGAGGTCCGCTTCACCGGCGGCGAGCCGCTGCTGCGGCCCGGCCTGGTCGGCATCGTCGAGCAGTGCGCGGCCCTTGAGCCCCGCCCCCGGATGTCGCTGACCACCAACGGCATCGGCCTCAAGCGCACCGCGCAGGCCCTCAAGGCCGCAGGCCTGGACCGGGTGAACGTCTCCCTGGACACCCTGCGCCCCGAGGTCTTCAAGACCCTCACCCGCCGCGACCGGCACCAGGACGTCATCGAGGGCATGGCCGCGGCCCGCGAGGCCGGCCTCACCCCGGTGAAGGTCAACGCCGTGCTGATGCCGGGGCTCAACGACGACGAGGCCCCCGACCTGCTCGCCTGGGCCGTGGAGAACGCGTACGAGCTCCGCTTCATCGAGCAGATGCCGCTCGACGCCCAACACGGCTGGAAGCGTGACGGGATGATCACCGCCGGGGACATCCTCCAGTCCCTGCGCACCCGCTTCACGCTCACCGAAGAGGGCGCCGAAGAACGCGGCTCCGCCCCGGCCGAACGCTGGGTCGTGGACGGCGGCCCGGCCACCGTCGGCGTCATCGCCTCCGTCACCCGCCCCTTCTGCGGCGCCTGCGACCGCACCCGTCTCACGGCCGACGGCCAGATCCGTACGTGCCTCTTCGCCACCGAGGAGTCGGACCTGCGCGCGGCCCTGCGCTCGGGCGCCCCGGACGAGGAGATCGCCCGGCTGTGGAAGGTGGCGATGTGGGGCAAGAAGGCCGGCTCCGGCCTGGACGACCCCTCCTTCCTGCAGCCCGACCGCCCGATGTCGGCGATCGGCGGTTGATCACCGCTCGGAAGGCGTGAAGGCCGGTCGGAATCGGACTCCGACCGGCCTTCACGCGCTCCGGGGACGCCGTCAGCGCTCCGAGCCCTCGGGCTGCACCCACGCGTCGAGCTCCACCACGTCCTTGAGGAAACCGCGGACCCCCAGGAATTGGGAGAGGTGCTCGCGGTGCTCCCCGCACGCCAGCCACGTCTTGCGCCGCTCCGGCGTGTGCAGCTTCGGGTTGTTCCACGCCAGGACCCAGACGGCCGCCGCACGGCAGCCCTTCGCGGAACAGGTCGGCGCCTGCGGGTCGGCGGAGCCGGGCCCGCCGAGGAATCCGGAGAGGCCGAGGACGTCGGGGCCCGGGGAATCGGCGCCGGGGGAGTCAGGAGAGGTCACGCCTCAACCCTACAAACCCCTCGAACGGAAAGGCGACGCCGAGCAGCCACGGGGGGAGCTGCCCGGCGTCGGTCCGTCGCTCCGACGGGGGATGCGGAGCGCGTAGGCAGTATGTCACGCAGGACCCGGTACGGTGCACTGGAACTTCATGATTGATCTGAGCTGTTCTTGAGGTTTCCCGCCTCCAGTGCGGGGAGCACAGGAGCCGGGACGAAGTGCGACGGCAGCGAGGGTGTCGACTCGCGTCCCGCATTTGCGATCACCACGGCCACGTAGGGCAGCAGGGCCCCCGCGACGAGCGTCACGATCGCCACAGGACGCTGCACGTTCCACAGCAGTACCGTCGCGACGACCGACAAGGTCCTGATCACCATCGAGATCACGTACCGGCGCTGACGGCCGCGCACGTCCTCGGCGAGCCCCATCCGCGCCCCGGTGATCCGGAAGACCTCGGATCCGTTCCGCTTCTGCCGCTTCGTCCGCTCCATGCTCCACCACCCGATCGTCCGCCGGACACGTCCCGGCCCGGACCCCTTCCACGGTACGCCGCCGCCCCGGCGGCGAGGAGAGGGGGTGTCCCTCGAATGGTAGTGCCCGAAATGCGCGGTACGCGGCACCGGCCGAGACTGGGCCCACGTGCGCACAAGGCGCCAGGAGGAGGCTCGACATGCACTGGTTGTGGGCGATCGTCGTCGGTTTCGTACTGGGCCTGATTGCCCGGGCCGTCCTGCCGGGCAAGCAGCACCAGCCCCTCTGGCTGACCACTGTCTTCGGCATCATCGGCGCCGTGCTCGGCAATGCCGTCGCCACCTGGATCGGTGTCAACGAGACCAAGGGCATCGACTGGATCCGGCATCTGCTCCAACTCGTCGGAGCGATCCTGATCGTGGGCCTCGGAGAAACGGCCTACGGAGCGATCCGGGGCAACAAGCGGCGGACCGCCTGAGCGGCCCCCCGCGACCCGGACCGCCCGAGCGCGACCGCCGCGCCCTGACGGAGGGGCCGGCCCGGACACGGTCCGAACCGGCCCCTCCGTCAGGGCGCGCACCCGTACGGGATGCCCCGCGGAGGCGTCAGGCGCCCGTGACCTCCACGGCGGCCAGGTTCTTCTTGCCCCGGCGCAGCACCAGCCAGCGTCCGTGCAGCAGGTCCGCCGCGGCGGGCACCGCGTCCTCGGCGGTGACCTTCACATTGTTCACGTAGGCCCCGCCCTCCTTCACGGTCCGGCGCCCGGCCGACTTGCTCGCGACCAGACCGGTCTCCGCCAGCAGGTCCGTGACGAGGGCCGGCTCGGCGACGCGGACGTGCGGCAGCTCGGACAGCGCCGCGGCCAGCGTGGCCTCGTCCAGCTCCGCCAGGTCGCCCTGACCGAACAGCGCCTTCGAGGCGGCGATCACGGCCGCGCACTGGTCGGCGCCGTGCACCAGCGTGGTCAGCTCCTCCGCGAGCGCCCGCTGCGCGGCGCGCGCCTGCGGCCGCTCGGCGGTCTGCGCCTCCAGCGCCTCCAGCTCCTCGCGGCTCTGGAAGGACAGGATCCGCATGTAGGTGGAGATGTCCCGGTCGTCCACGTTCAGCCAGAACTGGTAGAACGCGTACGGCGTGGTCATCTCCGGGTCGAGCCACACGGCCCCGCCCTCGGTCTTGCCGAACTTCGTACCGTCCGCCTTGACCATCAGGGGGGTCGCCATCGCGTGCACGACCGCCCCCGGCTCCACCCGGTGGATCAGGTCGAGACCGGCCGTCAGGTTGCCCCACTGGTCGGAGCCGCCCTGCTGGAGCACGCAGCCGTGGCGCCGGTACAGCTCCAGGAAGTCCATGCCCTGGAGCAGCTGGTAGCTGAACTCCGTGTAGCTGATGCCCTGGTCGGACTCCAGCCGCTTGGCGACCGAGTCCTTCGTCAGCATCTTGTTCACGCGGAAGTGCTTGCCGATGTCCCGCAGGAACTCGATGGCGGACATGCCCGCCGTCCAGTCCAGGTTGTTCACCAGGACCGCCGCGTTCTCGCCCTCGAAGGACAGGAACGGCTCGATCTGCGAACGCAGCCGGTTCACCCATTCCGCGATGACCGCCGGGTCGTTCAGAGTGCGCTCGGCGGTCGGACGCGGGTCACCGATCTGACCGGTGGCCCCGCCGACCAGCGCCAGCGGCCGGTTCCCGGCCAGCTGGAGCCGGCGCATGGTCAGCACCTGGACCAGGTGCCCCACGTGCAGCGAGGCCGCCGTGGGGTCGTAGCCGCAATAGAACGTGACAGGACCGTCCGCGAACGCCTTGCGCAGCGCTTCTTCGTCGGTGGACTGGGCGAAGAGCCCGCGCCACTTCAGTTCGTCGACGATGTCCGTCACGGTTGTCTCGACTCCTTCGAATCCTTCGGATGCACGGGACCAGGTCACTGGCGAGGACCCAGTCTAGGTCGGTCAGACACCCTTGCTGACCGAGCTCATGTTGAAGTCCGGGACGCGCAGCGCGGGCATCGAGGCCCGGGTGAACCAGTCGCCCCACTCGCGCGGAAGGGTCTTCTCGGTCCGCCCCGCCTCCGTGGCCCGCGACAGCAGGTCCACCGGGGACTCGTTGAACCGGAAGTTGTTGACCTCGCCCGTGACCTGCCCGTTCTCCACCAGGTACACGCCGTCCCGGGTCAGGCCCGTGAGCAGCAGGGTGGCCGGGTCGACCTCGCGGATGTACCAGAGGCAGGTCAGCAGCAGGCCCCGCTCGGTGGTGGCCACCATCTCCTCCAGGGACTTGTCGCCGCCCCCGTCCAGGATCAGGTTCCCGAACGCCGGCGAGACCGGCAGCCCGGTCAGCGCGGCACTGTGCCGGGTGGTGGTCAGTCGGGCCAGCTCCCCGTCCCGGATCCACTCCGTGGCCGGGACCGGCAGACCGTTGTCGAACACCGAGGCGTCGTCGCCCGAGCTGTGCGCGATCACGAACGGAGCGGACTCCAGCCCCGGCGCGTTCGGGTCGCTGCGCAGGGTCAGCGGCAGCTCGGAGAGCTTCTCCCCGAGCCGGGTACCGCCGCCGGGCTTGGAGAAGACCGTCCGGCCCTCCACCGCGTCCCGGGCCGCCGCCGACCACATCTGGTAGATCAGCAGGTCGGCCACGGCCGTCGGCGGCAGCAGCGTCTCGTACCGCCCGGCGGGCAGGTCGATCCTCCGCTCCGCCCAGCCCAGCCGTACGGCGAGCTCCGCGTCCAGCACGGTCGGGTCCACGTCCTTGAAGTCCCTGGTGGAGCGGCCGGCCCAGGCCGAGCGCTGCCGGTCGGGGGACTTGGCGTTGAGCTCCAGGGTGCCCTTGGGCTGGTCGTGGCGCAGTCGCAGGCCCGCCGAGGTGCCGACGTACGTGGACACCAGCTCGTGGTTGGCGAAGCCGTACAGCTCCCGGCCGCCCGCGCGAGCCCGCGCGAAGGCCTCGCCGAGGGCCGGGGCGAAGTCCGTGAACACCGCCGAGGAGGTCTCGGCCGGGGCGTCGGCGAAGTCCGGGGACGCCGGGGTGCCGGTCACCAGCGGCTGTGCGTCCTCGGCCGGACCCGCCCCGCGTGCGGCCGCCTCAGCGGCCCGCACCAGCGGCTCCAGGTCCGCGGCGGTGACGGCGGAGCGCGAGACGACCCCCGAGGCCGTGCCCTCCTTGCCGTCGACCGTCGCGATGACCGTCAGGGACCGGCCGCGGGTGACGCCGTTGGTGGTGAGCGCGTTGCCCGCCCAGCGCAGGTTCGCGGTGGACTGCTCGTCGGCGATGACCACGCAGCCGTCGGCGGTGGACAGCTCCAGCGCGCGCTCGACGATCTCGTGGGGCTTCGTGCGGCTCATCGGCCCGCCTCCTGCGTGGTGTTCAGGATGTTCACGTCGCGGAACAGCGCGGACGGGCAGCCGTGCGAGACCGCCGCGACCTGGCCCGGCTGGGCCTTCCCGCAGTTGAAGGCGCCGCCCAGGACGTAGGTCTGCGGACCGCCGACCTTCTCCATCGAGCCCCAGAAGTCGGTGGTCGTGGCCTGGTACGCGACGTCGCGCAGCTGACCGGCCAGCCGGCCGTTCTCGATCCGGAAGAACCGCTGCCCGGTGAACTGGAAGTTGTAGCGCTGCATGTCGATGGACCAGGAGCGGTCGCCGACCACGTAGATCCCGCGGTCCACGCCGCCGATGAGGTCCTCGGTGGACAGGCCGCCCGGGTCCGGCCGCAGCGAGACGTTCGCCATGCGCTGCACGGGCACGTGCCCGGGGGAGTCGGCGTAGGCGCAGCCGTTGGAGCGCCCGAGGCCGGTCAGCTTCGCGATCCGCCGGTCGAGCTGGTAGCCGACCAGCGTGCCGTCCTTGACCAGGTCCCAGCTCTGGGCCTCGACCCCCTCGTCGTCGAAGCCGATGGTGGCCAGCCCGTGCTCCGCTGTGCGGTCACCGGTCACGTTCATGATCGGGGAGCCGTACTTCAACGTGCCGAGCCGGTCGAAGGTGGCGAAGGAGGTTCCCGCGTACGCCGCCTCGTAGCCCAGCGCCCGGTCGAGCTCGGTGGCGTGGCCGATGGACTCGTGGATCGTGAGCCACAGGTTGGACGGGTCCACGACCAGGTCGTAGCGCCCGGCCCGCACGCTCGGCGCCCGCATCTTCTCGGCGAGTAGTCCGGGGATCTGCTCCAGTTCGGAGTCCCAGTCCCAGCCGGTGCCGGTCAGGTACTCCCAGCCGCGCCCGGCCGGCGGCGCGATGGTGCGCATCGAGTCGAACTCGCCGGTCGTGCCGTCCACCGCGACCGCGGTGAGCTGCGGGTGGATCCGCACGCGCTGCTGCGTGGTCGAGGTGCCCGCCGTATCGGCGTAGAACTTGTTCTCGTGCACGGCGAGGAGCGAGGCGTCCACGTGCGCGACGCCGTCGGCCTTCAGCAGCCGCGCGCTCCAGTCGGCGAGCAGCGCCGCCTTCTCCGTGTCCGGCACCGTGAACGGGTCGACGTCGTAGGCCGAGATCCAGGTCCGGTCCGCGTGCACCGGCTCGTCGGCGAGCTCGACCCGCTCCTCGGAACCGGCGGCCTCGATCACCTGGGCGGACAGCTTCGCCATGGCGACGGCCTGCGAGGCGACCTTGGCGGCGCCGTCCATGGTGAGGTCCACGCCCGAGGCGAACCCCCAACTGCCCCCGTGCACCACCCGCACCGCGTAGCCGAGGTCGGTGGTGTCGGACCCGCCCGAGGGCTTGGCGTCCCGCAACCGCCAGGAGGCGCTGCGGATGCGCTCCAGCCGGAAGTCGGCATGGTCGGCGCCCAGCGCGCGGGCCCTGGCGAGCGCCGCGTCGGCGAGCGCCCGCAGGGGCAGCGCGGCGAAGGCCGCGTCGATGGAATGGGGCACGGAATTCCTCCCGGGGTCGGGGCCGGTAGCCCCGATCATGTCGCGATCGGGGCGTTCATGACTACATCTTTCTGTAGGGACTCGACAGAGGGCGTCGCGAGGCCCTGTCGGAGCCCGATTCTCCGTACGGGCGGGACGACCGATAGGTTTTTGCTATTCAGACCGCTAGCGAAAGGGTGATCCGTTGAGCCGCTCGGTTCTCGTCACCGGAGGAAACCGGGGCATCGGCCTCGCCATCGCCCGTCTCTTCGCGGAGGTCGGCGACAAGGTCGCGATCACGTACCGGTCGGGCGAGCCGCCCCAGGAGCTCACCTCGCTCGGCGTTCTGGCGGTCCGCTGCGACATCACCGACTCCGAGCAGGTGGAGCAGGCCTACAAGCAGATCGAGGACGCGCACGGCGCGGTCGAGGTGCTCGTGGCCAACGCCGGCATCACCAAGGACACGCTGCTCATGCGGATGTCCGAGGAGGACTTCGCGTCGGTGGTCGACACCAACCTCACCGGCACCTTCCGTGTGGTCAAGCGCGCGAACCGTGGCATGCTGCGTGCCAAGAAGGGCCGCGTCGTCCTGATCTCCTCGGTCGTCGGGCTCCTCGGTTCGGCGGGCCAGGCCAACTACGCCGCCTCCAAGGCCGCGCTGGTCGGCTTCGCCCGCTCGCTCGCCCGCGAGCTGGGCTCCCGCAACATCACCTTCAACGTCGTCGCCCCCGGTTTCGTGGACACCGACATGACGAAGGTGCTCACCGACGAGCAGCGTGCGGGCATCGTCGGCCAGGTGCCGCTCGGCCGCTACGCGCAGCCCGAGGAGATCGCGGCGGCCGTGGGCTTCCTGGCGTCCGACGACGCCGCGTACATCACCGGAGCCGTCATTCCCGTTGACGGCGGATTGGGCATGGGTCACTGATCACATGAGCGGAATTCTCGACGGCAAGCGCATCCTCGTCACCGGGGTGCTGATGGAGTCCTCCATCGCCTTCCACACCGCCAAGCTGGCCCAGGAGCAGGGCGCCGAGGTCATCCTCACGGCGTGGCCGCGCCCGACGCTGACCGAGCGCATCGCCAAGAAGCTGCCGAAGCCGGTCAAGGTCATCGAACTCGACGTCACCAACGACGAGCACCTGGCCCGCCTGGAGGGCCTCGTCCGGGCCGAGCTCGGCGGTCTCGACGGCGTCGTCCACTCGATCGGCTTCGCGCCGCAGGACGCCCTCGGCGGCAACTTCCTGAACACCCCCTTCGAGTCGGTCGCGACCGCGATGCACGTCTCCGCGTTCTCGCTGAAGTCGCTGACCATGGCCTGCAAGCCGCTGTTCCCGGCGGAGGGCGCGGCCATCGTGGGCCTCACCTTCGACGCGCAGTTCGCCTGGCCTCAGTACGACTGGATGGGCCCGGCCAAGGCCGCCCTGGAGGCCACCAGCCGCTACCTCGCCCGTGACCTGGGCAAGGAGAACATCCGCTGCAACCTGGTCTCGGCCGGTCCGCTCGGCTCCATGGCCGCGAAGTCCATCCCGGGCTTCTCCGACCTGGCGGACGTCTGGAACTCCCGCTCCATGCTGGAGTGGGACATGAGCGACCCGGAACCGACCGGCAGGGGCGTCGTCGCCCTGCTGTCCGACTGGTTCCCGAAGACCACCGGCGAGATCGTCCACGTGGACGGCGGCCTGCACGCGATGGGTGCCTGATCCGGCGCCCGACCCCTCGTGTCCGAACGGCGGCCGCGCCTCCCCTCCGGGAGGCATGCCGTCCCGCAGGGTCACACCTCACCGCCTGTGGTGCCGCCGGCCTCTGCGGGGCCTTCGAGCCCTTCTGCTGCCGCATCCGCCGCTGTGCGGGTGCGCTGGCAGGGAGGACTGATCCTGGAC
>NZ_JBSGQV010000071.1:0-14266 GCF_053606025.1 Streptomyces sp. NPDC055254 | reverse complement strand
GGGTATGCCCCGCGCCCCGGCGGGCACGGCGACCGCCGGCCCCCGCCGCCGCCGGGCGATACCGCCAGGAGGGAGCGGTCCGCACTCGGCGGTCGACCGGCGGCGGCCCGCGCCGAGCCGCGACGTGACCGGGGCGGTGGTCAGGTCCGGGGGCCGGCGGTGGGGCCCTGCGAGTCGGTGATCAGGTCCGTGGACCTGCCGGGGTCGCGATCGCGCTGTAGGTGCGGCCGCCCGCCTCGTACTCGCCCAGCGGGGTCATGCCGAAGCCGTCGACGTGCACCCGCCGGGACGGGACGTTCCCGGCCTCGATGAACGCGACCACCGCCTCCGCCCGTCCCACCGCTTCCCGCACGGCCAGGGTGAACAGGCCCCGGGCCACGCCGCGCCCCCGGTACGCGGCGTCGACCACCACCGGGCCGTACAGCAGCCACCGCACCCCGCTCAGCGGGCGGCCCTGCCACAGCAGCGCGCCCTCGGCGTCGAGCAGCGCCCGGACCGGAGGCGGCGGGTCCGCCAGATCCCGCGCGACGGACAGCCCCAGCAGACCGGCCACCCGACCGTCGTCGTCCGCGACGAGGAGGTCCCCGGCACGGGCCATGGCCCGCAGCGCGGCCTCGTCGAACCGACCCTGCACGAAGCCGCCTTCGGCCCGCTGCCGTTCCGTCAGCGCGTCCCGGTGGTTGGCGGCGAAGAGCGCGGCCATGGCGGGCGCATCGGCCTCTACGGCGTACCGGTACTCCATGACGCGATGCTGCCACGCCCCCACCGCCACCTCCCGGGACGCCACCACCGGCCGGCCCGAAACCGTTCCCGCTCCGCCCCCGGTGTCAGGCCCGGTACGCGGCTTCCGGCTCGGGCCGGCAGCGTGAGACGGCGACGACGAAGCCCTTGCCCCATCCCCCATGCCGTTGCAGACGTGCGCCACGATCCTGCGCCCCGCGGCCTGCGGACTCGTCGCGTCCCCACCGATGATCCTGAGTACCTTCACGCCCCGACGTCCGCGGGCGCGGCGAGCGCTGGCCGCCGCCCTTGGGGGAGCCGTACGCGAGTGGGCGCCGGTTGTCTCCCCCCGTGCGGGGGAGACGGACTCCACGGGCGGGGGATCCGCCGCCCCCGGGACGCGCGGTTGTCTTGAGGCATGAAGAAGACGACGAGGAAGCGCCTGTTGACCCTGCTCCTGATGAGCGCCCTGACGACCACCGGGCTGTCCGCCCCGGCCCTGGCACAGCCACCGGACGGCGACATCCGCGCCCGGATCGAGGCCGTCCCCGGAATGCGTGTCCTCGGCGAACGGCCGGCCGACGCCCCGGGCCAGGTCGTCCTGGACCTGGCCTACAGACAGCCCACCGACCACCGGCACGCCGAGCGCGGTTCCTTCGAACAGCGGCTGACGCTGGTGCACAAGACGACCCTGCGTCCCGTGGTGCTCTACTCCAGCGGGTACGAGTTGGGGTCGTCTCCGCAGCGCCCGACCGAGCCGACGACGCTACTGGACGCCAATCAGATCACCACCGAGCAGCGGTTCTTCGGGACGTCCCGGCCCGCGGACCTCGACTGGACCAAGCTCACCGTCTGGCAGGCGGCCAGCGACCACCACCGCCTGGTCACCGCGCTCAAGAAGGTGTACGGCGGTCCCTGGATCTCCACCGGCGGCAGCAAGGGCGGGATGACAGCCGTCTACCACCGCCGGTTCTATCCGGACGACGTGGCCGGCACGGTCGCCTACTCCGCCCCCAACAACACCGACGACCGGGACGACACCGCGTACGACACCCGCCTCGAACAGGTCGGGACCGAGGAGTGCCGGACCGCGATCAAGGCCGCCCAGCGTGAGGCGCTGATACGACGCGCGGCGATGACGGAGCGGTTCGGCCGGTGGGCCGAGGGCGAGAAGAAGACCTTCGCGACCATAGGCAGCGTGGACCGCGCGTTCGAACTCGCCGTGCTGCGGCTGCCGATGATGTTCTGGATGTACCAGTCCACCGAGGGCTGCGCATCCCTACCCACCGCCGCGGCCACGGACGACGCCCTCTACGCCTGGGTCGCCAAGGTCACCCAGCTGCCCGTCTACACCGACCAGACCCTCGACACCGTCACGCCGTACTTCTACCAACTGGGCACCCAGCTCGGGTACCCCCAGTTCGCCGCCCCGCACCTGGGCGGATTGCTGCGCCACCCCGGCATCCAGGAGATCCGCACCTACGTGCCGCGTGACATCCCCTTGCGTTTCCAGCCCGGCGCGATGGCGGACATCGACCGCTGGATACGCCACCACGGCAGCTCGTTCCTGTTCGTCAACGGCGAGAACGACGTCGCGGTCGCGGAGCCGTTCCGCCTGGGCAAGGGCACGCGCGACTCCCACCTCTTCGAAGTACCCGCCGCCAACCACCGCGTCTCCATAGCGGGCCTGCGCCCCGACGACGCCGCGAAGGCCACTGCCGCACTCCACCGCTGGGCCGGCGGGCCGGTCTCGGAGAACCACTCCGGCGGGGGGCGCTGACGCCGGCCAAGGGCAGCCCCCCGCGGCGGCCGGAGGGTTGCCCGATCTCGGTGGATCGCGAGGCCGACGGGCGTCGTGTGTGTCGTTTGCAGGGGGTACGCGCGTGCGCGGTCGCCAATGGCCTTCTGCGGCCGACGCCCGGAACGAGGTGCCGTATCCGGGTTGCCGCGGTCCGATGCACCGGGTCGCTCACGCCACGGCGTCGGACCCGTCACCGGCCGCCCGGCTCCTTCCCCGCGGCCACCACCACCGCGGCGGCGGCCCGGCGCGGCGGCGGCGCGGACCGCCCCGGCTCGGGGGTCAGAGGTACTCGCGGGCGAATTCCACCGCCCATTCCACCGCCGCCACCGGGACGGCGCCCGACTGGGGGTCGACCGTGAGGCGGGCGGTCTCCCAGCCCTGGCCGTGCTCCCGGTGGATCACGAAGTGTCCGTCCACGTCGGCCCCTTCGGTCGCCACGAGGAACTCGATCGCCCGATCGTCCCCGTCCGTTCCGACCGTGGTGATCGCCATGTCACCGACCACAAACTCCACTGCTCCGCCGCCCCTCGGTACGCGCCCTGCTTCCGGCTGGTTCCCGCGGCCCAGCCTGTACGCCCCCGGGGCGCGCCGCATGAGTGCGCGTACTCAGGCCCCGTACTCAGGCCCCGTACTCGCGCCCGGTAGTCGGCCCCGGACACGGGACGGCGGTGGCGCGTCCACCGCCCGGCCCACCCCGGCCGCGGGATCCGCCGGGGTGACGAGCGCAACACCGGCGGATCCCGAACCTCTCGGGCTCCTCCCATTCCGCAGCCGTAGCGCGCGCCCGGCCCCGCATTCCAAGGGTGGAGCGTGCCCCCACCCACCCATTGCCCGTAACGGGACATATCGCCCGCCCCTCCCGCCGCGCAAATGACTCCGCGCGCCCGCGCCGGGCCCCGTAAGCTCCCGTCATGCAGGTGATCCAGTCAACGAAACTCGCCAATGTCTGCTACGAGATCCGCGGCCCCGTGCTCGAAGAGGCGATGCGGCTCGAAGCAGCAGGTCATCGCATCCTCAAGCTCAACACCGGCAACCCCGCGGCCTTCGGCTTCGAGTGCCCGCCGGAGATCCTTGAGGACATGCTCCGCAACCTGGGCAACGCCCACGGCTACGGGGACGCGAAGGGGCTGCTCTCCGCCCGCCGCGCGGTCATGCAGCACTACCAGACCAAGGGCATCGACCTGGACGTCGAGGACATCTACCTCGGCAACGGCGTCTCCGAGCTGATCCAGATGTCGATGCAGGCGCTGCTGGACGACGGCGACGAGGTGCTGGTCCCGGCGCCGGACTACCCGCTGTGGACCGCCTCGGTCTCGCTCGCGGGCGGCACGGCCGTGCACTACCGGTGCGACGAGCAGGCCGACTGGATGCCGGACCTCGCCGACATCGAGCGCAAGGTCACCGACCGCACCCGCGCGATCGTGATCATCAACCCGAACAACCCCACCGGCGCCGTCTACGACGACGAGATGCTGCGCGGGCTCACGGACATCGCCCGCCGCCACAACCTGATCGTCTGCTCGGACGAGATCTACGACCGGATCCTGTACGACGGGGCCACGCACACGAACACCGCCGCCATCGCTCCGGACCTGCTCACCCTCACGTTCAACGGGCTCTCCAAGAACTACCGCGTCGCCGGCTACCGGGCCGGCTGGATGGCGGTCTGCGGCCCGAAGAAGAACGCGTCCTCGTACATCGAGGGCCTGACGATCCTGGCGAACATGCGGCTGTGCGCCAACATGCCCTCCCAGCACGCGGTCGCCACCGCCCTGGGCGGCCGGCAGTCCATCGTGGACCTGGTGCTGCCCGGCGGACGGCTGCTGGAGCAGCGCGACGCGGCGTACGAGGCCCTCACCCGCATCCCCGGCATCTCCTGCGTGAAGCCCAAGGGGGCGCTGTACCTCTTCCCGAAGCTCGACCCCTCCGTGTACAAGATCAAGGACGACCGGCAGATGGTCCTCGACCTGCTGCGGGCCGAGAAGATCATGGTGGTGCACGGTACGGGCTTCAACTGGCCCGAGCCGGACCACTTCCGCATCGTGACGCTGCCGAACTCCAAGGACCTGACCGACGCCGTGACCCGGATCGGGAACTTCCTCGACGGCTACGGCCAGCCCTGAGCGGGCTCACCCGCAGCTCGCAGGATTCAGCTCAACTTTAGAACGAATCCAATGTAGGATGGTCTCCTGACCACGCAGGAGGCCTCCTCATGTACGAGCCGATCCGTACCAAGTCGGTCGTCCAGCGCATGGGCGGCAACCGGACCGACTACCCGCACAGCAGCCGCGGCGAAGCGCTGGACATCCAGCTCGCCGGGCACCTCGGCGCGCTGCTCGCCGTGACCGACGAGCTCGGCCTCACGGAGAGCGCCGGCGAGATCGCCGCCCAGGTGGCGCGGCTGCGCGGAGCGCAGCCCACCCGAGCCCCGCGGGGCCCCGTCGGGGACCGGGCCGCGCTGCACCAGCGCGCGCACGACCTCGCCGCCCGCGCGCTGCTCGTCGCCGCGTCCCGCGCCGACACGACGGTCGCGATCCTCGCCGCCCAGTCGATGAACACCCACGCCGCCGCCCTGAAGTCCCTGGACCTGGCCGGCGCCCACTGACGGCCCCGGTCCGGGGCCGCGGAGGCCCCGGACCGGGCGCCATACCCATGTCCTGCCGGGAGCGCCGCGGTTCCGGCCGCGCCCGTCCCGCGGGGTTGCGCGTTGGACATGAGTCGGTGCTCCGCACACGATGGGGGCCGCAAGATCGCGGCAGTACGGGGCGCCCGCTCGCGCGGGCGGTTCCACGTGGCCGCTTCGTCCCGATCCAGCCCTCTGGAGACCCTTCGCCATGAGCTTCGGCGATCCGCACCACCCCTACGGCCAGCAGCCCCCGCAGGCCCCGCCGCCCGTCCACCCGCAGCAGGCCCCCCAGGGCGTCCCGCCGCAGTACGGGTACCCGCAGCAGGGTTCCCCCGATGCTCCCCCGCCGTACGAGCACCCGCAGCAGGCGCCTCCGCCCTACGGGTACCCCCAGCAGGCATCCCCGCCGCAGTACGGGTACCCCCAGCAGGCGCCCCCGCAGTACGGGTACCCCCAGCAGGCGCCCCCGCCGTACGCGGGGTATGCGGCTCCGCCCTACGGGGTGTACCCGCCGCTCGGGATGCCGGGGCTCGCCCACTGGGGGTTGCGGCTCGGGGCGTCCCTGCTCGACTCCGCGGTGATCGTCGGCCCGATGCTGGCCATGGCCTTCACCGACATCGCCACCAGCGACAACCCGGACGAGCCCAGGCTCCTCGGCGTCGTCGGCATGCTGTACGGCTTCGTCATGGCGATCTTCCAGCTGTACCGGGAGGGTTCCACCGGCCAGAGCGTCGGCAAGAAGATCGTCGGCATCAGCGTGCTGCGCGAGAGCGACGGCCGCCCGCTCGGCTTCGGCATGGCCCTCGTCCGCAAGCTGGCGCACGCCCTGGACAGCCTCGCCTGCTACCTCGGCTGGCTCTGGCCGCTGTGGGACGAGAAGAGGCAGACCTTCGCCGACAAGGTGTGCGCCACCGTCGTCGTCACCGACAACCGCTGACCCACTCCGCGGGAGCGCGGCCGGACCGCCCGGGGGCACGGCTTCGGCGGGCGGCTCCCGGGTGACGTCGACAGCCGGGCGCCGGCCCACTCCGCGAGAGCGCGGCCGGACCGCCCCGAGGGCGGCCTCCGGGGGTCAGCCTCCCGGGGTGACCTCGTCCGCCGTGAAGTCCGCCCCCGCGACGCCGCACCACGGGACCGTCGCCACCGGCCAGACCGGGCCGACCGCCTCGCCCCGTTCCGTCGCGCCCGGGGCCACGCCCGGGATCTTCACCAGGGACTGCGCCGCCCGCCCCGCCGGGTCCGGCCGCTGCGACGCGCGGAACTCCACGGTGACGACGTAGCCGCCGGGCCCCTGCGGGCGCCCCGCCGCCTCCACGGCGGCCACCACGCGCCGGCTCGCCGGATCGATTCGGCACCCGGTGACCCGCACGTCCTCCACGGCCGCCCGCGGCTCGGGCTCCCGCGGCCCGCCGCCGCTGGCCCACACGTACAGCCCCAGCGGGGCGAACACCAGCAGCCCGGCCAGCGTCACCAGGCCGACCAACCAGCCCTGCCACTTCAACGCGCTCACGCCCATGCGACGATCTTCCCGGGCGTCCGCCCCGCCCACCAGCACCCACGGGCCCACACAGCATTTCGAAGTGGGACCGCCTGGACACCTGACGTTCATTCAAGTCCTCGCGGAATGTGGGTTTCCGCGAGCACGCTGCACCCGTGAGACGCATCCTAGGAATCATCCTGGGCCTCCTCCTGATCGGCGGCGCCGCCGCCGTCGCCCTACTCCAGGGGCAGGGCCCGGAACCCACGGCAACGAAGACCGTGCGTGGCGTCATCGGTTCGGAGAAGTCCGACTTCTTCCGCGACCCGGACGTCGTCAAAGCCCTGGCCGACCGGGGCTACACCGTGAAGACGGAGACCTCGGGGTCCTGGGCGATGGACCAACTCGCCCTGAAAGATTTCGACTTCGCCTTCCCCAGCAGCAGCGAGCCCGCCAAGGAGGTGGCCGCCGCGGCCGGCCTCAAGGGGGCACAGGAGACCAAGCCCTTCTTCTCGCCGCTCGTCGTGATCGCCCGTTCGAACGCCGCCGAGGTGCTGGCCGGCAGCGGCCTCGTGAAGCTGAACGGCAAGAACACCGGGACCCTCCTGATGGGCCCGTTCCTCAAGGCGGCGGGCGAGGACCGCACCTGGCAGCAGCTGCCCGGCTCCGGCGCCTTCGCCGAGCTGACCGGCACCGTGTTCATCAAGACCACCGACCCGGCCACCTCCAATTCCGGCGCCCTCTTCCTCGCGGCCACCTCCAACGTCGCCAACGGTGGCAACGTCGTCGCCGACGACGCCGCGATCGCCCGCACCGCGCCCCTGATGCGCAAGCTGATCTCCGTCCAGGGCGCCCTGGAACCCAGCACCGACGACCCGTTCCGGGCCTTCCTCAGCGGCAGCGGCGAGCCGCTGATCCTGGTCTACGAGTCCCAGGTGGCCTCCCTGCTGCTCCAGCGGCAGGAACCGGGCGACATGGTCGTGCTCTACCCGGACACCACCGTCAACACGGCGCACACCTTCGTCCCGCTGACCGACGCGGCCCGCGAGCTCGGCACCCTGCTCGCCACCGACCCCGCGCTGCGCGACCTGGCCGTGCAGCGCGGATTCCGCCCGCAGGACGGCGTGGCCGAGTTCGGTGCCGCGACCGCCCCGCACACCGGGTTCCTCAACCCCTCGCTGACCGGCATCCGCCAGGTCGGCACACCCACCGTCAAGATCCTGATGGCGCTCGCGCAGCGCGCCAAGGGCCAAGGGGACGCACCGTGACGCCGACACCCGCACCCGCAGACGCACCGACACCCACACCGACCGCCGACGGAAGCGACCACCCGCTGGTGCTGACCGCTCCCGAACCCGTCGCTCCCGTCCGCCGCGAGCAGGCCGCCGGCCTGGTCCCGCTCCCGGACGGCGTGCACGAGGAGATGGCCCGCCGGGCCGGGGAGTACGTGGGCTCGCTGGCCGGGATCGACGCCCGCTCCCCCGAGTTCGCGGCCCGGATCGGCGAGCTGGCCGCGCTCGGCGCCGCGGACATCCGCGGCGCCGCCCAGCAGTCGAACCGGATGCTGGAGCGCGCCGTGCGCTCCCTCGGCTCCGCCGGGGGCGGCGACGCCCCGTCCCGGGTGGCCGGCTCGCTCGTCGAACTGCGCAGGACCGTCGAGGACCTCGATCCGCGCGACACCCCGGCCAAGGGGGTTCGCAAGCTGCTCGCGAAGCTGCCCGGCGGCAACCGGTTCCGCGACCACGTGGCCGCGTACGCGTCCTCGCAAGCGGTCCTGAACCGGATCGTCGGGGCCTTGCGCAGCGGTCAGGACGAACTGCGGCGCGACAACGCGGCCCTGCACACCGAGCGGACCCGCCTGTGGGAGACGATGGGCAAGCTCCAGGAGTACGCGGTGCTGACCGAGGCCCTGGACGCGGCCGTCGAGCAGCGGATCGCCGAGGCCGTCCGCACGGACCCCGGGCAGGCCGACGCGATGCGGGCGGACGTGCTCTTCCCGGTCCGGCAGAAGCACCAGGACCTGCTGACCCAGCTGGCCGTCTGCGCCCAGGGCTACCTGGCGACGGACGTGGTGCGGCGCAACAACGACGAGCTGATCAGGGGCGTCGACCGGGCGGCGACGACCACCGTGTCCGCGCTGCGGATCGCCGTGATGCTCGCATCGGCCCTGGAGCACCAGCGCAAGGTGATCCAGCAGGTCGACACCCTGCGCGGCACCACCGAGGACCTGATCCGGGGCAACGCGGAGATGCTCGCCTCGCAGAGCGGCGAGATCCAGCGGATCGCCGCCGATCCGGCGGTGGGCGCCCAGACGCTGCGGGAGGCCTTCGCGCAGATCTACCGGACCCTCGACGCGATCGACACCTTCAAGGCCGAGGCGACGCAGAACATGGCCGCCACCGTGGAGTCGCTGGCCGGGGAGCTGCGGACGGCGTCCGCTCACCTCGCGCGCACCCGTACCACGAGCGCTCCGGAAGGCGGTGCCCGGTGAGCCGCGGCACGCGCCGCGCGGCGCGCACGGTCCTGGTCGGGCTCGCCCTCGCCGTGCTCGCGGCGGCGGCCGGCTGCACCTCCACCGAGGCCGACGGGACGGGGCCGCCGGAGCCGACGGTGCGCAAGGAGGGGACCCTGCGGGTCCTGGCCTCCAGCGAGCTCACCGACATGGAACCCGTGTTGAAGGCCGCCCGGGCCGCCACCGGGGTCGCCGTCGAGCTGAGCTGGACCGGCACCCTGGACGCCGCAGAGCAGGTCGCGTCGGGGAAGGCCGAGGGGAAGTACGACGCCGTCTGGCTCTCTTCCAACGACTACCTGCGGTTGCGCCCGGAGGCGGCGGGGAAGCTCGCCAACGAGACCCCCGTGATGTCCTCGCCCGTCGCCCTCGGGGTCCGGCCGCAGGCGCTGGCCCGGCTGGGGTGGAAGCCCGAGGAGGTGACGTGGGCGGCGGTGCACGAGGCGGTCGCCGCGGGGAGGCTGTCGTACGGGATGACGGACCCGGTGCGCTCCAACTCCGGTTTCTCCGCCCTGGTCGCGGTGGCCTCCGGACTGTCGGGGGCGCAGGCGGCGCTGACCGACGCGGACGTGCGGGCGGCGGGGCCGCGGCTCAAGCAGTTCTTCGCCGGGCAGAAGCTGACCTCGGGTTCCTCCGGCTGGCTGGTCGGCGCCTACGCCAAGCGCGGGGACGTGGACGCGCTGGTGAACTACGAGTCGGTGCTGCTGTCCATGAACCGGGACGCGTTGAAGGCGAAGGACGGCGGGGAGCCGCTGACGGTGATCCGCCCCCGGGACGGCGTGGTCACCGCCTCCTACCCGCTGACGCTGCTGACCTCGGCGCCCGCCCCGGCGCGCGAGGCGGGCCGGGTCCTGACGGAGTACCTGCGCGGGGCGGAGGCGCAGAAGGCGATCACCGAGCAGACGCTGCGCCGTCCGGTGGCGGCCGGGGTGGCGCCGGCCGCCGGGCTGGCCGCCGACAAGCGGCGGGAACTGCCCTTCCCCGGCTCGCGGTCGGTCGCCGACGGGCTGCTGGCCTCGTACGAGAACGAGCTGCGCCGGCCGTCGCGGACGGTGTACGTGCTGGACACCTCGGGCTCGATGGCGGAGGGGGACCGCATCGGGCGGCTGAAGTCGGCGCTCATCGACCTGACGGGAAGCGGTACTTCGGGGACCGGGCAGCGCTTCCGGGACCGCGAGGAGGTGACGCTGCTGCCCTTCGGCGACCAGGTGAAGAAGGTACTGACGCACGTGGTCGAGCCCGGCCGTCCCGGCCCCGCCCTGGACGCGATCCGGGGTGATGTGGAGGCGCTGGAGCCGGCGGGGGGCACGGCCGTGTACGGCAGCCTCAAGGCGGCGTACCAGCACCTGGGGAAGGAGGACGCGGACGCGTTCACGTCGATCGTGCTGATGACGGACGGGCGGAGCGGGGACAAGGTGAAGGACTTCGACTCCTTCTACGCCTCGCTGCCCGAGGGGCAGAAGCACACTCCCGTCTTCGCGGTGCTGTTCGGGGACTCGGACCGCAAGGAGCTGGCCCACATCACGGAGCTGACCGGCGGCCGGCTGTTCGACGCCACCGACGGAAACGGCTCGCTGGACGGCGCGTTCGAGGAGATCCGTGGCTACCAGTAGGCGTGCCGGGGCCGGTGGGCTGCTCGGCTACGTGGAGTCGCGCAAGAACCTGGCGGGCTCGGTCTGCGGCGTGGCCGGGGTGGGCCTGGCCCTCGCGGGCGCGGGCGGCGCCTACTGGCCGGCGGTGGTCGCGGCCCTGTACGGGGCGGGTGCGCTGATCGCCCCGCCGGAGCGGCCGCCCGTCCCGGAGCTGCCGGACCCGCAGGAGCAGCTCGGCCTCGTACGGGAGAACTTCGGACGGCTGCGGGAGTACCTGGCCGAGGTGGAGCCGGCGCCGGCGGCCGGCGGGAGGCTGACCGGACTGCTGGAGCTGTACGGGGCGCTGCTGGATCCGGGGTGGGTGGCCGAGGTGCTGGCCGTCGAGCCGGAGGCGGTGCACGCGCTGGACCGGGCGATCCGGCTGGACGTGCCGGAGTGCGTGGACGCGTACCTCCGGACGCGGTGGTGGACCCGGCTCAATCCGGGCGGCGAGTCGCCCGAGCAGCACCTGGAGCGGCAGCTGGCGGTGCTGTACGAGGAGGCGGAAAGGCTGACGGCGGACCTCCGCGAAGCAGAGGCCCGCCGGCAACGGACGCACACGACCTACCTGGAGGAGCGCGGACGCTCCTGAGGACGGTCATGTGCCGCGGTGGGAACCGCTTGGTCGGGGGCTCCCACGTTCATGGCCCCGGTGCGGGGCGGGCGGTCAGCCCAGGCGCTCGACGAGCGCGTGGTACTGGTCCCACAGCTCCTTGGGAGTGTGGTCGCCGTAGGTGTTGAGGTGGCCGGGCACCAGGGCGGCCTCCTCGCGCCAGACCTCCTTGTCGACCGTGAGCAGGAACTCCAGGTCGGCGGTCGGCAGGTCCAGGCCGTCGGTGTCCAGGGACTCGACGGTCGGCAGGATGCCGATGGGGGTCTCGACGCCCTCGGCGGTGCCGTCGAGGCGCTCGACGATCCACTTGAGGACGCGGCTGTTCTCGCCGAAGCCGGGCCACACGAACGCGCCCGCCTCGTTCTTGCGGAACCAGTTCACGTAGTAGATCTTCGGAAGCTTGGACTGGTCCTTGTCGGCGCCGACCTTGACCCAGTGACCCATGTAGTCGCCCATGTTGTAGCCGCAGAACGGCAGCATGGCGAAGGGGTCGCGGCGCAGCTCGCCGACCTTGCCCTCGGCGGCGGCGGTCTTCTCGGAGGCGATGTTCGAGCCGATGAAGACGCCGTGGTTCCAGTCGAAGGACTCGGTGACCAGCGGTACGGCGGAGGCGCGGCGGCCGCCGAAGAGGATCGCGGAGATCGGGACGCCCTTGGGGTCCTCCCACTCGGGCGCGATCGTCGGGCACTGGGAGGCCGGGACGGCGAAGCGTGCGTTCGGGTGGGCGGCCGGGGTCCCGCTCTGCGGGGTCCAGTCGTTGCCCTTCCAGTCGGTGAGGTGGGCGGGAGTCTCCTCCGTCATGCCCTCCCACCAGACGTCGCCGTCGTCGGTGAGCGCGACGTTGGTGAAGACGGTGTTCGCGTACATCGTCTTCATGGCGTTGGCGTTGGTGTGCTCGCCGGTGCCGGGGGCGACGCCGAAGAAGCCGGCCTCGGGGTTGATCGCGTAGAGGCGGCCGTCCTCGCCGAAGCGCATCCAGGCGATGTCGTCACCGATGGTCTCGACGGTCCAGCCGGAGATCGTGGGCTCCAGCATGGCCAGGTTGGTCTTGCCGCAGGCGCTCGGGAACGCCGCCGCGACGTACTTCGCCTCGCCCCGCGGCGGGGTGAGCTTGAGGATCAGCATGTGCTCGGCCAGCCAGCCCTCGTCGCGGGCCATGACGGACGCGATGCGCAGGGCGTAGCACTTCTTGCCGAGCAGGGCGTTGCCGCCGTAGCCGGAACCGTAGGACCAGATCTCGCGGCTCTCGGGGAAGTGCGAGATGTACTTGGTGGTGTTGCAGGGCCACGGCACGTCGGCCTGGCCCTCGGCGAGCGGAGCGCCGAGGGTGTGGACGGCCTTGACGAAGAACCCGTCGGTGCCGAGCTCGTCGAGGACGGGCCGGCCCATGCGGGTCATGGTGCGCATCGCGACGGCGACGTAGGCCGAGTCGGTGATCTCGACGCCGATCGCGGAGAGCTCGGAGCCGAGGGGGCCCATGCAGAACGGGACGACGTACATCGTCCGGCCCTTCATGGAGCCGCGGAAGATGCCCTGCTCGCCCGCGAAGAGCTCCTTCATCTCGGAAGGGGCCTTCCAGTGGTTCGTCGGGCCCGCGTCCTCCTCCTTCTCGGAGCAGATGAAGGTCCGGTCCTCGACGCGCGCGACGTCGGAGGGGTCGGAGGCGGCGTAGTAGGAGTTCGGGCGCTTCGTCTCGTCGAGCTTCTTGAACGTCCCCTTGGCGACGAGCTCCTCGCACAGGCGCTCGTACTCGGCCTCGGAGCCGTCGCACCAGACGACGCGGTCCGGCTGGGTGAGGGCTGCGACCTCGTCCACCCAGGAGATCAGGGCCGTATGCCCGGTGGGGAGGGTCGAACGGGTGGGAGCCGCGTTGTCGCGCGCCACGATTGCTCCTTGTTGAGGGGTTCGTTTGGTGTATGCCCCGTGGGGGCTGCGACCCGGATGCTTCGCGCTCCGCTCATCCGGTGCCGACCGCACTCATCTGATCATCCGGTGCATGTGCGCATATGTCCAGGGGGCCTCTCACGTGAGCATCGCCACGTCCGTCAATCTTCCGTAAAGAGGACCAACGGAAACCTACGGACCCGTAGGTAGCATGTGGACCATGACTTCAGAAGCCGCCGCCTCGCCGGCCTCCGTACCGGCCGACGCACCGGCCGCCGAGGCCTCACCGGTCGTCCGGGCCGTGGAAGCAGCCGAGACCGCCCTGGAAGCCAAGCCGCTCATGCGCGGCTGGCTGCACACGGGGATGTTCCCCGCCGTGGTGGTCGCGGGCCTGGTGCTCATGGCCTCCACCGACTCGACCCGGGCCCGGGTGGCCTGCGGGGTCTACGTCCTCACCGCCTGCCTGCTCTTCGGCGTCAGCGCGGTCTACCACCGCGGCACCTGGGGGCCGCGCGGCGAGGCGATCCTGCGACGACTCGACCACGCCAACATCTTCCTGATCATCGCGGGCACCTACACCCCGCTGACCGTCCTGCTGCTGCCCCCCTCCACCGGGCGGACCCTGCTGTGGGCGGTGTGGATCGCGGCGGCCGCCGGCATCGCCTTCCGCGTCTTCTGGGTCGGCGCCCCGCGCTGGCTCTACACCCCCTGCTACATCGCCATGGGCTGGGCGGCCGTCTTCTTCCTGCCCGACTTCATGCGGACCGGCGGCATCGCCGTCCTGGTCCTGGTGATCGTCGGCGGCCTGCTGTACAGCGTGGGCGGCGTCATCTACGGCATGAAGCGCCCCAACCCCTCGCCGCGCTACTTCGGCTTCCACGAGGTCTTCCACTCGCTGACGCTGGCGGCGTTCGTCGCCCACTACGTCGGCATCTCCCTGGCCGCGTACCAGCACTGACACCACCGGACGCCGACCGCCCCGGACCTCGTGTCGAGGTCCGGGGC
>NZ_JBSGQV010000070.1:0-14470 GCF_053606025.1 Streptomyces sp. NPDC055254 | reverse complement strand
CATCAGGCACGAGATCAGCAGACACACCCCAGATCCTGCCGACAGCACACCCAACTGCCAAGCCCCTCAACGAATCTCATTCTGAAACGATCAGTAAAGGAAATGGTTCATGGGAGGAGTCGGTCGGCCAACCCCCGGCGGGTGGTGAGGCCGAGTTTGGCGTAGATGCGTTGCAGGTGGTTGTCGACGGTGCGGACGGAGATGACTAGTTCGGTGGCGATGTCCTTGCTGAGCATGCCCCGGGCGGCGAGCAGCGCGATCTCGTGTTCTCGCACGGTGAGCCGTACGACGTCCTCGCGGGCCATGAGAGCGGGGGTTCTGGCTCCCTTGCAGCGGTCCGCGAGGGCCTTGGCGCGGACGGTGGCGGCGTTGGCCCGGCGGGTCTGCCCGGCCTCCCTCAGGAGCGCGGCGGCAGTGCTTGCTGCCTCGGCCGCCAGCAGGTCCGCTCCTATGGTCTCCATCGTGTCCGTGGCGGCGAGCAGTCCGTCGGGGTCGTTTGTGGCCCATGCCGAAGCCAAGTCTGCGCGCGCCTGGTGGAAGCGTCCGGTGCACTCGACCGCGATCTCCGCCAGCCGCCCGGCGGCCTCCCGGGCTCCTCCCAGCCGGACGAGATCGGTGAGCAGAACCGCTTCGAACGCGGTCTGCCCGCGCTCGAATGCCACCTGGGCGGCCGCTGCCAAGACTGTTCGGGCGCGGGTAAGCTCACCGCGCGCGACGTGCAGCCACGCCTCACCCAGCTTCTCTTCGGGACAGTTGTCCGAGCAGGGGAGCCGGCTGCGTTCGGCCAGGGCCGCTTCGGCTGCTTCGAGATCGCCCTGCACGGCGGCGGCGGCCGCCAGACCCGCTAGCGCCATCGGCAGGACGACAGCGGTGTGGGGGCGTGAGGCCCGGGCGACCTCCGCGTACCAGCGGCGGGCCCGTAGCGGGTGTCCGGCGAGCCATGCGCCACGGCCCAGATGGAGGGCCACCAGTCGGCGTTGGGTGTTCACGCTCGCGTCGGTAAGGCTCGCGAATACTTTCTCACCCACCGCACGGGCCTCGGCCAGACGCCCGCTCTCCGTCAAGGCCAGGGCGAGGATGGACTGGTTCGCTGCTTCGTGCGTGGCGGCGACGGATGGCTGGTCGGCGGTGGCAGGACTGAAGGCGATGGCCCGTCGGGCCCAGTCCTCTGCTTCCTCTGCCTGGCCCAGGAAGGCGAGCGCCGCCGATCTGGAGATGGCGGCCATGGTCCACATCTGCGCGTCGGGTGCCTGCGCGGCGTCCGGCTCGAGGCCCGTGCATAGGGCGAGGCTGTGCCGGAACTCTCCTACGGCGAAGGCGCCGGCGGCTTCGTTGACCGCCAGGGCGCGGAGGCTGAAGGGGCTGCTCACCCGGCAGCGGGCAGCCTCGATGACGTCGAGAACCTTCTCGTAGGGTGCCCCTAGCCCCCAGATCAGGTTCTGCGTCCGCACCAGCACCACGGTCAGAACATCCTGTTCGTCTGTGGCCAGGGCATCGGTGCCGGACAGCACGTCCTCGGCCTGCAGGAAGTCACCGGCCTCGTACAGCGTCTTCCCCAGCAGCAGCTGGATCTGGAAACTGCGGTGCTCCTGCGGGATCGCCCGCAGGAGGCTCAGGGTGCGGGGGTACTCGCGGGCGTGCGTGGCAAGGACTGCCGCGCGGACGAGTAGCTCGGGGTTGGCCGTGCCGGTGGCCGCGAGCGTGTACGTTGCGAGGTGGATCGCGTCCTCCCGACGACGGGCCCCGCTCTCCTTCAACAGATGGACCTGCCGCAACAAGGTGGTTCTGCGGCGCTGTGCGGTCATGTCGGCGCGCAGCACCTCACCGTAAAGGGGGTGAGCCAGCCGGACCACGGTGCGTCGCTCCTCCTGGACGACGATGATCAGCCCCGACTGCTCCAACTGGTCGAGCACCCAGGGCTCGGCGTCCATTTCCAGACGGGTCAGGGACAGCGGCTCGCACAGCGACAGGACATCCAGCACCTGCCGGCCGGCCGGCGGGGCGACGGAGAGCCGAGAGCGGATCAGATCGCTGAGGCGCCGCGTGCTCGGTAGCCGGTCCGCAGTTATCTCCCAGATCTCGCCGTCGTAGGTCAGCGCTCCGGCGGCTACAGCCCCCACCACCAGCTCGCGCAGGTAGAGGGGGTTGCCGCCACTGGTTGTCAGCAGCTGGTTGACCGCGCACTTTCCGACGGGCCCCTCCAGGACCTGTTCCAACAGGTTCTCGACCTGCCGTGGTCCGAATGCGGCCAGGTCAACCTGGTGCACCGCGTCCGCGTGCCCGAGCGCGGCCACCGCCTCCTCGCCGTCCCCCGAGCGCACCGTTCCGAGCAGGAAGACCACCCCGGCGTCCATCAACTGCCGCAGCAGCATCGCCGAGGTCGCATCCAGCAGGTGGACGTCATCGACCAGGATCACCATGCGGGACCGCGCCGCAGCCGGCCGCGACAGCTGCCTGGCCACGCTGGCGAACCCCGAGACCGGGTCGGACAGGTCCACACCGTCGGGCAACAGATGAGCCATGGCCCCCAGCGGAACCGACGCAGTGGCCGCAGTGGCAACCGCCCTGCCAACCCGGTGACCAACCCCGACCGCCCGCTCCAGACACGCCTCGGCCAGCCTGGACTTGCCCACCCCCGCAGACCCGAAGACCAGGAATCCGGCCCTGCGGGGGTCGTGCAGGACCTCGTCGAACTCCTCCAGCTCGGCCTCGCGCCCCACCAACGGCCAACGCCGCAACAAGCTGTTACGACTCATCCCCGTCGCCCTCCCCCTGATCCTGGGACGTCGGCGGGATGAAGTTTCCGGCCAACGTGTTCTTCCCACTGCGGTAATCAACACCCTCGGCGGCCAGCACAGTGGGCAATGAAGCGTACCCCTCGCACTTATCTGCCAGGAGGAACCCCTCACGGCGGGGCGCAAGAAGGATAGTCTCCTGACCACCGCAGCGGTGCTCGACTCAGATCGGCTGGGAAACGTCACCAGCAATCCGCCAATTCCCTGAGGTCTCTCAGCTCTCGCAGATGCGTGAACGCGGAGCTTCCATCGCTGATTCTCTACTCGGAGCCTCGGTGGCGGTGCACACTCTCCAGGGCATCCAACTCGTCTTCGGAGAGGGTGAGACCACCGGCTGCCACGTTGGCCGCTAGGTGGTCACAGTTTCCCGTGCCAGGTATCGCCAGCACATGTCGACCACGGTGCAGGATCCAGGCGATGCGAATCTGGGCGGGGCTGGCGTCATGCGCCCTGGCGATTTCCAGGATCTCCGGGGCATCGCTGCCGCTCGCCCCCGATTGGCCACCATGGGAAGCGATGGCATAGAAAGGAACGAAGGCGACTCCGCGCTCGCCACAGGTCCGGACGAACCCGTCCTGGTCGGACCGCATCCCCAGTCCGTAGGCGTTCTGCACACACACCACAGGTGCGATTGACTGAGCTTCGGCGAGATGTGCAGGTGTGACGTTGGAGATACCCAAGTGACGGACAAGCCCCGACTGGCGCAATTCGGCGAGTGCTCCGAAGCGCTCGGCGATCGAATCGGTCCCCACGACACGCAGATTGACGACGTCGAGGTGGTCCCGGCCCAATTGGCGCAGGTTCTCCTCCACCTGTCCCCGCAGCTGTTGGGGCGTAGCGTGAGGTAGCCACTCGCCCGACTGATCCCGCCCGGGGCCGACTTTGGTGGTGATGACGAGGTCGGCAGGGTAGGGCGCGAGTGCCCTGTTGATGAGCTCGTTGGCGCTGCGCACGGACGAGAAGTAGAACGCCGCGGTGTCGATGTGGTTCACCCCGAGCTCGACGGCGCGGCGCAGGACGCCTATCGCTTGGTCTCGGCGGCGTGGAACTGCATCGGGGATGAGCGCCTCGCCGGTCTGTGGGAGGCGCATCGCACCGAAGCCGATCCGGTTGACCGTCAGGTCCCCCAGCTTCCAGGTCCCAGCAGCCGCTGCGGTGATCGTCGTAGAGGTCATGCCGGAATCATGCGCACGGGATAGGGTGACCGCAATTGATTCAGGTATACGTGAATCCTCGGAGGCATGATGGCGGGCTTGGTCTTTTCGGTGCGTGATCTCGCGCAGATGCGCTTCGCAGTCTCGCCGATGTGGGAAGTCGGCCCCAGTTTCCGGCTTCTGCGGTCAGGCTCCAGCCATTCGGTCCACCGGAGCTGGGCTGACCAGGTACGCCCCCGTTTGGCTGCTGTCGGGCTTGACCGGGGATGGCTCGCGGAGTTGATCCCGCCGTCGGGCTACGTGCCGGACTTCCTCAACCCCACCCCTCAGGGTGCGACCGTCACACTGGCTGCGGAGCTGGAGAGGATCCAGGCAACCCGCGTCGACCGGGTACGTCAGGACCTGGACCGGCTCAGGCATGAACAGGGCGGTCTCGGCCCGCGCTCGCTTGCCCTGTACTCAGAGCCCGAGGACCTACTTAAAAAGGTCACGGCTGAAATTGAGCACTACTGGGACGTGGCGCTCGCTCCCTACTGGGCGCGGATCCGCTCCCTCCTCGATGCCGATGTCTCCCAGCGAGCCAGGCAGGTGGCCGAGCGTGGCGCCGACCACCTCCTCAACGACCTTCATGGATCAGTGAGGTGGGACGGCGACACACTGCTGCTGCTCCGACGGCCGACAGCACTCAAGCGGAGCACGGCCGGGCAGGGCCTCCTGCTGATTCCCTCCGTCTTCACCATCCCGGTTCCGTTTGTCCGGGTGTCACCCCCCGATCCTCCGCAACTGGCTTATCCCGCCCGGGGCATGGGGTCCTTGTGGGAGCCGCGGCCGGTCACTCGCACCGATGCCCTCGCAGCTGTACTCGGCCGCACACGCACCTTGCTGCTGACAGAGCTGGATAGCCCTGCCTCCACGACCGAACTGGCGCACCGTACCGGACTCATCCCCTCTCGGGTCTCCCAGAACTTGACAGCGCTTCGCGATGCGGGGCTCATCAGCGCTCACCGGGTGGGCCGCTCGGTGTTCTACGCTCGTACCGCAGCCGCCGAATCGGTCCTGGCCGCTGCCTGCACGTAAACATGTACGGGGACGAGCAGAAAATGGCCGAACCCGAACCGAATCCGAGACCTGCCGATGCCTCTGATATCCCGTCGGCGCCGCTATCCGTCCGACACCACGGTCGCGGAATGGGCGCTGCTCGAACCCCTGCTGCCCCTCTCGGCCTGCCGGACCAGGAGCGGCGGCCGACCGGAGAAATGGCACCGCCGCGAGATCGTCGACGCCATCCGCTACCTCGTCGACAATGGGGTGAAGTGGCGGGCCCTGCCCGCCGACTACCCGCCCTGGCAGACCGTCTACTACCACTTCGCCCGCTGGCACCGGGCCGGAGTCGTCGCCTTCCTACGCGATCAGTTGCGAAAGCGAATGCGTACTGGCCAGGGTCGATGCCCCTGGCCAGTCACCCTGATCGTCGACTCCCAGTCCGTCAAGGGAGCCGAGACCGTCTCCAAAGCCACCCACGGCTTCGACGCCGGGAAAAGGATCAACGGACGCAAGAGACATATCGCGGTCGACACCCTCGGCCTGCCCGTGATGATCACGGTGACACCCGCCGACACCACCGACCGCGACGCCGCCCGCGAACTCCTGTGGCGCCTGCGCCTCATGCAGCCCCAGATCACCCAGGTCTGGGCCGACTCCGCCTACGCCGGCCAGCTCACCACCTGGTCCGACGACTTCCTGAACATGACCCTCAGAACCGTCTCCCATCCCCGCGGAGCGAAAGGCTTCGTCGCCCTACCCCGCCGCTGGAAAGTCGAACGCACCCTGGGCTGGATCATGAAAGCCCGGCGCAACGTCCGCGACTACGAACGCCTCCCACAACACTCCGAAGCACACCTGACCTGGGCACTCATAACCCTCATGACCCGCCGCTCACCCGCAAGGGACCCCGCGCCGACTGGTCGAAGAAACCGCGGCCTCAGGACGGCTGACCTTCAGCGCGTCCTCCACAGGGGGATGCTTTCCTCGTCTCTCGCGCGGCACCGGCCGGCCAGACGATGTCCACAGGAAGCCCGTATGCCTGGGCTGTGGCTACGACATCTGCCGTCCCGCCGCGCCCACCCTTGATTCCGTCCCAGACGGCCATCAGCCGCTCGGCACGGCCCAGGAGCACACGGTTGGCGGCAACATAGGCATCACGCGCAGTCCGCCGATATGGCATCACCTTGATTTCACTGGCTGCCTGGCACAGGCGATCGAACTCATCAACATGACTCGGATCCACCATGCGTTCTCGGTAGTCCCACGAGGGGATCACCGCGATCAACCGTCCTCCCGCGGCCAGAACGGCATCCGCGAAGACCCTGTCCGCACCTGCGGCCAGGCAAGATATACCAACCAGCTCGGAGGCCGGATATCGGGCGAGCCTCGAAACCAGGGCTACTCTGATCAGGGGCTTGCTCGCCTCCGTGATGTTCGCATGCCCAGTCACTGCGATCGATGTCATCTCATTCACTCGGTTTCTCAGTAAAGCTGGCATGGGAATGGTTGATCGTGATGCTGAAAACAAAAGCGAGCACGCGCCCCCACCACCCTACGAATCCGGCAGAAGGTTACAGACCACCCTCTCCAGCTGAGCAGATTATCCGACCAGAGATCTCAAACACTCACTTTAGAGGGCGTTTAGCCCATATCTGTGTGGTTATCTGCTGGTCTGGGCTTCGCTTGCTCTGGGGCTGTTGAGGCTGGCGTGAGCGGTGATGCGTAAGTCGGGATTCCGCCGCCGTGTTGGCCTAGCTGCTCCTGTTTCATCCCAAGACGCCGGGTTGTGCGCCGTGTGCTTCGGGCGCCGGTATCTGCGCCCGGACCCGCCAGGCCGTAGGTGGGTAGCTCGGAATCATGCCTGAACGCCGTCGATACCCGAGCGATCTGTCGGATGCCCGCTGGGAATTGGTCGAGTGTGGGAGATCTTGATATTCCCCATCAGGTGTCGGTGTGGCGTCACGCAATTCCCTGCCGAATCACGGAATTCCCCATAGGGATCACGATGCTGGTTCGCGGTCCCGGCCGTCGTGACGGCTGATGCCGACGCAACAGTGCGGGCGACGAACATGGCGCGGGCGATCCTCGCACACCCCCCACCGGGCGCAGGTGCGCCAGGGGATCCCCACCGACGGCGTGTAGCGGGATTGGTGGAGCCGGTTGGTCGAGGCTCTGGCTGACGCGGTTATCGGTGCCGGCGTGGGTGCCGGACGGGTTCGGTGGGGATGGCTGGTTCGATGATGCGTGGCTGGACGTGTTCGTAGGCCATGGTTGTCTGCACGTCGGCCACCTCCCGCCGTTCGGTGAGCCGGTCGATGACGAAGGCGTACACGCCGTTCACGTCCGGCACCGCGATGTGCAGCAAGAAGTCGTAGGCACCGGACGTGACGAACAGGCCGATCACTTCTGGCAGCTGCTGCGCCCATTCCCGGAATCCTTCGATGACAGGCCGGGCGGGGGGCCGGATCCGTACCGAGATCAGCGCCTGCACCGGCCGACCGACCGCCTCCAGGTCGAGTGTGGCGTGATAACCGGTAATCAGCCCCCGCTCGCGCAGCAGCCGGACCCGTTCCAGCGACGTCGACGGTGAGACGCCGGTCTTCGCGGCCAGGTCCCGGTTCGTCTGCCGTGCATCGTTCTGCAGCTCCCGCAAAAGAGCCCTGTCTATCGCATCAAGTTCCATAATTTTACCTCCATGGCGCACAACATGCGCTGAGGGCCACACTCAGTCGCATCAATGCCTAGCCTATGGCGTCATGAGGCAACAAAAGCACGGATTCTCCGGCGGTGCCGGACTGGTCCTGGGGGCCATGCTCCTGTGGGGCACCGTCGGCCCCGCGCAGGCCCTGGCCGGCACCCCTCTGGGGCCCGCCGCGCTCGGCGGCTGGCGGTTGCTCGTCGGCGGCGCGGTGCTGGGCGTGCTCGCCCGCCGCCACCTGAAGGAGCTTCTCCCTGCGATGCGCAGAGGGCTGGCCCGGCCGCTGTTGATCTGCGCCGCCGCAACGGGCGTCTACCAGGCAGCCTTCCTCTGCTCTGCCGCCCGCACCGGCGCGGCATTGGCCACCACCGTCGCTCTGGGGATCGCTCCCGTCGCCACCGGGCTGATCGCCCGCGGCGTGGGCGGTGAACGGCTCACTCGACCGTGGCTGGTCTCCACTGCCGCCGCCATGACCGGCTGCGTGCTGCTGATGGCGCCGACCGGGAGTGGCGCCGACGCCTTGGGCCTGCTGGCCGCTGTGGCCTCAGGCATCTGCTTCGGCCTGTACACGGTGTTCGCCAAGTCCCTGGCCACCGACCACCCGAACGTTCACCTGCCCACCGTGTCTGCCCTCGCGCTGCTGCTCGGCGCCATACCGCTCGTGCCGTGGGTGGTCACCGATACTCACGCGCTGGGACAACCCGCTGCACTGGGCCTCATCGCCTGGCTGGGGCTGGCCGCCACCGCCCTGCCGTACTGGCTGTTCTCCGTCGGCATCACTTCCACCAGCGCGCCGGTGGTGGGCACCCTGTGCCTGGCCGAACCTCTCGCGGCATCCGTGCTCGGCGTCTTCGTCCTGCACGAGCACCTCACTGCCACGGCCGTCCTCGGCAGCCTCCTCATGCTCGGCGGACTCGCCGCGGCGTGCCTGCCCGCGCCCCGCGCCCGGCCCTGCGCGCCGCAGACCGAGCCGTCCTTCGCCCCACCAGGTGCGCCACAACCGGCCGCCGTACCCGTCACCCTCACACCCAACACCCCCGAGTAGCAGCCATGCCCGCACCCGAACCGACCACCGACGACGTCCGCAGCGACCTGTCCACCCGGCAGGCGAAGCTCAAGTGGGTGATCGTCATCGACGACGCCCTGCCCGCCGGACGGCAGGCCAACGCCGCTGCCTGCATCGCGGCCAGCATCGGCCGGCACCATCCCGCGCTATTGGGGGCGGACGCCGAGGACGCCGACGGATTCGTCCACCCCGGGCTGCCCTGGGCCGGATGCTCCATCCTGGCCGCCGACACAGCGACGCTGAGCATCCTGCGCAACAAGGCAGCCGAGAAGGGCGACGTCCGCATCGTCGATATGCCCGAGAACGCACAACAGGTAAGGGTCTATGACCAGTACGTGGAGCAAATCTCCGGCACCAAGGCCGCTGACCTCACCTACTGCGCAGTCAGCCTCCTCGGCCCGCGCAACCGCATCGACAAACTCGTCGGGAAACTCCCCCTGCTCCGCTGAACCCCTCTCAACGCCTCCCACGCCCCGCATCAGGAAACGGGAACACGAGGTCTGGTAAACGAGCCGAGATGGCAAGGAGGACGTTCCACGTGGTGGACATCGCCGAGATCTACGTTCACTGGTACGCCGGCCGCTCCAAGAGTGAGCTGGCCGCATCACTGGGGGTAGATCGTAAGACGGTCACGAAGTACCTGGCGCCAGCAGTCGCCGCCGGGATCACCCCGGGCGGGCCGCCCATGACGGAGAAGGACTGGGCCGAGCTGATCAAGGGCTGGTTCCCGCAGCTCGCGGACAAACGTCTGCGGCAGATCACCTGGCCCGAGATCGACAAGCATCGCGACTACATCAAGGGCCTGCTCGGCACGGTGACCGTCTCCACAATCCATCAACGCCTGCGCGACGAAAACGGCTTGAACGCGTCGGTTGCCTCGCTGCGCCGCTGGATCAAGGCGACGCTGCCCGAGGAATCGCGGCGGTCCGAGGTGACCGTGCTGCGCGATGAGGTCGCGCCGGGTTCGGAGGCCCAGATCGACTACGGCTTCCTGGGGCAATGGATCAACCCCCGGTCAGGAAAGCGGCACCGGATCTGGGCGTTCGTGATGGTCATGGCCGCCTCGAGGCACATGTTCGTGCGCCCGGTGCTGCACCTGGACCAGCACGCCTGGAGCGAGGCACACGTCGAAGCGTTTCAGTTCTTCGGCGGCACGCCGCTGCGGCTGGTGCCGGACAACTTGAAGACCGGGGTCGAAAAGCCGGACCTATACGACCCGAAGATCAACCGATCCTATGCCGAACTTGCCGCGTATTACGGCACGTTGGTGGATCCAGCCAGGGCACTGAGGCCCAAGGACAAGCCGAGGGTGGAGCGACCTATGCCCTATATACGTGATTCGTGGTGGCGGGGTCGGGAATTTGTCTCCGTTGAGCATATGCAGACCGCCGCGATCGAGTGGTGCCGAGAAGTCGCGGGGCAGCGGCAGTGCCGCCCACTGGGCGGAGCCGCGCCCCTGTCGGTGTTCGAGGCTGTCGAGGCACCCGCCCTGCAGCCACTGCCGCCGAGCGCGTTCGTGCTGGCCCGCTGATCGACGGCGACCGTCGGCCCGGACATCCACGTCAAGGTCGGCCGCACCCTCTACTCGGTGCCCTGGAAGCTGATCGGCAAGAAGGTCCACGTCCGCTCCACCGCCACGATGGTGCAGGTCTTCGACGACGGCCAGCTCGTCAAGACCCACGCTGCCCTCGAGCAGGGCAAGCGCACCGACAAGAACGACTACCCGCCCGAGAAGATCGCTTTCCATATGCGCACGCCCGTCTGGTGCCGCAAGCAAGCCGCCCGCGTCGGCCCGGCCTGCAGTGATTTGATCGCCGATCTGTTGGAGGTCAACGCGCTCTATCGGCTTCGCGCCGCCCAGGGAGTGCTCGGTTTGAAGAAGAGGTACGGGGACGAACGGCTCGATGCAGCTTGCGCAAAAGCGATCGCCGTCGGCGATCCCTCCTACCGGACCGTCAAGGGCATCCTGATCGCCGGCACCGAGACCGAACCGCAGCCCGAGTCCACCGGCGACGGCGGGGCCACGGCCTTCCTGCACGGGCCAACCAGGCTCTTCGCCGCCGACATGACCCCCGGCACGACGAACGACGACCGCGACGACCATGGTCACTGCGATACAGGAGAGCTGGCCTGAAATGAGCATCATGGACACCGCCCTGCGCGACGCGCTGCGGGCGCTGAAACTCTCGGGCATGCTCGAAACCCTCGACGCCCGCCTCGCCCAGGCCCACGGCGGTGAGCTCGGGCACCTAGAGTTCCTGCAGACGCTCTGCCAGGACGAGATCACTCGCCGTGAGACCGCCGCATTCCAACGGCGCCTGCACCGCGCGAAGTTCGAGCAGACCGTTACGCTTGAGGAGTTCGACTTCGCGGCCTCACCGAAGCTGCCCGCGGCCCAGATCCGTGACCTCGCAGCCCTGCGCTGGCTCCACACCGGAGAGTCCGTCATTTTGTTCGGGCCCGTCGGCGTGGGGAAGACGCACGTCGCCCAGGCACTCGGCCACCTCGCCATCCGCCAGGGCGCGAACGTCCGCTTCGCCAAGACCAGCCGCGTCCTGGCGGATCTGGCCGGCGGCCACGCGGACCGTACCTGGGACAAGCGCCTGCGCGAGTTCATCCGACCCGACGTGCTCATCCTCGACGACTTCGCGATGCGCCAGCTCACCGCGACGCAGGCAGACGACCTCTACGAGCTCGTCTCGGAGCGGCAAGGACGGTCGCTGATCCTGACCAGCAACAGGGCGCCGAGCGACTGGTATCCGCTCTTCCCGAACCCCGTCGTCGCAGAGTCCCTGCTCGACCGACTCATCAATACCAGCCACCAGGTGATCATGAACGGCCCGAGCTACCGACCCAACAAGCGCCCCCGAGCCGCCGGCGCCAAGAAGACGGACTGACCGTCGATCAGATGGACAAGACCCCCGCGAGGACCTGGGGAATTACTTGATCACGAGCCCGGGGAAAATCGTGATCGTTCACATCGCGGCATGAGGGATGGATCAGCGGTGAGGGGGCGTCCGGACAGTACGGCTGTCGCGTCGGAAGGACGGCTGCCGGCGACACTGTGTGGAAGGGGCTGTGCGGGCATCAGTGGCCTCCCAACAGGTTGTGGGGAAGAAAGAGCAGGCGTTCGGAAGACTCGGCGATTGCCCTGGCGTCCAGCACGTCACGCTGGCTGAACCTCGGGATGATCAATTGCAGAATCTGCTGGTGAGCGTTGCCGAACCGCGCTTCCCACTCCGCTGCGGGCGTCTTGGCCCGTTCAGTCTGGATGTGGTTGAGGAAGGCCAGGATTGCTGGGAGTTTCCTTCGGGTGATAACGGCATTACTACACCCCAAGCAGGCGAAGAAGGAGACGGGGCAGGGCTTGCCTTTGACTCCGAAAGGCGAGTCGAAGAAGCTGCGGCAGGACGACAACCATAGGTCGGATTCGCCGGATAGGAGTGGCGGTAGTTGCTCGGCCGGGATCCCAAGCAACTCAACTGCATCCGTCGGTTGTTGAGTGAGGCGCTCTTCCTTTTCCGGCGTCAGGATCGCGGGAGTTTGGGCGTCAGCGAGTGCATCCTGCAGGCCGTCTGCCACGGCCTGTTCGTGGAGAGCGCGCAGTGAGGGGATGTCTGCGTAGTGCGCCGCGGCGACGTCCGGCGAATGGCCCTGCACGAACGCCGACATCCTGCCGCCGGTCACCTTGTAGACAGCGGCCTTGTGTGTCTTCCGAAGTCGCGACAGGCGCAGGTCGAAGGGTTTCCCGGCATCCGTGAGCCGGTGTGCCGAGACGAAGCTCCGAGCCGCACTCGACACAGCTCCAGCGCTGAGTCCGGCGGACAGGATCCCATCCTTCGTTCTGAACTGCCAAAGCGCCGGCGAGCCGGTGGCATCTCTGACAGGCGCTGTGAGCCGCAAGGCCAGCCGAAGCAGCCCGCCGGGTGAGTTGGATGAACCGTCCCGGACCCTGATCGTGTTCCATCCCTGGCCGTGCCGCCGTCGCTTGAGGTATTCGACCTGCACATAGCCCCGGTTGGGATTCTTCAAGCAGTCGGCGGTCAGCTCTCTGGCCGCTTCCACCTCCATGCCGCTTTCGAGACAGAACAGCAGGAGCAGAGCGAACACGTCGCGGCTGGTCGGGTACACCAAGGGTGCAAGACGGCCGGGAGTGTGCGCATTAGCCAGTGCCGTGCCGACAAGATCGGCCAACTGTGTCCGTGTGAAGGTCCCGTGGGTCCGGGAGATTTCCCACAACACATTCGGGTCGGAGTCCCAGCCTGCGATCCGCGGGTCCTGCCCCCGTGCCAGGAGCGCCGGCCCGTCCAGCGTCAGGCGTCGGACCGCGTTATCGACATCGGAACGTGCGGCAGTGCGTAGCTGCTCGACGAGGTGCGGCGAGTAGGCGTCGCGAGGGGTATAGGAGCCGACCGGGCCAGTGGATGTGTAGGAGAGCCTCCGGAGCATCGAGGGGGATAGTCCCTGGTCCTTCTCGCCGAGTCGGCGCAAGATCCACACGACGTCAGCGATACGCGCGTAGGGAGTCCGGGAGAATACTGGATGGCCCTCCCGGAGGTGGCTCTCGAATCCGTCGAGGTGGTGCGGAAGGAGGTCACTGACGCGGATGTTCATCGCTTCCGTGGAGTCGAGCCACCGCACCCACAGCAGGCACGAGCGCGCGCGATTGCGGAGCGTATGTGGTGAACCAGTTCCCTGCCCCACGTCGCACGAAGCCGCCAACTCGGCTCCCAGAGCCCCCAGCAGCCGCTGCTGCGGCTCCCGGGTCCAGTCCACGACGGCCGTCCGGTTGTCGGGGAAAGTGACCTCGAACCTCAGAAGTCCGAGCGTGGCCGGAGCCGGGTCGACGACCTGGGGTGAGGGTGCGTTCAATCGGGCCTTACGCCGCCCCCGGCCTACCACGGGTTCGCTCCCGGTGCCTGAGCAGAGGAGTTGTCGGTCTCATGCGACACGTGATGTGCCGTATCCACGACCTCGGACGTCCAGGCATCCACTGCGCCGTCGACCAGAGCCTGGGCCTGGTCGGTACAGCCGAGGTAGATGTACGTCGTGGTGATCGAGGAATGCCCCAACAGACGGCGAAGGTGATCGAGTGGGTCGCCGATGATGCGTCGGTACACGCCGTCGCTCATCTCGCCCTTCTCCACCGAGCCGATCTGTTCCTGGATCAACGCGGACAGCAGATGCACGGCGAAGGTGTGCCTAACTGATCGTTTCGGAATGAGATTCGGAGTCGTCGTAAGCAGATGATGCTGCAGGCGAGTTGGAGGAGACTGAGGTGGAGGTCGGCGCGTATCTCGTAGCGGATTCGAAGACGTTTGAACTGGTGGAGCCAGGCGAAGGTCCGCTCGACGACCCAGCGGGTCTTGCCCAGGCCGGAGCCATGGAGTGTGCCCCGGCGGGCGATCTTGGGCGTGATCCCGCGGGCGCGGATCAGGCGCCGGTACTTGTCGAAGTCGTAGCCGCGGTCTGCGAAGAGTCGGCGGGGCCGGTGACGTGGCCGTCCGCGAAGCCCGCGGATGCGGGGCATCGCGTCGAGCAGAGGCATCAGCTGGGTGACGTCGTGACGGTTTCCGCTGGTCAGGGAGACGACGAGTGGGGTTCCGTGTCGGTCGACGATGAGGTGGTGCTTGCTCCCCGGGCGGGCGCGGTCGACTGGCGAAGGTCCGGTGTGAGCCCCCCTTTGAGAGCTCTGACGTGCGAGGCGTCGATC
>NZ_JBSGQV010000069.1:0-14740 GCF_053606025.1 Streptomyces sp. NPDC055254 | reverse complement strand
ACGGACAGCAGAGCGGCCGGGCGGCGCGTCCACAGGGGCGGCAGGAGCACGGCCAGCGCGTGGTGCGGCTGCCTGACGGCCTCCTCGGGGCCGACTCCCCGTGCCTTCGCGCGCGCGTGCAGCGCGGCCGTGATCCTCGCCGCCCTGCCGGGCGGCACCTCCCCGGGCTGGAGGTCGGCGTACTCACCGAGCCTGAGGACCAGCGACCGGAGGGCGAGTACGAGGGACCACATCTCGCCGCCGCTGAACCGGTCAGCGGGCCGGCCGCCGGTCAGCCAGTCGTGCACCAGAGCTGGCGGCGGCGGCGGCAGCTCCGGCGGCGCCAGGAACCGGCCCACCGTCGTGCGCAACAAGGCGTCGAAGTCCAGCACGTCGTCGTAGGCGCCCCCGGGCCGGTGGCCGCCGTCCGTGCCTTGCCGGGGTATCGCGGCCTCGGCCGGACCGAATCCGCTCTGGAAGTCGACGGGAAAAGTGCGCTCCCGGTTCGTCGTGGTGCGGTCCAGACGGGTCCATGGGTGCAGGCACGCCACGACGTCGACGATGTCACCGCCCGCGGTCAGCAGGGGGAGCGAGCACGCGGCGGCCAGCCGCGCGGCGCACCGGTCGTACCAGGCCAGCCAGTCGGCGTCGGAGTGCTGCGCCATCGGACCCGCGCCGGAGGTCAGGCAGGTGCGCAGGAGCTCGTAAAGCTCCCGCACCCGGTGTTCCATCGCGGCGCGCGCCCCCGCCCCTTGGGCAGCGGGCCCTTCTGGCGCCGCCACCAAGTCCGCCAGGCACACCTCCCGGGCCGCGGCCGGCAGGATCAGGGCGGCGACGTCGCCCAGCAGATCCGTCCGCGCGCCGGGGACGCGCGACTCCGGGCGGAACGCACCCGCCGCCTCGTACGACGCCTGCAGGGCCGCGGCGCCGTCGAGGGCACGCGCCGCCAACCGGGAGGCTGTATCGGTCTCGCCGGGCAGCGCCAAGACGACCGCCGTCGCGAGTGCGGTGATCTCCGGTTGGTCGCCCAGCGGAGCGGGCCGGCCGTCGAGCAGCGCCTCCCGGACGGTGAGGACGGGGCCGAGGATGTTCAGGGTGTTTTTGTTCCGCCGCGCACGGACGAGAACAGCCGTGGACAGTCGGCGGGCCGGCTCGCGCAGCTCCTCGTAGGCCTTGCGGGCGTGCTGGACGTTGCGGTGGACGCCGTGGCCCTTCCCGCCGACGGTGAGCGCGGCGGCCACCAGGGCTCGGGCATCCGCCTCGTCCGCGGGCAGGGAGTCCTTACGCCCGGTGCTGGAGCGCAGGACGTCCGCCGCTCGGGTGACGATCAGCTCGGCGAGTTCCTCACCGGCCCCCACCCGCTCCTCGTAGTCGGCCACCTCGTGCGGGTCGAATTCGTCGAGCAGGTCAAGGGTGACCGAACGGAGGAGCCGAAGTGGTCGGTCGTTCATGGAGCGGCCTCTTCCTCGAGCGCGGGCAGAGCGGTCTCGGGACGCACGCGGAACCGAACGGCCGCTGTGGCGGGGACGCCGGACGAGGTGAGCTCGGCGCACACCTCTCGTTCGCCCTCGCCCTCGCCTGCGCCCGCGTCCGCCGTGAAGGGAGTCCAGGCGACGTCGCCGTTGTCCGGGGCGGCCTCCAGACGGCACGTGGCCGCCACGGAGGACGCGCGGACGGTCGTGAGCAGCCCGTCCGTGCCCTGGCGGAGCTCCCAGACGAGGCGCGGATGCACCCCCCCTTCGGCGGCCAGCTCCGCCGGGAGCCACCATTCCCCCCTTTCCTCCCGCGCCCCGAGGCCGCTCCGGACGGCTGGCCGAGGGGCCCGTACCAGGGTCCAGAGAGCCTCCGCCCACCGGCCGACCTGCGGGAGCCACCCCTCGGAATCCGGCGCCAGGACGGCGCCGCGGTACGGCGACCAGGCCAGCGCCATGCTCTCCACCTCCGCCAGGTCCAGGTGCACCCAGGCCACCCGTTCCGGGCCCGCGAAGACCCGGCGCACGGCCTCGCCGCAACGACCCCCGAGCAGTTGGAGGACATCGGCGGGGACGGGGAGCACGGCCCGTACCCGGACCGGCGGACCGGTCGGGTCATCCTCGGCGAAGGCCAGGGTCAGCCCGGGCCTGACGGTCCGTTCCTGCACCGGTTCGGTGGTCTGGAGCCCGACGTGGAGCAGCTTCTCCTCGGGTAGGTGAACGACAGTCATGACCCCGTCCCACGCGGTGACGGCCTTCATCGCTTCGCCCCCCGGCCCTCGTTGTTCCAGCTGTCCGGGTGCGGTGGCCCCACGACGGTCAGAGCCCAGCAACTGGGCTGCTGGGCGGCGTTCTCGCCCAAGCCGGCCGTGATTCTCGCGAGGTCCCCGTCGGCGCCCCCCGGCTGCCGGAGGGCCGTCAGGTACTCGGCCTGTGCGGTGCGCAGGGCGTCGACGAGGTGGACGCCCTCGCGCATCCTGCGGTACGTACGGGCCAGCACCCATCCCGTGGTGTGGTCGCGCAGTTGCTGGTAGCCGCCGACCACCCAGACCGCGCCGCGCGCCTGGGCGACGGTGACGAGCCCGATGGGCTCGTCGAGGGGCGCGGCGTCCATGCCGAAGCAGACCGGCAGGGCGGTGATCCTCGGGAAGTCGAGCAGCAGCGCCTCGCCTGCGGTCAGGCGGCGCAGGGCGTGGTCCTCCACCGCCTGCGCGAGACCGGGACCCGGTCGACCATGGGTAGAGAGCACCCCGAACTCGACGTCGTTCGGGCCGCTCAGTGCGTCCCGGGCGGCGTCCAGGCCCTGCCAGGCGACGAACGCCTCGTAGTGGGCCAGCGCGGCCTTCTCGTCGCGGGCCCCCGGCAGGGTGTCGTTGCAGTACCCGGCCGCACGGTTGGCCGGACCGGTCTGCCGGACGGTCAGGGCCTGTTCGGCCACGAGGGTGGCCATGGACAGCGACGGTGAGAGGGTGAGGCGTACCACCGTGCACAGTTCGCGCCTGCGTTCACCGAGGACGAGGGCGGCGAAGGGGACGCGCCACAGCCTGCCACCGGGGACGAGGAGGAGGTCGGTCGGTGGCCCGTCGCCCGTGTGGTCGAGGAGCCGTTCCCGCAGCGCCGCAGGCAGGACGGTCTCCAGGCCCGCGACACTGTCCCCGGGCACGGCGGAGACCCGCCCGTTCGCGTAGGCGTCCAGCAACCGCAGGGCGCGGGGGGCCAGCGTGATCGAGCCGGCCCGCGGCGTCGGTTCACTGGGAGCCCACCACACCCAGCGCACCGTGCCGAGGTGCTCGTGCAGGCACAACAGTTCGGCCCGCGGGAACATCTCCCGGGCCCTGGCGACGTCGAGCGGCGGCTCGGCGAGCAGGTTGCGGAAGATGCGGCCCGCCTGCTGCTCGATCGCGTCGGCGTGCAGGGTCACCGCTGCGGCTGCGGCGGATCGGACGCCCGATTCGGGCTGCGCCTCGGACTCGGGGAGGTCGCCCTCGCCGGCCCGCTCCGCGGCGCTGAGGGCGGCCACCGCGCGCCGGATGTCGTCTGGCATCTCCTGCGGGCGGATTCGGAGCAGCGCCATGAGGCGTACGGCCCGGCCGATCTCGGCGATGCGCAGTGCGAGGCGCCCGTCGCCGAGGCGCACGGCCGTGTCGAAGGCCGTCTGCAGGTCGTCGACGATGCGCCGTCCCGCGTCAACGGCCAGTCCGGCCAGGGCGGATCCCAGATCGTCGACCGCCGCGCCCGTCACCCGGGACACCTCGCCCTCGGTTTCCGGGGAGGCGGCCAGCCAGCGGCTGAGCAGCAGTCCGGACCGTGCGGCGAGCAGCCGGTTCTTCTGATTCACGGCCGCCTCGTGGGTCCTGAGGGCGAGCGCCGGTCCGTCGACGCCTTCGAGCCGACCGTCGTCCCGGTGGGTCCAGGCGAGCCGGGTGGCGGCCAGCCCGGCGAGGATCGCCTGGCGCCCTCCCTGTTCCCAGGGCGAGGGAGCGACGGCGACCCTTTCGAAGGCGTCCAGGGCCAGCGCCGGTTGCTCCGCCATCAACGACTTGCCGGCCTGGTACAGCACGCTGCCGCGGCCGGGGTGGGGGAGGGCCTGGCTGTCGTCGAGCGTCAGCAGGTGCCGGGCCATGGCGGCGCCGGCCTCGGGATCCGGGTCGCACCGGCAACGGAGCCCCCTGGCCTCGGCGAGGCCGATGACGGCGAAGGGATCGCGGGCGTACGCGTCCTCCGCCATGCGTACGGCGGCGAAGGCGTCGGCGTACCGCTCCAGTCCGAGCAGAGTGTAGGCCCGGTTCAACCACAGGTTGCCCATCTTGGTCGCCGTCGCGTCGACCCCCGCCACGGCAGCCATCGCCCGATCGTTGAGGTCCAGCGAGGCCTCGAAGTCGCCCGCCACGCGCCAGATCCGGGCAGCGCCCCGCAGCGCGTTCGCGGCCGCGACGCCCGTGGCCGGCTCCTGCGGTACGTCGAGCGCGGCGAGAGCCTCGGGCAGGCGGCCCGTCATGGTGAGGGTCTGGGCCCAGCGTTCGTAGACCACCACCACGTCCTCGTCGTCGACTAAGGCGGCGTCGGCGTAATGCCGGTACCAGTGGAAGCGGTCGTTGTAGAGCTTTGGCACGCTGTAGGCGACGCCCCGCAGCAGCCTGCCCCGCATCAAGTCCGCGCCCGCCGGACCGTACCGGTGCGGGGTGCGGAGCATCGTCTCGCACAGGCGGTACAACGGACCGAGCAGGGGATGACCGCTGTGCGGGGCCCCGTGCCGGGAGATCCACGCTGCGGTCGCTTCGCTGTCGTGGTCAACCACGGTGGTCCACAGATCCCGGAGCGCGGCGTGCTCCTCGCCGCCGATGTCGGCCGGGCCGGCGGCGGGGGCTGGCAGTGGCGGGCTGAAGCCGTCGAGACGGTCCAGGACGGCCAGCGCCGCAACGGCCAAGGCCTCGGCGTGGAAGTGCAGACCGACGGTGCGGGCGAGTGCGCGCACCCCGGCGAAGGCGAACAGGGCGCTCATGGTGTCACCCGCGCGGACCAAGTCGTTCGCCGTACGCAACAAGGCGTCCGGGTCGCGCGGGGACGTGTAGTACGCCGCGAGCATGGCCGCGGCGGCGGTGTTCCTCAGGCAGTCGCCCCGGGCGGCCATCCTGGCCGCCGAGGTCGCCCCGAGCTCGTGGAACTCCCCCGGCAACTGCATGGCGAGGGACAGCAGTCCGTCGGACCAGGAGCCGGTGTCCTCGTGGGCGTCCGGCTCCTGGGCGAGGTGACTTTCCAGGCGTTCGGCGATCTGGGGCCGCGTCATGTCGTTTCCCTCCGTAGCGGCGTTCTCCTCACCCTCCGCCCGGATGTCGGTCCCTCGCGGACAACAGCTCCTAGGAGTCCATCAGCACCAGCAGGGCCACCAGCAGAGCGCCGACGACACCCCCGACGGACAGCGGCTTGACCCACTGGGGGTTGCGGTGCGTCAGCCAGACACACGCGAGCGTGACGGTCACGACGAGAACCAGCCTGGCATCGATGTCGCCCACTGGACGTTCCTTTCGCTCGATCGGGACGTTCATCCGTAGGCCCCAGGGCCCGCCGTGCCGGTCGGATGTCCGCGGACCCCCGACGAACACGGCGCGGACCGGGTGGAGCACGGCCGGTCGAGGGCGTCCGGCGTCGAGCGTGGTCGGACGTGGGGATCGTCTGGCAGGTGAGGACCTCAGCGTCCGGGAGGGCCTCGACGGTGAGGGCGCAGCTCTCGCACTGGCCGACGCGGCAGCCGCTGGGCAGGTTCAGCCCGGCGGCGCCGAGGTCCAGCCGGGAGCCGTCCTACGGGCGCCATGTGGTGGTGCATCGGGTGCGGGCGAAGGTGACCGTGACAGCGGCGTCGTCGGGACGGCGACCTGCTGCCGGGCGGGGCGGAACCGCTCGGCGAAGACCTCGAAGCGCGGCACCCCCCGGGCCCGAGGGCCGCGGTGAGGGCGTCGAGCATGGGCGCGGGCCGCGCAGATAGAAGCGGGCGCGGCGCTCGAAGAGGCCGGGGTCGGTGTGGTCGACGGTGATGTGGCCGGTGCGGTCGTGGTCGCGGCCTAGCAGGTCGTCCGCCGCCGGGGCCGCGAAATGGTTCACGATCCGCACCGAGCTTGACGAAGGAGATAGACACCTCACGTGTCTAACGCGTCAAGTCGTCGGGTTGGGTTCTTCGAACACGGCGCGGTCGTAGAGCCGGTGGTGCCACTCGTTGGTGTCCGGGGCCGGCTTGGTGTGGATGACCGGGTTGGGGCCGGTCTCGATGAGGTGGAGGAGTGTCCAGGCGACCCCGTAGCAGTCGTCGGGGCCGAAGCAGCTGACGAGGGCAGCGGCTTCCTCTCCCGTCACCGGCTTGCTGATCGCTTCGAGCTGGGTGACGCGCCGTTCGATCTCTTCCTCCTCCGCGTCCCAGTCAGGCAGCGGGCCGTCGGCGTGAAGGTCTGCACTTCAGGTCTCATGCCCGAATCATCGACGCCATCTCGTGGCCGGGACAAGCCTTCCTAGCAGGTCAGGCCGCGTTCTCGGTGAGGACCAGCCCGGTGGCGAAGGCCTCTCGCTCGTCGAACAGCTTGTGGTGCTGGAGGCAGTGGTGGAGCTGGCCGATCATGCGGTTGAACAGGTTCCACAGAGCAGAAGCATGTGGGCGGCGAACGCCCAGAGTTGAGAATGACCTCAGCGTCCTCGTGCTGGGCGAAGGACTCCTCGACGGCCTGGGCGAGGTTGTCGGCGGCGGTGCAGGCGGCTTCCAGCTGGAGGAGCAGGGCGAGCATCTGCTTACCGAGGGCGTCCTCGACCAGTGGCAGCTGGTGCGGCCAGTCGGCGCGGAGGGCCTCGCGGAGTCGTTCTGTGTCTGCCTCGATGCCGCGCTTGCGGCCGGCCCGCTTGAGGGCGGCCATGATCTGGGTCCTCGTGAGCCGACCCGCGATGGCCGGGGTCGGTGCGGCCTTGAGGAGTTCGCGGATCTCTGGTCGGCACAGACCGTTCTGCCAGGTCGCGGCGGCCGCCAGAGCAGCTGGGAAGTACTCGCGGAGCAGGGATCGGAGCTGGTTGGACATCTGCTGCCGGTTCCAAGTGGCGTCCTGCTGGGCGCGGGCCAGGACAGCGACGGCGCGGGCGAGCTCCGAGTCCGCCGGCAGGGGCCGGTGGGCGTGCATGTCGGTGCGGAGGATGTTGGCCAGCACGAGGGCGTCGCCGGGATCGGACTTCTTGCGGGAGACGGCGTGCCGGTCTCGGTAGCGGGCCGCGGCCATCGGGTTGATCGCGAACACCGGCCGCTTCCCGGTCCGCAGTACGGCGACGAGCAGGCCGCGGCTGGTCTCGATCGCGACGGGGATCGGGGTCTCTTCGGTGTCGCCGTACTCGGCGAGCAGGTCCAGCAGGATCTTGTAGCCGGCCGCGTCGTCGGTGATGTGCCGTTTGGCCAGGAGCTGGCCGCTGTCGTCGACGAGGGCGACGTCGTGGGTCTTCTCCGCCCAGTCGATTCCGCAGTAGATCAAGATGTTCCCTCCCCAGGGGTGCGGGTGTATGCGCTGGTCACGAGCGCATGCGGGCCACGCAGCGACCTAATTCCAGGCCTCGGCCGCCAGGGCCGGGCCGCCACCTCACTAGCCGTTCGTGACACCAGCGCACCCCACGGGCCTCGGTCTATGCGGGAGCTCAGACGGCTCGGGCTTATCAAGAGGTCACCGCGGGGCGGGCTCGCACCACCAACACAACGAGTGATCAAGGCACAGGGTGGTGACGGCCACGAGGACGCCGGACGCCGCCGCTCTATGTGTAGGCATCCGCTGCCCGGGGCACCCAAGGCATCCGTCCGACGCCCACGAGGCCGCCACCACCCAGCGGCCAGGCCGTCCGCACGGTCTACCCAGAGGCCTCGCGGACCACGGTTGCGACAGGCGTAACGGACCTCACCACTCGAACACCGCCGTGAAGCCACCCGGCACCACCGCGATCCCTACGAAGGAATTAGGGGCACCCCCCAGCTGAAGCCGCACAGAGCGCTGTGCCAGCGGCGCTCCTTGGGCGAAGTCCCCGCAGCCACCCGGCTGCGGGGACTTCGTCTTGTCCGGGGCCCGCTGGTAGGTGCCGACGTCCGGATGGGGCCTACAAACAGAGGCAAAAGCAGCACCTAACGGCATCAGCCCCATTACCATCCGGTGGTTGCCGCTGGACGCTCCTACCCCGATGGGAGCGGCGCGCCAGCCTTTTTCCCGTACTCCCGAGGAGCCGGATCCATGACCGACATCCAGCATGATGCGATACCGGCCAAGCCTCAGAACGCGCCGCGGCCTCCTCGGAACCCGTGGAAAACGGCCACGGTGTGCCTGGCCGCCGCCCTGACCGCCACCTCCGGCGGTCTGGTCTACACCCTGGCCTCCGACCAGGGGGCAGCAGCGCCGGAGGCGTCCGCGCCGGTCCGGCAGGACACGCGTACTCCGGGTACCCCCGACGGAGACGTACCCTCTGTCGCGCCGTCTCCGTCGCCCTCTGCTGCCGGCTCCGCAGTCGGCACCGAGGCCCGCAGCGGCGGCGCGTACGTGACCGTGACCAAGGTGACCCGGGCCGACAGCATCAAGCAGACCGACCAGGGCGAAACCGCGACGGTGAAGGCCGGGGACGGGGCGGTGTTCATCGTGCTCGACACGGTGGTTCGCAACGAGACGAAGGCCAGCATGGATCTCACGTGCGGCTATCCCGTGGCGAACTCACTGATCGACGACCAGGGCCGCCGGTACGACGCGATCAAAGACCTGTACAAGCTGCCGGGGAACCCGGAGTGCAACGACCAGCTGCAGCCGGGATTCAAGAACGGCATGCAGTACGTGTACCGCGTTCCGGCGGGGGCGCGGATCCTGTCGTGGAAGTTCCAGGAGGTCGACTTCTCCGCTGCCGACGAAGCAGCGGCGGGGCTGGTGCAAGTTGGGGAGGCCGCGGCGCAGGGAGCGTAGGCGCTGGCCGTTGAACTGCAGCTTGACCACCATGTCGGTCGGGATCTTGCCTTGCTGCTTGTGGTGGGTGCCGGGGCAGGAGCGGACGTCGAGTCCCTTGCCGGGGCTGACGATACGCGGCGGGCTGCAGCACCTGCCGCCCCGAGGCCCTGGTCACCGGCCCGTACGGGTGCTGGACCCGCGATTCCAGCACGGCCCGCTCGCGTGCTGGACGCCGACGGCTCCGCGTACGGCGTGGACGGCATCGTGCTCGACTGCCCGGCGACCACGATCCCGGAGCTGGTCGAGTGGACGCTGCGTGAGTCCGGCCTCGGTGCCGCGAAGCTCAACCGCCACGGCAAGGACTCCGATCCGCTGATCGCGCTCACCGCCGCGGCCGCCGTGAAGCTGGGACTGCCGGAGCGCCTGGAGGGCCACGAAGAACGCCGCTCCCTGCGCCTGCCCGAGGACCACCCGGTCGTCAAGCAGGTGACGAAGGCGAAGTGGCAGCTCACGCAGCGCGGCTTCGGCCCGTGGGCCCGGATCTACCGCAAGGCCCAGGGCAACCAGCGGCAGTGCGTGCAACTCGCCCTCCTGTCATGGGAGGCCCTCGATGAGCGGTCCTGGCCCGGCGTCTCCGAGATGGAGCCGGCCGACATCGCCCGCGTCCTCGGCGTCTACGCCCAGCGCGTCATCACCCCGCGCGGCTCCACGGCCGTCTCCGGCCTGGAGCTGATGACGGCGCTGCGCCCGCCCACGAAGGCCGTGCAGGACCCGGCGACCGGAAACTGGGTGTCCGGCTACAACCCCGGCTCGCTGGGGACGGAGCCGATGGACCCGGCGCCGCCGGAGGCCACCACCGAACACCCCGTCGTCGTCGGCAGCGGCTGGAAGAGCGGCTTCCTCAACGAGGAGGCGTACCAGTGGGTGCGATCGGTGGACCTACTCAGCGACGAGGAGTGCCTGCTGCCGTACGCGCTCGGCCTGGATCTCAACACCGCGTTCCGCGCCGCCTCGGCCCGCCTGGTGGTCGGCCCGTCCGGCCCGGACCACTTCAACGCCCCGAAGTTCAACCCGAAGATTCCCGGCTCCTGGCTGGTCGACCTCAGCCACATCGAGCTGGACCCGCGCCTCCCGTCGCCGTTCACCCCCGACGGCACCCGGCCGACGGGCCCGGCCTGGTACCAGACGCACACCGTCGCCTACACCCAGGAGCTCGGCCACGACGTCCACCCGATCGAGGCGTACCTGCGGCGGAAGACCGGCGCGTACCTGGACCCGTGGCACGACCGCCTCAAGACGGCATACATCGACACCCTCGCCGACCTCGGCGTCACCAAGGACCTGGACGACCGCCAGTTCCTCGCAGCCATGGAGCGGCACAAGCAGGCCGACCCGGCCCTGGCCGCCGTCCTGTCGGCCATCAAGGCCACGGTCAAGGGCGGCGTCGGCAAGCTCCGCGAGCGCCCGCAGGGCCGCAAGTACAAGGACGGCGACCGCTGGCCCGCCCTGGAGCGCCCGACCTGGCGCCCCGACATCCGCGCCGCCGTCATCAGTAAGGCCAGGGTCAACATGCACCGCAAGCTCAACAACATGGCGAAGATGACGGGCCTGTACCCGCTCGCCGTGCTGTCCGACTGCGTCGTCTACCCCTCGCCGGGCGCGAGCCCGCTGGACTTCCTCCCGTACGCCGCCTCCGGCAAGCCCCAGCCCGGCGGATTCCGCCTCGGGCCGACCCCGGGCCTGGCCAAGCTGGAAGGCGTCCAGGAGATGGCGTGGGCGGTCGACCTCATGGAGAAGGGCCTCAACCCGGCCCGCCACATCAAGGGCGGCGACGCCGTCCTGGACGAAGGGGAGTAACCGGTGGGGGAGATCGAGGACGCGATCGAGCGGGCCGACCGGGAGGCCTTCACCCGGGAACCGCCCAAGACCCTCCAGGGCCGCATCAACTTCCTGATGCGCCAGCTCAAGACGACCAAGGCCGTCGCGGCGGAGCTGGGGGTTAGCCAGCGGTCGGTGGAGCGTTACCGCAAGGGCGAACGCAAGCGCCCGCCGAAGGACATCGCCGCGAAGACCGACACGGCCGTACGGTCCCGCTGGCAGCCGCAGGTGCGCAAGCGCCGACGGAAGCAGGCCGCCGCCGCGACCGGGATCACGGTGGAGACGAGGGCCCGGTTCGGCTACACCGCGCCGGTCGGCACGACCGACGACGGACGGTTCCGGCGACTCACCGTGCACCTCCCCGCGGCGTACGCGCAGCGCCTGTTCGACGCTCGAGACGCCGGGGCCGGCGACCAGGAGATGCGTGGGATCATCGCGGAAGGGTTTGCAGATGTCTATTTCCAGGACAGCGGTGACCGCGCCATGGGGCTCTCGGACGTCGAGATCAACGACATCGATTACATGGATTTCGACTACTGAAGTCGGAGCGCCATTCATGGCGTGCATCAATTCCCAATGAGCCAAAGCGCGAGGGTTGTCACCAAGGCAGGCGTGCTGTCACCAGGCCCGCCGGGCGGCGAGTGTCGAGCAGCGTTCCGGACCGCGGTGCAGTCTCAGCTGTCCACCCCGGCCTCCCACTTGCGCCGGCGCAGCACGTAGTCGCTGAAGAGGTGTCGGCTCCGGTCGAGCAGTTCCCCCACCTCCGCATCACCGCGCCGCACGTCCGCCGACGGATGCCAGCGCTGCACGGATTGGCCGGCCCAGGTGCGCAGCTTCACATCCGGGTCCTCCAACAGGCCGACCGCCACCCGTAGCGCCACGATGCCGCCGCGCGCGTCGAGCAGCCGGAATGCGCCCACGCGGACGTGCCGCGGCCGCTCGAGGCCGGTGCGCTCCAGCAGCCAGTCGGCGGGCAGTTCTTTTGCCGAGGGCAGCAGGGCGACGGCCGTCTCGCGGACGACACCGGCGGCAGGGTCGTCGAGGAGCGGCCGCAACTGCTTCGCATCCACGCAGTCCAGTGCCCGCAGCCCTGCCACCGCTCGCGCCCGCACCCCCGCCGCCAGGTGCGCGAGCAGCGGCCACAACAGCCCTACGTCCGCGCGGTTCCCGCACTCGGCCAGCCCGATGACCGCACCGGGCGGCAACTCGGGGTCGTCCGGTGCCGTGCACCGCTCCCGGTACCAGACCGCCGGATCACCTCCCTGCTGTCGTACGACATACCGCGCGCAAGCACGCACGAGCGCGGACCGGTCGCTGAGAAACGGCTCCGCCTGCCCTGACCGCCCCGCCCGCCGCAGCGCGGTGACGCCAGCCGAACGGGTACGTGGGTTGCGCGCGGACAGCAGTGGAGGCAGCACATCCTCGTAGGCCTCCTCATCCCCAAGAACCGTGAGCGCCGCTGTTGCACACAGGTCCTGGACCACGGTGTCCTCGTCCCGGGCAGCCGCGCGGGCCAGTTCAGCGGGACGGAGCAGTCGGCTCTCGACGGCCAGCCGGTACGCGAACCGCCGGACGATGCGGTCGGGGTCAGCGAAGAGAGCAACGAGCTGCCCGTGGGATGCCTGGCGCAGGACCTGACCCAGCACATCGATGCCGAAGGCCCCTCTGTCGCGGCGGCCGACGCGGAGGATGAGCGGCGCGAGATCGACGGCAGAGTCGACATTCAGAGCCTCGCACAGCAGTTGCCGGGCGCGCTCGCGCACTGGGCCGGCCCAGTCAGCGCAGCGGATCACGACCAACGGCAGCAGGCCGGGGTATCGGACCGACTGGCGCACCGCCTCCTGACGGATCCGCCCGTCGCGGTGGCAGAGGGCGAGTGCGAGCCTAGACTCGCCGAGCTGAGTCAGGTCGGCGGACAGCGGGGCGGACTGTTCCCACTCCGGCAGGAATTGCGGGCGGTACCAGGCCACCTCACGTACTCCTGCGTCCAGCGCAAGCCAGTCACCAGGGTCGGCGACATCAAGCATGCTTTGAAGCGGCGCACCTCCCGCGAGCCGCGTCGCTGCCGCTGTCCCGTCCTCGATGTCCTCAAGCATTACCGCCCCTCCAGCAGCCGTACCGGGTGATCGTAGGGTGCGGGGTTCGCGCAGGGCGCGCGAAATATGGCCCGTGATCGCCGAGGGCCGCCGTGCACCAACCACAAGGCGAACGCGGTGACAGCGCACATGCTTTGCTTGCGACCACGCTTTGTCCTACTTGAAGCCGCAGGGCAGCGGATGCCGATGGTGACAACTATCGGGCTTCGGCACACCCAAGCAGCCCGGAGCTCGGTATCGCGCCGCGCCTCGGGAGGGCACGCGCTGCTGGGTGGCGGCCGAGGCCGGCGGGCGAGGGCGGAGTGTCGTCCACGTCATTGATTGCGTGATGGCCCCGGCTCGGGTGCCGGTGCTCACCCTGAAGTGCGCCCGCAGCACACACTCGGGCACCCGGCTGTGCTCCCTGTACGCCGCTGCAGCCGAACTAGTGCCATGTCAGAGAACCTTTGCCCCTGCTGACACGACGCGCCGTTCGGGTGCCGCGATCTGCTGCGCGCTAATCTGAGGCCATAACAGAGCACGGAGTGACCCGCGGGCCGGCTTCGGGGAACGGCCCTGTGGTGAAGGAGCGAGATGCAAACACTGACGCTTGGTCCCACGAACAGTGAGCGTGTCGTGCTCTTCGCTGCTGGCGCAGGCGGCGATCCGGAGCGTTACCGCCCCCTCCTGGAACACCTGGCAGCCGATGGCTGCCAGGTCATCGCGCCGTACTTCGAGCGTTTTGTCGCTCGGGAGGCGACCACCGCTGAGCTGCTTGCACGCCCGGCCGGGCTGGTCGAGGCGCTCCACCGGGGGGCCTCTGAGGACGCGGACGTTGTGGTAGTCGGCCACTCGATCGGTGGATGGGCTGGCCTCTGTCTCGCCGGTGCGACGCCCTGGGGGCGGGACGGCCGGCCGCTGGATGTCCCACGCGAGCCACGCGTCGGCCGTCTCGTCTTGTACGCGCCCGCGGCCGGCTGGTTTGCCGCTCCGGGTGCCTTGGACGCGGTGACAGCGCCGATCCTCGTCTTTGCGGGGGAGATGGACAGCGTCACACCCGTCGAGCAGGCCGTCCGCTTGAAGAGTGCGCCGGCCCGGGTCGACCTTCGCATCGTGCCGGGGGCCGGTCACTTCAGCTTCATGAATACGCCTCCGCCGGGCACGGTCGAAAGTGAGGGCTTTGACCGTGCTCAGTTCCTCACCGACCTGGCGCAAGCGACCCTGACGTTTGCCAACGCGTCCTGAGGTGACGACGCGGCGTTCGGACGCTGGTCCGGACGGCGCGGTATTGCAAGGCTGTGCGGGTGGCAGTACGGATCCGCGAGATCGATGGCGACGAGGGGTAGCGCCTGTTGCGGATCATCCGCAGAGGGGCCGCCTCCGCCGGGCCGGTGGTGACCTGGCGGCGGGCCCAGATGGTGCTGCTGTCCGCGCAGGGCATGCCGGTGGCGCGCATCGCCGAGGTGTCGTTCACCAGACCCGACCTGGTCCGGGACGTGATCCAGAACTTCAACGCCGACGGCTTCGAGTCTTTGTATCCGAAGTACGCAGGCGGCCGGCCCAGGAAGTTCACACTGCCCGAGCGGCACGAGAACAAGAAGATCGCGAAGTCGAAACCGACCGAGCACGACCTGCCGTTCTCGACCTGGAGCCTGACCAAGCTGGCGGACTTCCTGGTCGCCGAGGGGGTGGTCGACGACACAGCCACGAGGGCCTGCGCATCCTGCTCCGCGAGGAAGGCGTCTCCTTTCAACGCCTGAAGAACTGGAAGACCTCCCGGGACTCGGACTACGCCGCCAAGAAAGCCCGTTCTCGTCGGTGGGAGCGAGCCGGGTCCGGTGTACTTCGATGTGGGGAGCGGTCCTAACGTGCCGTCGGCCACGCACTGGTCGGCCTACGACGG
>NZ_JBSGQV010000068.1:13431-15468 GCF_053606025.1 Streptomyces sp. NPDC055254 | reverse complement strand
CGCGGAACGGAATCCGGAACACCGGCCATCGCTCCTCGTCGGCCAGCGCCTCGTACGCCGCGTCGGCGTCAGCCTCGTCCACGCCGAACCACGCCGGGTCCGGCTCGTCCTCCTCCGTTTCGCACAGCCACATCAGGTAGGCAGCCCAGAACCCCGGCAGGGACAACAGCTCCTCCCCGGCAAACAGCGGGGCATCCTCATATCCGTCGATCAGCACCCGCCCAGGCTGCCAGCCACCGCCGACAACCTTCCAACCGCCCCCTGCACCCAACGACAGGTGCTGCTACTTCTCATGAACCTTCGCCCCGCCAGCGGACAACCAGTGCTCTCCAGTACGGGCGACAAACGCTCTTCGAAGTGACCTACGTAGCCACTGGAGAATGTTGGCGAGACGTAGGAACAGGGGTCTGCTCGTATCGCGCGATGGCAGCCTGAGTGACGGCCTGGTCACGCATTCGCGGGTTGGCGGGCAGGCCATATGAGCCAGCTGGTGGTCGGCACGGCGAGGACCCGGTGCAGGCCAGATATTTGAGCGTGTTCAAATGTGTGTTGAGCCTGTGGACTCGGGCCTGGCTGCGGGGGTGGACTTGCTGTGGGATGCATGAGATGGCGGCGTGCCGGGCTGATGGTGGCTGTCGGCGCGGTGACGGTTGCCTGCAATGCTGCGGCGTACCACGCCGTGACGCTTTCAGCCGACCAGCTGACAGGGCAGTGGCGCAGCCGAGAGGGGACGGTTATGACCTTCCACGCGAACGGAAGTTTCACCAGTGACGGGGTTATCCGGTTGTCAGCGGCAGAATCCTGCGGCGACCGGTCGGACCTGTCCTCCGGCAGCTGGCACTTCGGTTCGGGGATGGACGAGCCGGGGGATCGCGGTGCCTACCTGCAGCTCACGTTCTCCGGTACCGAATGCAGGATTCCCGTCTTCCTCTTCGGCGAGGCGGATGATCCCGTGATGTGTCCGACCGACGGCGATCCCGACGCCGGCTGCGAGTACGACGAATACCTACGCCGCATCACACCTGCCGCCTCGCCCTGACCGGGGCCAGGCCGGTTCCTCTTCAAACTTCGCGATGCCCGCGCCGGTGAGGTACCGCTCGACCGCCGCGGTGTACGACGACGGCGGGGCGGACAGGGGCACCACCCGGGCGCGCGGCAGCCGGAGCGCGCCCCCGCTCCCGAGTTCGGTCACCGGTTCGATCGCCATACCCGCCCCACCCTTTCAACGCTGCCGCAGTAAATGCGTACACCTCGTCTGCGGCGGCCGGAGAGCCCGCCGCAGGCCGCGACGATCACCGTAGAGGCTCTGCCGCAGTAAATCCGGCATTTACTGCGGCATCTCTGTCCGGGACGCGATCCGGACAAGGCCCGGACCAGCCCGGACAGTCGGCGACTGTCCGGGACAGTCGGTTCTCGTTGCTTCAGCCTGCCGATGGACAGCAGTCTGTGTGGCACCTGGCTGGCCAAACCGTCGCCACGGCACGGACCGCTGCGTCGATGAATAGCTCTCAACGCAGCGAGCTGAACCTGAACTGGAACCAGATATGAGGGAGTGTCATGAAGGTTCGTACAATGATGACCGGCATAGCTGGAGCTGCGCTCGCGATCGGTATCGTGGCGTCGCCCGCTCACGCCGACGGCAGTACTCAGCTTGGCAACAACGAGGCGGGAGTCGTCTACCGAAGCTACGGAGACATCTTCGAGATCTGGGACAACGTCGATGACAACAAGGCGGTCTACGTGAAGTGGGCCTACAACTCCGCCTTGAACGGGGCAGCAACACTCCCCGTGCCGACGGACTACAGCACTGGTTACACCTACAACCTGGAGCTCGACGAGGCCCGCGGCACGGTCTACTTCAAGGTCTGCCAGTCCAGCCGCTGCTCTTCTCTCGGCAGCAGCAACATCTGAAAGAAGCTGCCAGCGAAAGCTGGCCCTACTGAATGAACGTGAGGGGTGCGATGGGTGCAGGACCACCCATCGCACCCCCGCCTGCGGCTAGGTGGCGCCAGCGCGCACCGGGGTCCGGCCCGGGCG
>NZ_JBSGQV010000068.1:0-13421 GCF_053606025.1 Streptomyces sp. NPDC055254 | reverse complement strand
CCCCGCTTTCACCTCCCCTCAAAACCAATATAGAAATACAGCCCCCGCTACCCCGACCCCCACTCACACGCCGGGGGGGGGGGGGGGGGGCCCCCCCCCCCCCCCCCCACCCCCGCCTGCGGCTAGGTACCGCCAGCACGCAGCGAGGACCGGCCCGGCCGAAGCCAGAGGTGGCTCCGGGCACCCTTTCGACTGCACGTCTCGCACTCACCGTGAGCACAGCTCTCCTGAGCTACGCGGGCGAGATGGAGAAGATCTGCTTCCCGCTCCCGTCGCAGGGCTGTGTCACCGCCGGTACCCCGGTGACCGTCCCTGATCCGCTCATGCCCACGCATCCGTCGCCGACCAACCGGAGAACGTACTGGTCGCTTCGGCCGGAGTCCGTCGGCTCGATGCGGAACCTGCTCGTTTTCCCGCAGTCGTCCCAGGGCTCCAGCAGGACGGCGCCGGTGCCGACGGTCACCGAGTTCAGGCAGCCCTTGCCGCGGTCGGGGTGGTACCACTGCACGCGGAACGTGTCGTCCGCCGCGGGCACGAGCTCGGTCTGCTGAGGTGCGACGTCCTCGCACGGACGCTGCACGGCCACCAGTGGTTCGTACCCCTCGGCATGCCCGTCGGTCAGACACAGGCCGTCCGCCAGGACCGGGCGGATCTGCACGGGACCCTGCGGCAGGGCGGTCCGGTCCGACTTTCCCTTGGAACCGCCCGGCTCACCGGAGAAGCCGAGGACCCAGACGGTGACGGCCACGGCGGATAGCACAGCGAGCCCCACCAGCAGCGCGCGCAGCCGGCGTCGGCCCGGTGCCGGCCCGGTGCGCCGACCGGGAGGTCCCGCACCGTCCGCGCCCCCGCCTCCGTCGTGGCCTTCGTCCCCGCCTTCGTCCCGGCCTGCCGCACCGCTGACGGCCCTTTCCAGGGCCTCCAGCCATTCCTGCACCCGCTCCGCGTCTCCGCAGGCTCGCACGAACTCGGCCACCAGTTCAGGACGCGGTGTGGTCTTCCCGCCGAGGACGTCCGCCAGAGTGCTGCGGGCCAGCACTCCTCCGTGCTCGGCGGCTCGTTCTTCGAGCTGTCGGTACGTCAGCCCGGAACGCTCCTTGAGCTGTCGTAAGGCAGCCGCGAACTCCCCCACATCACGGGCCTCCTGCCGCTGCAACTCCCCCACATTCGCCATGCGGACATGGTGACCGGCCCCGCGGCACGTGGACAACGCTGGTTCCGGCCCTCCGCGGCTGTTTCCGTACGGTCCCGGACAGGATCTGGACAAGCCGCTGACCAGCCCGGACAAGGCCGGCCCGTCCGGGCCGGAAAAGCCAACGAGACCGGCGGGACATGGAGCCGATACGCACCAGGAGATCACGAACCGGGCCGAACGCCCACAACCCATGCCGGGCACACGGGTGATCCGCCGCCACCCGTCCCCGGCGGATTACATGTTGATCATTGGGCCTGAAAACGTCTATCTGAAACCGGTCGGCGACCCGTAGTACTGGCTTCGCGGCCCACCGGCCGTCCACGATCTCAAGGAGCCATCACCCATGACTCGCTTTCGCACCCTGTGCATGGCCCTCACCGGCACCGCGGCGCTGTTCGCCCTGACCGCCGCGCCCGCGCACGCCGCCCCCGGCGACGTGACCACCTCCTGTTCGAGCGTCCTCACCCCGAGCGGCTTCGTCGACGTCAGCTGGGGGTACAGCAGCAGCTGCGGCACGCAGAGCTTCAGCCCGAACATCAAGCAGATAAAGCAGCTCACCGGGCTGCCCGTCGGCACCGTGGTCCAGGCCTGCAATTCCACCTACCAGCCCTTCGGCTGGGTTCAGACCGCCTCGTACTACAGCGGCAGCTGTGTCTCCTCCTCGGTCCCCAGCTTCAACAACAACGCCTGGACGCTCAAGCGCGTCTCCTGACCCGTCCGCCCCGACGCCGCGGTCGTGGAGTTCGCGGAGCAGACGGTCGGCCGGCTGTTCCCCGGACGCCGGGCGGGGCAGCCCTTCCGTCCCGACCACCTCGGGTCGCCGTAGCACTCGCCGCGAAAACAACGGATCACGAGTACGCGGCCCCACGGCTGGCGACTTCACCCGGCGGGCCGAGAGGGGGTGACCGCTGGCGAGGAGTGTTCGGCGGGCCGCTCCACGCAAGCGTGCGGCTCGGCTGGTGCAACAAAGAACGCACCGATGTTCAAGGCCACGGCCGCTGCGGCAGGAATCCCCCCGAGGATCCAGCACAAACGCTTGTGCTCGGATCGGGCCTGCTGAAGGGCGGTCCCTCGATCGATGCCTTGCTTAACAAGCTTTTCCTGACGGTTGGTCACATCACCGGATGCGATCAGGAAGGTCGTAAATGCGGCGATGGCCGCGAACACGGCCGCAGCGATGATCAGGGCGTCCTTCATGCGCGGAAGAAGACGGCCGGGATGTTCATGAATTCCGGGAGCGCCGCCACGATCTCGAACGCGCCGGTTTGGATCCGGTTGTTTCCTGGCTCGTAGACGAACTCCCGCTCGCCTTCGACAAGGCCGACTTGAAATTCGTCGAGCGTTCTGCTGTAGCCGTACGGGCGGACGTGCAGGGTGACCTCCGCGGACATCGGCTCTCGACTCTCACTCGGGCCCTGGTCTCGGTACAGCAGCACGGTCCCCTGAATCCGCTCATCATGAAGGTAGTAGTCGCCACTCAGCTGTACCTCGGACCTGTTCTGCGGGCCCAGCAGCGTGTCGACCGTGTACCGGTTCTCAGCGGTACCGAACGCGGCGAGTTCGCGCAGAAAATGCTGATTGTCGTGTTTGGACACGTAGATCTCCGGTTCACCGGACGGCTCCGTATGGCTGGTCACATAGGCGGCCCAGTAACTGGTCAAGGGGCTCGCCGGCGAATCCTTGACGTCGACCTGCAGCGACCTACTGAACGGCAGCGCGACTCCCAGGCCCCCGTTCGCTGCTGTCACCTGTGCGTTCGAGCCGACCAGAAGATCCGACACGACCTGGGTGCCGTCGATGGTGATCTGGACGAAGTGATAGTTCTTTCCGCTCGCGACACCGACTGCCGTAAGAGTCCCGTCCACGTTGTTCACGGTGAGCAGATTCACGTAGGAGGTGGAATTTGCAGTGGCGGCTGCGACTCGGGAACAGGTCACGGCGGATCTTCCCCTCAGCACTGAGGCGACGTGCGCCTCACGGCCCGGTAGATTTTCGCTATTCCGGGGTCGTCCGAATCCTGCCTCAGTCGGCACCCCCCTGCACCCGCGATGCCCCTGATTGGGGGGGGGCGCCACCGCCCGCGAGGCCGTCGAGCGGGACTCGTCCTCGCCGATTGTCGGGAAGGACCGCAGGGCCTCCAGCTCCTCATCACTGAAAACCCTCGTCGCCATCCGCCCGCCCTCCCTCCCGTCACCCGGTCAGCCCAACGAGCCACCCTGCGCACGGCAACGGGCCACCGCCGCCTTCCCCGAGGTCAGGGGGGTCTCCCGGGCTCCTTCGCCTCGGCCACAAGCTCGCGCAGTGTCCTCTCCCCGACCACCGGGAACAGGGCCCGGCGTACGACCTCGTCGGGCTTGTCGACGGCGGCCGTCGCCAGCTTGAAGAGGATGCCCTCCTTGCCGCGGACCTTCTTCAGCTCGGCGGTGAGCTGCTTCTCCACCCGCCGCTCGGCACGGGCGTTGATCTTGTGGACCAGGGCGACCAGCAGTTCCACCAGGGCATCAGTGATCTCGCCTTGGCGGGAGGCGCACAGCGCGGCCAGCAGCGCCGTCCGTACGTCCTCGCCCGTGTCCCGGAAGTCCGAGGGGTACATCTTGATCGCCCGTGCCCGCCAGGCGGCCACCAGCTTCTCCGAGCAGTCCGCGAACAGTCCCTCCGGCAGACCGAGCTGCCGGACGGCGGTCAGCTTGGTGACCTCCGTCAGGAGCGAGTCCAGGCCCACCGCGCCCGGGTCCCGCTTCAGCGATGCCAACAGCGCGGTGCCCTCCTCATTGCCCTCCGCCACCAGCGCCAGCAGGCGCCGGGCGCACACGTCACCCAGGCGGGCGACGGTACGTGCGCAGAAAGCGCGGTCCGCCCGCGCACGCGCGGCGGCCACGATCCGCTCGATACGGCCCGGGGGCTCGATGCGGTCACTGCGGCACTGCACGAGCAGGGCCTCGCGCAGCCGGTCCTCGACCAGCTCGACGGGGCAGACCTCATCGGCGAGCCAGCCGGTCAGCCGTTCCTCGTCCGCCCGGGTCGCCGGACGGAACCCGAGAGCCTCGCGGATCTGCGTACGGTGCCCCTTCGCGGACCGGGATGACAGGTCGTACTTCGCCAGGTCCCCGCCCGGCACCTTGACCACGTCGGCGACGTAGTCGACCGCGGCCGGCGGGAACTCCTCCAGGAACTGGGGGAACCGGCCCTCCAGCTCGAAGTACTTCAGCATCAGCACGAAGCCAAGCCGGGTCGGCCCGGACTTGTTCGCGACCAGGTCCCAGTCGCTCCCCACTGGCGTCCAGCACGCCACCACATCCTCGGGCGACCACTCCCGGCGCATGAACCCCTACCCTCCACCGTCTACTCGCTCGGCCTAACGAACAGGCGGGGCGCGAAGCAACGGGAGAGTCGAGGCCAGCCGCAGCTACTTTGCACCGTGGGTCAGAGATAGGAGACCAGGGCCCGAACGGGGGTTCGTCCGGTCGGGCCGCGGCGGGCAGGAGGCGGATGCGGAGCTCGCGTCGGGCGGGCCAGCAGCTGCACGCCGCCATCTCCGGGAAGGGGCCGCCGGTCCGCTGGCCGCCGGTGCCCCGGCAGTCGGGGCAGTCCGGCCGGGGTCGGGTGGTGGCCTCGATGCGGTGCCGGTCGGCATGCCGACGCCATCGGCTCTGGTGGCATCGGCTTTGGGCGGTCTCTGGAATCGGGCGCATAGGACGTTAGCCGAGGCCTCCCGCCGGACGCGTTCCAGCGGCACAGTCTCCAGCGCTCCCGCCCCGCAGGTCTGCCCACCCGCCTACCTCGCGGCCACGCGGACGCGGCTCGACGCAGACACGGACCCCTTGTGTGACTCGATCCAGCTGCGCGCACCCGGGGGCCCGGCGGGTATAGTGAGGGCACCAACTGTTACTCAGGCGCAGAAGGCCCCCCACCTCGGTGGGGGGCCTTCTGCTTTGTGCGGCTCCGGCCCAGGTCAGGCGACCTGGAGCTTCGGGCGGCCCGTCGCGGCCGGCGGGGCCTGGTGGTAGGTCGGGAGCTTCAGGTTCGGCAGGTCCCCCGCCTGGATGCGGGCGAGAGCGGCGCGGAATGCCGCCTCCATGGACTCCGGAGTCTCGTACTTCGCCGCGAGCGGGTGAAGACGGTACGAATTTCCGGTGCGCTCCTCGCTGCGCGGCCGCAGGACGATGTTCAGGTCGCACAGCGGCGCCATGAGCCCGCTGACGGCCTGGGGCGTGACCCCGTACTCGGCGGCCATGTCCTTTTGCCGGACCGGCAGCGTCCCCCCGAAGTCGCTGCGGGAGACTAGGTACTGGAGGAACTTGACTGCGGACCCTGACAGCGGCAGGGCCCAGATGCGCTCCGCGACGATCGGAGACATGACGTTAGCCATGGGACAACCTTCCTCGTGAGCGAGCGCCCGTGCTCGGGCCTGGCAGCGCTATCACCCGGTTCGCTTCCTTCTCTGAACAGGCTTCTCGACCCGGAAGTCGAGGTCCAGCTCCTCCTGGTGAGCCCCATCCGGTCCCACCGCGTACGGGAACGCCTCCGGGTCGTACTCGTGCCTCTCGGCGATCTCCGCGAGAACTTCGTGCTGGGCCGTGCTGTTGCCCTGGAACCACAGACGAACGTTGATCTGGATCCGGCCGTTGCCGGCCTTCTCCACCCAGTTGTAGCCGCAGAGCGCCTGCACGGCACGGTTCACCGTGGACCGCGTGATCATCTTGCCGCCCTTCTGTGCGGCAATCTTGTTCAGCCCGTCCGTGATCTCCTGCTGCGTGTACTGGGTGATGCCGGTGCCCGGCACCTGCCCCCCGGCCACGAAGAGGAAGACGCAGAGCTGGGACTTGGTGATGCTGTTCGCGACGGCAAGCTGGGCCAGCAGCTGCGTGAACCAGTTGCTGGCCAGGCTGTAACCGGCTTCCCCGGCCATGTCATGCACGGCCTTCGGGTCGGCCGCGTACTCGAAGTGGACTCCCTTGAGCCGGCGACGGCCGCTGGGGTCGGCGGCGTGTGCCACCTTCTCCCCAAGCTGCTGGCCGAGGACAGCCAGGATGTCCCCGTACTCGGCTTCGTTGCCTGCGGCGGCAGCGACGGGTACAGGCCGGGGCCCGCGCTGTCGACGACGGGCGGGCGGATCAGATGTCACAGGACCTCCTTGTTACTCAGGCGGTCCGAGACTATCCAAAAAATCAACGTGTGCTTGTCTTTTGGCGTGGTGACGCGCCGGAAGACCCCACTGATCCGGGATCTGTTCGACTGAGACGGCAAAAGTACACGAGGCATGAAGTTATGTTGCCTTCAAGCGCCGAAAGTACACGACTGCTTGATCTGACGTGTCACGATCGGAGTACGTACGTGTAGATGACATGCAGTGCCCGAGGGGTTGTGCGCCACTGCACCCGACTCTCTGACCTGCGACGATCTGAAGCCGATCCGCCACTTCAAAAAATCAACGGGTGCTTGATTTTTTCGCGAAATGTGCTCGCCGGGTACACATTTGAAAACCCGAAGTGTGTCCCAGGGGACACATACCCGGCGACAAACCAGCTGGTCAGAGGCCTAAAATGGCGGCGCCCTCTTACTACAAGAGCAACCTGGCCGAGGAGGCCAGCAACCGCTGATTTTCTGTCAGCTCTGTCCCATCCGCCGGCACATGACCCATCAGTACCCCGACAGTCACTCACATACCCCGCTCTTCGACATCAGCCAACGGACCTTGGGAACCCACGAGCCTTCGCCATACGACACACCTGACCCACCCCTCCTCAGCCCCTGACGTGCTCAGCCACCCTTCAGCTTGGCCCTCATGCCCAGTGAGGGCGCCAGCGCCCGAGGGGTGCCCCGCCGACCGTTAGGGAGGCGGGGCAGGGCGTGAGGGGGAGCGGGTCCAGGGCGCCCAAGCGCCTGGCGAGGGGGTCTGGGGGGCGAGTAGCCCCCCATGCCAAGGCCGGTCCAGCGCGGCCTAGGCGCTGGCGGGGTCCAGGGGCTGGCCCCTGGGATTCTCACGGTCTGCTGTCGACAAGGGACAAGAACCCTGATCTGAGAGCACACGCTAATGAGTTCGCTGGAACAAGCCGCACGCCGAGCAGCCGCAAGCAGCCAGGCTTCAAGCCGGAGCTACCGGAAAGTTCCGACATCGCAGGCAAAAATTGCCTCCCACAATGGCACCGTAGAGAGCCGATCAGCGTCGTGCTGGTGTGATGCGGTCTGCCTGTACGAGAAAGGCTCCCACAGGGACGTACAGGGCCTCGTGGCCCATTGGCGCAGAGATTGCGAGCTTGATTGGTCCCCTGAATGGCTCAACGAGGCTTATCTAGTTGGCCCTTTAGCGTCGTAGTTGGTTCCTGAGCGTTGTAGCTGGACCGCGCCTACCCTGCTCGGGCGCATACCGCCCCGGCTCTTGAGCGGCCTACCTGGACGTTGGCCTCAGCAGATGATTCCTGAGCCGCCACCGAAGGTCATCACGCGTCTCCGCGACGGGCGGATCCGCGCCTACGTCGTGGGCGCCGGCGTCTACGGGAGGCTGGAGCCCGCAGCGGTTTTCCAGCCGCGGAATGGCGACGAGGTCGTAGCGTCGGTGGTCCGGCACGATCTGGAGCGGGTCGTGTACACGACGCTGAACGGAGTCGTCTGCCTCACGCGTGCCGGCGACCTCATGTGGGCCTCGGACTTCGAGCCACACTCTGACGTACGCCATGGCCACCAACCTGGCTGTGCGCTGTCTCTGGACGACCGGACGGTGTGGGTCTACCGGCCGGACGCGATGGCGGGACGCGGGGGCGGAGACCAGTGGGTCGTGCACGACGCCGAAAGCGGTGTGGTTCTCGCCCGCCGGGAGCTGAAGGCCGTCGGGCACGGCGCCGGGCACCACGTGCACCCTGTGGACGGCAGCATCTACCTCGACATCGGTGAGGGCCAGGACGGCTCCGTCATTCTCCGGGGTACGGCCGGGCCCGATGGCGAGGTGGAGTTCGTGACGTACCCGTGGTCGGACCGCTGCCTGATCGACCTGGCGCCGGGCGGGCAGCAGTTCATGACCGTCGACCACGAGCAGGCGGACGTCGCCTTCCACGACCACCCCACCGGGGACGTGCTCTGCACCCTCCCCGTCGAAGCCTTCGGGTACGACCCGGAGGAGACCTTCGTGGAATGGAGCGGCGGCTACCTGACCGAGGACACGGCCATTGTCACCCTGGGCGGTGAGAGTCAGGACGAGGAGAAGTGGTTCCGCTACCACCTGGTAGACCTACGCACGGGCACGCTCAGCGGCGAATTGAGCGTCGAGGCTAGCAACCCATACGAGTTGGTTCCCCTAGGCGACGGTTCCTGGCTCACGAGCGGCCCAGGCGGCGACCCCGTCCGTTGGTCCAGCGCTCCGCAGCCGTCCGTACCCACCTCTCCGTGCGAGAGGCCGCAACCGTGACGGCAGACACCCGAGTGCCGCTGATCCCTCAGGCGCCTGAAGGCTTGAGTTGGCGAACGGAGTCGAAGGGCAGGACCAGCCCGTACTCGGTCTGGGCAGGCGGCGTCCAGAAGTGTTCCTTGAGGACGTCGACCTCGCACTCCTCGCCGATGTCGGGTCGGCGGCCATCAGCCGGGCCGAGAGTGCGGCCACGTCGATCACGCGCACCTGCCCAGCCCCGCGCGGCCAAGCCCTGCTCCAGGCTCGCGACGATCTCTGCCATCGGAGCCGGGTTCTCGGTGGCGACGTCGAGGTCCTGGCTGAGCCGCTCGACGACAAAGAGCCTTAGAGCCACAGCCGGCGTCCAGGATTCGGCGTGGAGAACCACCCTCTTTCCAAGGTCCTGACTTCCATGCCGGGGGATCGGCGTCAGGACCGGAGCCCGCATCCTCATCGACGTCGGCGGCGGCAGTTCGTTCCCGTCCGCCGCCTACGCCGGTCTCGCACCAGCGACCCGCAGTTCGGGCTCGTCAATCCGTGGTGAGCAACCGTCCTGGAGAGGAAACAAGCAGCTCAAACGGGCCTTCTTCCTCTCCGTGTTGCCGCCCTCGTCGACCCGGTCTCCCGGGGTTACTACGACAAGAGGGTCAGCCAGGGCAAGCATCACACCCAAGCCCTCCTCTGCCTCGTCCGACGACGAGCCGGCGTCCTCTTCGCGATGCTCCGCGACTGCACCTTCTACGAACCACGTCCAGCAGCCGTATGAGAGGCATGAGGCCTGACTAGCGCCTACCGGTTCTGCCCGGCGCCGCGTACGTGAACGGCCACGTCGTAATTGCCGATCAGGTCGGCAAGACCGCGCGGGCTCATTCCCTTCGTGTTCTGCTGCTCGGGATCGGCTCCGGCTTCCAGCAGTACCTGGAGCGTTGCCGGATCACCTCGGTAGTTGAACACCGCGTTGAACAGAGCGGTGTTGCCGCTGCTGTCGCCGACGTCCACGGGGGCACCCGCCGCCAGGAGAATCCCCGCGGCCGGCGCAGCCTGGGACTGCGCGGCAAAATGCAGCGGCGTCATCCCCGCCTCGTCCGCATGGCCCGGATCTGCCCCATCCGCCAGGGCCGCCCTCAGGCCATCGACGTCTCCATGCAAGGCGCCGTAGTGCACCAAAGTGCGACCCATCCAGTCCAGTCCCTGCTCCCCATCCGCCATGCCTCCCATCCTCTCCGATCTTGGCAGAAGGGATAGGGGCAACCCCCAGCTCGCCCCTCGCTGGTCCGCCGACCGGGACACCGACCATAAGGGCATGCCTGAGCAGCGCGAGACCTGGCGCCTGTGCGGCGGCCCGCACAGGCGCCAGCGGCATAAAGGCCGAGGTACTGGCCGAAGACAGCGCCCGCGCCCGCCGCGAGACCGCAGCCCAGTGGTGGAGCCCGCGCCTCGCCGCGGCCGCCGGCGACCGCGCCCTCGCCGGAACCGACGCCAGCCCGGACGCCGCCCACTACCCCCGCAGCCGCGCCGCCAACCTGGCCACCGCCCTCCAGCACCAGGCCCGCTTTGATGGCTAAGTGCTGGACGCCCTGCGCGGCGCCGACCTCGTCAACAACGCCCCGTCCGCTGCGGCGGCCTGACGGGACTCCGTGCCGCCCCGGGCCCATGCCAGATCGAGCAAGGCCCGGACAACGCCCGGCTCGTGGAGGTTCAGGCCTGCGCCTTGGGTGAAGCCCACATCCCCGGAGCCGGGGGGGCACCGCCCGGGACATACCGGCCGGGCCCCGTCGGCAAAGACAATGCGCAGCTGGCCGCCGGTGCCGGCTGGCTGAGAGGACAGGGTGAGGGTCTCGCGGCAGTCTGCGGACCGGCCGTTGTCCAGCACGCGGTGGCTGTGGCGGAGCGTCCACATGTACACGCGCCCGTCGGCGACCAGTCGGCGGGGCTTCTTCGAACGGCGAGGCACGCAGTTGAGGGTACGCGGCCTGATCCACGTCACTCCCGTAATGGTGATCAAGCTTTGATGAGACGAACAGGATGGTCGTTATACGTCGGCGAAACCAGTCAAGGTCCGATGCGACAGGGCGGCTACTCCATCTTTCCCGTTCACTCAGGACCCTGGTTACGCGGTAGTGCTAACGGCGTTAGCACCTGAGGGGTCTGAGGAACTAACACTGAAAATAGGCGAAACTTCTCTAACGCACGACTCAAACCTGGGTTCACGGCAGTATGCTGCCGCCTATGTCATCTCCCAACTCGGGAGGTGAGCGGGAGAAGCTCGTCTCCAAGTTGCCCGCTCAGCTCCAGCAACTCCTCAAGGTTCGCGCCGCGCAGCTCCAGATCGACATGCAGGACGCCGTCGCCAGTGGCATCCAGGCCTGGCGGGACTGCACGGAGGAACTGCCCTCCGTCAACACCGCCGGCGCCGACTCGTTCGGCACCTACCTGCCCGAAGGCCTCTACGAGGACTTCAAGTCCGACTGCCGCGAGCGCGGCGTCTCCTACATCCAGGGGCTGGCGCAGTCCGTGGTGCTCTGGCTCGCCGACAACCCGGCTGGCGCCAAGGAGACCACTCGGCGCATCATCGTCTGCAATCAGAAGGGCGGCGTCGGCAAGACCGCGGTATCCGCCGGCCTTGCTCAGGCCCTCGCGGAAGACCCGACTGCCATCGGGGCCGCGGCTGATGCGGCGATCGGCGGCTTGCGGGTCCTCCTCGTCGACTACGACCCGCAGGGACACCTGACCCACCAACTCGGCCTCACCGCCATCCCTGCTGGCGAGGAAAGCCTCATCACGCACATGCTGCACCGAGAGCAGGCCAAGCAGACACTGCTCGACCTGACGATCGCCATAAGCGGTGACCGGTTCGGCGGCCGCCTGCAAATCCTCCCAGCCGCATTCGACGCGTTCCTCCTCGACTCGGGACTCACCGTCTTCCGCGGCCCGCGCCACGCCGCGCTCGAGCGCGCCCTCGCCCCCCTCGAAGAAGACTTCGACGTCATCGTCGTGGACTCGCCTCCCAGCCTCGGCCTCGCCATGGACGCAGCCCTCAACTACGGCCGCCAGCGCGACGGAGAGAAGCCGGGCTCCTCCGGCCTCGTCATCCCCGTGGAAGCTGAGGACACCTCTGCCCAGGCATACGGAATGCTCATCCAGCAGATCGACTCCCTCTCCCGAGACTTCGACATCGGGATCGAGCAGCTGGGCCTGGTCGTCAACAAGTTCGACAGCCGACGCGGGTACATCGCGACCTCGTCCCTCGAAAAGTGGAAGACGCTGGGCACTCCCCCGGTCCTCGCCGTGGTACCCGACGTGAAGGAGCAGCGCGAGGCGGTCCGCAAGCAGTGCCCGCTGCTGGACTACGCGCCCGACTGCGAGCAGTCCCACCAGATGAGGCAGATCGCCCGAGGGGTGACGACGGCATGAGCAAAGCGGACATGTTGGGGGACTCCCCCACGTTCAACGCGGTCGCTCAGCCCATGAGCAGTCGCGCAGCTTCCTTCGCACGGTTTTCTGGCCAGGACACTCCTGTCGCTGAGCAGACCGTCACCGGTCAGACCGGGACGCTGCGGGCTGCCCTGGACACCTTGGCCCACAATCCGTACAACCCGCGGGAGGAACTCAAGGCAGTTGATGACCTTGCTGACAGCCTTACGTCCCGGGGGGTCATCCAGCCCCTTACGGTCGTTACCCGTCAGGCCTTCCTCGCTGCACATCCGAGCCACGAGGGCCGGCTGGGTCAGGCTGCCTTCATCGTCGTCGACGGTAACCGGCGCCTGGCAGCAGCGAACCTTGCAGGACTGGATGACGTTCCCGTCCACGTTGATGACTCCCTCGCGCAGGACGCCGACACGCTGCTGGAGACGGCCCTGACCGCGGCCGTTCAGCACGAGAGCCTCGACCCGCTGGATGAGGCGAAGGCTCTTCAGCGGCTCGTCCACGTCCACGGATCCCAGCGAGCTGTCGCCAGGGCGCTCGGCAAGTCCAGTCCATGGGTCACCCAGCGTCTCGCGCTGCTCAAACTCACCCCGGAACTCCAGGAGGCGGTAGAGGATCGCAGCCTCCCAGTAGAGATTGCCCGCAACGTCGGCCAGCTCCCCGCGCAGCAGCAGCAAAGCGCCGTAGAGGAAGCCCTGGCCAAGCGCGCGGCGGTCAAGCAGCGGAAGCAAGCAGTCAACGCGGGTGCTAACGCCGTTAGCACTCCCCCCTCCCCCGAGCGAGTCGATCAGGTCGCCTCAAGTGCTAACGCCGTTAGCACCCCTGCTGCTGCCCCCGTGGAAAACACCGGGGACAGTTCGCGTTCTGAACCGCAGCCTGGCAACCAGGATCCTGCCGATCCGGCAACAGATGAGCCTCACCTCGTCGACATCCTCAAGCTCCCCCGCGTGCCGTGGCACGACGGGAACGGAGTTGCCGATCTGGTCTTCCAGAAGATGGATGAGGCGCAGCGTGAGGTCCTCCTCGAACGCCTTCTCGCCGCCCACGGTGAGGGTTAGGACGCCGCCCATTCACTGCGGAGCCCGCTCGGTCGATTCGGCCGGGCGGGCTCACTGCGTCTGTGAGCCGAAGCGCGGTAGTTGTCACCAAGGCAGGCTTGTTGTCACCGACCAGTGTGATGTTGGCTGACCGACATATGGATCATGTCCTGTCGCAGTGCAGCTGGCGGATTCTCACTCGGTCTCATCCGAACCGTCAGAATCTCACCGTGTCGCGGTTGGCCGCCGGCTCGTCTCGTCGAACGCCGGGCGTACCGCCCCTCCTGTCATGTGGACATGAGTTCGAGTACGGGTGCTGAGACGCGACCAGAGCTGAGTGCGGCGTTGAGCGGGGACGAGTTGTTCCGCTGGTACTGGACGC
>NZ_JBSGQV010000067.1:0-15876 GCF_053606025.1 Streptomyces sp. NPDC055254 | reverse complement strand
ACACCACTCTCGGCGAGCGCCTGTTGACCACCGCCGAGGCCGCGCGCAAGCGCCTGGGCCGGTACTCCGGGCCGGGCGCGGAACTGATCAGACCCATCTCCTCGCGCTGAACCGCCGTACACCACCTGTTCCCCACCCCCGCCGTGAGGATCCCAGGGCGGCTCGCCGCGCCCTGAGGCGGCCTTGCCGGTAATTCCGCCTGTTCAAGTGTCGCGTTTTGCTTGACCTTAGAAGTCCACCCTGTCACCCCATGGTCGCGAGGTGACCGGCCTCGCGGGCTAACGTCGTGAGCGTCACCCGTTGATAGGGCTTAACCTCACACAGACTGCTTTTACCACTGTGACTGACCGTATCCAGCGCCTCCGACACGCCCGCAGTCCTCCGCCAGCTGGAGCAACATGTGTGAGAGCGGTCGCGCGTGCGGCAATACATGCGATATGAACCACATAAGGTGGCGAAACCTACGCCCGGCGTATCATGTCCATGCATCGCAGTCCCCGACCGCTCGACTGGAGCGAAAAAACTTGCTCCTTCATGCGACTTCCGTCCTTATCGCGATCTTAGCGCTGAGCCTTTCATTCTGGAGCATTCGCCAAGCTCAGGATATCAGGAAGCCGCCGATGCGGCAGCGGAAAGAGAACAAGCAGAGCAAGTTGCTGTATATGCATCGGGAAATGGTGCTGAAGCATTCCTCTCTGTCGAAAATCGGAGCGAGGGGGCGATCACGGGAGTCGCAGTCGCATTCCATAAAGGCTACTTCGTTACCGCCCACACCATCCCTTCATGCAACGCTTTCAAGATCCCCGCGAATCCGCTTTCCGCTTGGGGGACGCAAATTAAATTGCAGCCCCCAGTGCAGGTTACTTCACCGATGTTAGCGGCAACCGCTGGACAACATCCCTGCAAGGAAGGGCGCGATCCCAATCTAAGACGCCAGAAGGGACGCCTTCCCTTGAATCCTGCCAGGAATTTGAGCACGATCCTTCATCCCTCGTTGACCGTGGGGCCACTGCCATACGGATGCGGGTGAAGTGATGCTCGCAGAGATGGAATGAGGTAAAGACACGGATATTGGTGGGCCCTCCGGCGGGGTCCGTCGCTGCACCGGAACGGGGGGCGGCGTGATGATGTCGGGGCGGCGTCGGCCCGGCCGGGCGCGGGTGCCGTCCGCGGCGGCAGGATCCGCAGGGCGCGCACGACCGTACGGCCGGTCGCAACGTTGGCGGCCGCGATGACCCGGGCCTGTTCCAGGCGCGCCTTCGTTGCCCAGGCCGACGATGCCGGGCACATGGTGAGCCGGCCGGATTCCGGGTCGAAGCCCACGGCGATGACGTGCCCGGCGAGGTCGGGGGCGATGGCGGCCCACCGCTCGCACAGGGAGGCGCCGGCGCCGGGAGCGTCCAGGCACGCCCCAGCGGCCGGCCGACGCCTGCCGAGTGCTCGACGGCCATCGACCAGCAACCTGCGACCGCCCTCGGCTTCGGAGATCCGACGGCCGGACGAGCCTTCTGCGTGCGGTCACGCAGCACTCACGACATCGCGATCCTGCGAGTGATCACCGTGGCCGACAACGGTCCGGTGACGGTCTCGATGGACTACTACCGCAACGACGACTGACTGCCGTGCGGCACCGTTCGTACCGAGTCCTCGCTGACCTCACTCTGATCGCCGTGACGGGTGTCACCGTGCTGGTCCTGATCGGCTGGGTCGACAGCTGGGGCGTCGAAACCTGGCCCGTCAGTGCATCGGCGGGCCGTATTGCGGTGGCCGGTCGCTGTGACCGCTGTCATCGCGACCGAAGGGCCGATGTCGTGGCTGAGCCCCCCGGCCCCGTGGTGCACGGGGCGGTCGGCAGGGTACGGGCGGGAACGGCGCGAGCAGGACGGTCAGCCGGCATCGCGGCTGATCGGCCGCTCTGCCGAGGCGTCGTGTTCAGGGGCTTTACGCCAGCGGGCCTCGCAGAACGAGTAGAGGCCGAACAGCAGAAGGCCCACCGCCGCGGCGATCAGCAGCACCGGCCCGGCCGGCGTATCAGCGAACGAACGCAACGTCTCGTCCAAGCCCTTTGCCTCGCTGGCGTCGAAGCGCACCGCGGCCAGGAGAACGAACAGGCCGGTCGCCACCGCTACCACTCCGCACGCCACGCCGCCGATGATGCCCAGCGCCGCGACGACGCGCCGCGTCGTCCGGCTCATCCGGTCCGTACGGAGGTTCTTCTCGAACTTGCGCATCAGGCTGCGCACCACGATCACCACGCCCACGATGGCCAGCGCGGCCCCGAACACGCCGACGAGTACCCGGCCATAGGGCCATTCCAGCACGCGCGCGGTGTAGTCCTTCGACGCCTGGTCACCGGCGCGGGTTCCGCCGGACCCGCCGACCAGCGCGGTCTGCACCACGCCGACACAGATCACCAGGTAGAAGACGGCCAGCCCCAGGGAGCCCAGGCGCCGGGTCAACTTGTCACCGCCTTCCGTCGCCTGCCCGAAGGCGGCCTCGGAAAGGCGCCACAGCGCCATCGCCGCCAGCCCCACCACCAGCGCCCACAGCAGCACCTGGCCGTAGGGCTGCTCGCCGATGGTCCGCACCGCCCCGGACCGGTCGGCCTCCTTGCCGCTGCCGCCGCCGAAACCGATCCGCACGGCGAGGAGACCCACCAGAACGTAGATCACTCCCCGGGCGCAGAGCCCGACCCGGGACGCGACCTCCATGGCGCGGCTGTCGGCCACACGCTGCCCCGGCGTCTTGGCCTGGGCGGCATCCTTCTCGGTCGCCATACCCGACACCTCTCCGTGCGCGGACGCAATGGCACCCAGTCACAGCCGCTACCTCCACCATGGCACCAAGCGGCGCACCCGACCAGCGCGGTCCGTCGCTTCCAGAAGAGATCGGCCGCCGCGCCATCAAGCCCCGCGATGTGCGGGACCTGTGCGCCCTCTACGGAGTCTCCGACCCGCAGGTCGTCCACGCGTTGATGCGGATGGCCACGGAATGCGAGCGGCAGGGCGATCCCTCAGGCGACCCCTGCGGAGTGCTGGTCGGCCGCGGCTATGGTCGGGCGCGGTCCGCGCCGATAAGGCGTGCGCGGGCAGGCCCGGTGCCCAGAGCTCTCTGGCGGCAGTAGCACCGGGCCGCCCCACCACCCACCGCGACCGAGGTCCGGTCGCGCGGACCGGGAGGAGCGGAACCCGCTCCCCGCGGCCTGGCCTGGCTCGGCTGGCTGGCTGGCTGGCTGGCTGCACGAGCTGGCCCCGTCATGAGAACGGCCTCCCCTCGGAGGATGGGGGGAGGCCGTTCTACACCGGGCTGTGCGCTGCGGCTGGTTCAGATGACTGCGCTGGATGTGCCCGCGCGACGAGCGCGCCGGATCCAGGACTTGGTGCTGTCAGTACTTGCCGTGGTGGTCGGCCTTGTGGTGCCCGTCCGAGCCGCCGTTGTTGATGCAGGTGTTGCCGAAGGCCGGGTTGAGGGCACCGACGATGTTGACAGTGTTGCCGCAGAGGTTGACCGGGATGTGGATGGGCACCTGGACGACGTTGCCGGACAGGACACCCGGGGAGCCGATGGCAGCGCCCTCTGCCGTGGCGTCGGCGGCGGCCATGCCGGCCCCGCCTGCCAGGACGGCACCAGTGGCGACGGTAACGGATACGGCCTTGGCGAAACGGAACATCAAGATCTCCTTGAACTCACTCTGCCGCGGGGAAGTACGGCACGGACGACGTCCCCCACAACGGCCGAGCCGCCCACACGTCACGGGTAATGGGCCGAACCGGTGAACGTCCGCTCAGCCTGACCCAGGCCGCGACCGCCCGAGCCTGCATCCGCGCCGACATCGCCCTGCGGGCCTGGCTGCGCGGGCAGGGCGTCGAACAGTGACCATGGACGCCTCCGGCCTGCTCCACCTCCTGGACCGGCACCGGCGCGCGGAGGCCTCGGCCTGCGCGTCCTGGCCGTCGGCCGGCAGCCCAGCCCCAGCCCCAGCCCCAGCCCCAGCCCCAGCTCATGGCCCAGGTCGCCGGCATTCCCGGGCGCGACTCCCCCACCCACCGGAGAGCGCTATGCCGTAGCCGGGTTCCGCCGTCTCGTCGAGCAACGCGCACAACGCGCCCTGGGCGCGGACTTCCGTGCCGACTCGCTGCCCGCAGAGCAGGTGCACGAGCGGCCACGACCTGAGCCTGAGCGTTGGGGTGACCGTCACCCTGCGGCTGCGCCCGGGCCTCCACCCAACCCGGGCACGTCATCGACGGACGCGTCCAGGCGCAGGCGTACGTACCGGATCGGGTGCCGGTAGACGCCACCGCGGTCGCCGGAGGTGTCGGCGCTGATCTCCGCGACGAGATCGGGCCGCACCAGGGCGTTGTCGAGGACGTCGCGAGTGCCCCGGGCCGAGGTGAACTTCGCACTGGTCCATGGATAGCCAGAGCTAGGTTCTGTCCCTTCGGTCAGTGTCGGGTTCAGATGAGGATGCCAGCGAGGTGGAGTGCGGCCTGGTAGCGAGTTTGTCGGTTCGTGTGGCCAGGCCGCGCCGCTGTTGGTCCATCACGGTCTCGAAGGCCGGTACGTCACCGGGCCCGGCCGTCGGCCGCCAAATGGACCTTGGTGCTCAGGCCGCCGCGGGAGCGTCCGAGGGCGTGATCGACCGGCTCCCGGCGTCCCGCTGCCCCCTTTGAGCGCTCCGGCGGCGTGCTGGTGAGCCCGGCGACGGTGGAGTCGACCGACACGGTCCAGTCGATGTCGTCGGCGGTGTCCGCCGCGGCCAGAACAGAGGCCAGGATTTGTTCCAGGTGCCGTCGCCGAGCTCGCCCGGCAGGTCGCGCCAGGGCGAGTTGGTGCGGTACATCCAGGCGATGGCTTCCAGAGTGCGACGGTGGTCGGCCCACCGTCGTCCACGGACCGGATCGGCCGGCATCAGCGGCTCGATCCGTTCCCACATCGCATTAGTGATCACTCATCGGACAGCCACATCCGATCAACTGACCAACCCACCAAGGAGACACGCGCTAGCTGGGCACCGGTGTCTGGCCGGATGTCTCGATGCCTGCCTGGCGGAAGTCGTCCAGGGTGGAGGCGATGGTCTCGGGGGCGACGCCGACCGAGTAGTCCAGGCGTACCCGGGTGTTGAATCCCGCCGCGGCGGCGTCCAGGGCGGTGGCGCGCACGCAATGGTCGGTCGCGATGCCCACCACGTCGACGTCCCTCACCCCGCGGGCGCGCAGCCAGTCGGCGAGGGACGTTCCTTCGGCGTCGGCGCCTTCGAAGCCGCTCTTGGAGGCGCTGTGGGCGCCCTTGAAGAAGACGGCATGGACCTTGCCGTCGGCCGCGGTGGGAGCGAAATTCGGGTGGAACTCGCCGCCCTCGTCTCCCGCCACGCAGTGCACGGGGAAGCTGTCCTTGAAGTCCGGGCTGGAGGAGAAGTGGCTGCCCGGGTCGATGTGATGGTCCCGGGTGGCCACCACGTACTGGTAGTCACCGCCCGCGGCGCTCTGCTCCACCAGTTCGGCGATCGCGGTGGCGATCTGCGCGCCTCCCGCGACGGGAACGCTGCCTCCCTCACAGAAGTCCTTCTGCACATCCACGACGATCAAGCCTCGGCTCATCAGGAGCACCTCTCAAGACGACGGAACGACTCCCGTCTTCTACCGGTCTCCTCGTCTCCGCCGAAGACGTGGCGACCTGCGCTCACCCGCACAGCCGAGGACGTTCACCGCAGGAACGATTCGCGCCCCGTGAAGGTGAACCTCCGCCCGAGGGCAGCGGCGGGACGGCTCGTAGCACGAGGGCGACTACAGACGTGATCTTGCGGATCCGTCTGCCGGCCCTTGGTGCCGAGAGGTGTGGCGGGAACTGATCGAACAGCGTGAGCAGCCTGTTGTACTGCGCGTATGGCAGATCAGAAACAGTGCACGGTGGTCCGGACCGGACGATACGAGGGTGTCCAGGGCGGCTCGTTCGGCGCGGGAGTCAGCGCCCAGTCGGCGGGAGCGGAGCGACTGTGTCTCCACGGCCGTGACGCAGCCATCCCTCGCCATGCGGGCCGGCTGTTCCTTGCCGCCGCTTCCGCCGAATGTGCCCCCTCGCCTCTGACAGGGGGAGTCCGAAGCGCAGCCTCGTGAAGGCCCGGCGCCAGCACCTGTCGGCCGAGGCGAACAGCCAAGCTCCGGTCTGGATCGGGTCCCTCAAGTTCTCGCATGGCAACTCACGCTTCGCCGGAATTGCCCCCCTCTCTATTTGCGCCGTTCAAGAATGGCGTGGATCGAGGTTTGGGGCGAAGTGTTCATGACCAAGCTCTGTGACTATGGGCTTATCGCTGGTTGCCGGTCATCCTGCTGTCGCTGTCTTTCGCCTGCCCCGAGGCGGGCGGCCCACCCCGGCTCTGGGCTCACGGGTCGATGTTGAGGCGGTGCGAACCGCGCGCGTGCTGGCCGGAGTGGCGACCCATGCCAGACCTGTCGAACGGACACTCATGCTGCGGCACGCCGCCGCTGCTGCTGGTGCATTGGCAACCGCGCTGTCGGAGCAGGCGCCGGCTATGGCCGGTGAAGCACTGCCGGCCGAGTCGACCAGCCAGTCCTTCTTCCGGGTCCGTGAAAAGGAACTGTCCGACCAGCAGGCCGCGCTGCACAGCGTCCTGGTCATCCACCGCGGCCTTCAAGACCTCTGTGACGCTCCCCTGTCGGGCGGAGACCTGGCACTGGAGCTGGCCGGGATGCGCCGAGCGGTAGGCGACCTCACCGGCGCGAAACCGGGCACCGGCCATGACTTCGACCCACCTGTCGCCGTTCCTGAGCCGGGTACGAAGGCGTCGCTGGAGGACGCGTGGAACGCTCGGTGGCTCATCGGCCACCAGGTCCACGTCCTGTTCAACATCTGCGCCGCGGTCGCCGTGGCCGACGCCGCCGACCACCTGCGCCACGGCGACAGCGACGCCGCGCTGCTGCGGCTGGCAGACGCGACGGTGTACGTGCGCGGTTTCCCGGCGGCCATGACCCACGCCAGTACGATCCCGGCCGACTACTACATGGCGGCGATACGCCAGACCATGGCACCTCCGTCGGTGGACATGCCGTTGAGCGGCCGCCAGCACCGCGGATACAAGCTGTTCCGGGCGGCGATGAGAGACCTGCTGTCCATCGTTCCCGACTCCTACGAGGATTTGGCGGCCCGCGCCCCGGAGCTGGCCGAGGGGCGGGGCGCACTCCTGGAAGCCGACATCGTCGATGGTGAACGCCACGTCACCCTCGCGTACTCGATGGTGCATCTGCATCGTTCCATCGCCCAGCAACCCGAAGGGCCCGACAACGCCGTCGCCGAACTGCGGCTCATGCGACATCGACGCGCTGCCCAGTACGCCTCCCTGATCCGATTCGGGGACCACTACATCGCCGACGCCGTGGCCGGCCTGCGCCACACATGAGCCCGAGCGTGCGCCGCCCACATCCCCGGCAGGAGACCTCGATGGCCCCGACGACGCCCGACACCAGCCACAGCAGCGGCCTCGGCCGGGAGCTTGACCGGGCGGATACCGATGCGTGCGAGCGATTGGCCCGCACCTTGTGCACCGGCGGGAACGACCAGGTCGACAGCCCCGAGTGGGTGGCGCTGGCCCGGGACGCCTGGGAGGACCTTCCGACAGGGCTACGCCGCGAGGTGCGCCGGTTTCGAAGGCACTCCGGTCCGACGGGCACCTTGGTGATCGGCGGCATACCCGTCGATCAGGCGGCCCTGCCCCCGACACCGACCGTACCCGGCTCGGTCCAACGCAACGCCACCATCGCGGCCGCAATGCTCACCATGGTGGCCTGCGGACTCGGGGAGCCCCTCGCCTACCTGGCTGAGAAGTCCGGCGCCCTCGTGCAGGACGTGGTACCCGTGCCGGGGCAGGAGACCTTCCACGGCAACGCAGGATCGGTTCCGCTGTCCTTCCACACCGAGAACGGCTTCCACCCCCACCCACCCGACTATGTGATCTTCCTGTGCCTGCGCGCCGACCACGACCGGATCGCCGGCATGCGCATCGCCGGCATCCGCCAAGCACTGACGCTCCTCACCCCGGCCGGCCGCCAGGCCCTGTTCACACCGGAGTTCACCACCACCCCACCCCCCTCTTTCAACCCCGACGCCGCCACGAGCAACGCAGCCGTCAAGCCGCGACCGGTGCTTTCCGGAGCAACGGAGGACCCCGACATACGCATGGCGCAACTCGTCACCACCCCGCTCACCCCCCGAGCCGCCGCAGCGCTGAGTGAATTCGGCCGCGCCTGCGAGGCAACCGCCCACACCCTGCGCCTGACACCCGGCGACCTCGTCATCATCGACAACCGCGTCACCGTCCACGGACGCACCGCCTTCCACCCCCGCTACGACGGAGCAGACCGCTGGCTGCAACGCACCTACGTCACCACCGACCTGCGCCGCTCCCGCGACCACCGCCCCCACGACGGCCACATGCTCGCCCGGTGACCCATCCCCCGGAACACCAAGACCCGCGGGGTGGGTTAGGGCGTGGGGGAAGGTGCTGGTGATCGCTTCGGGGTCGCAGGGACATCGCTCTCTTGCGGGGGCACACCGGGACCTGCTTGGGCGGGCCGCGCGTCGTTGCTCCGTGGGATGGCGTTGCGGGTGCGCCGGTGGAAGGTGAGCAGGGCCAGGAGGGCGGTCACGCTGAACCAGAGGCCTTGTAGGGCGAGGTAGGTGGGGGTGTGGGCGGTGGAGAAGGCGCTCGCGGTGGCGGTCTGGATGGCGCCGTGGGAGGGCAGGTAGTGCACGAGGGGGCTCTCGGCGCTGGAGCTGCGGGTGGGGTTTTGCAGGGTGATGTCGACGACGCTGGTCATCGCGATGGCGAACATGCCCTCGACCTCGCGGCGCAGGACGGATCCGAAGACGACGCCGAGGGCGCCGTAGGTCATGGCGCTGCTGAACAGCGCGGTGGCGAGTTGCAGGGGCTGCTTGGGCGACCATGCCGTGCAGATGACGGTGGTGGCGTAGGCGGCGACGAGGACCGAGGCCAGGGTGAGGGTGGCGGCTTTGGCCAGGACGAGGTGGGCGCGGGGATAGCCGGCCAGGGCGAGGCGTTTGTCGAAGCGTCCCCCGGTGAAGGTGGCGGCGAACATCATGAACCCGGTGATCAGGGCGACGACGTTCAGCGCGCCGGTGAGTTGCGTCATCTGATTCCCGGCCGGGGAGAGGAGTTGGCCGGTGGCGCGCAGGTGGAAGGGGATGGCGGTCCTGGGGATGACGAGGTAGGCCAGGATGGTCCAGGTGGGGACAAAGGCGACGACCAGGAGCATGGCGAATGTGTTGCGGGAGTGCTCGATCAGGTTGTAGCGGACGGCGGTAGTCAACCAGACCAGGTGCCTCCTGGCGCTGTTGCTCGTACTCATACCGCTGTTCCTTCGGGGGCGTGTGCGGGAGCGGAGTCGTGGGGGTGGAGGCGGCCGGCGTCCAGTCGGTAGAGCTGGTCCAGGCGTTCGGCGTCATAGGCCAGATGAGAGACGACCAGCACCGAGCGCCCTTCGTCGCGCAGGTGGCCGGCGAGTTCCCAGAAGCGTTGGTAGGTGTCCCAGTCGAAGCCCTGGTAGGGCTCGTCCAGCAGTAGCACCCGCGGGTCGTGCATGAGGGCGAGGGTGAGGTTCAGCTTCTGGCGGGTGCCGCCGCTGAGGACCCCGGTGCGGGTGTCTGCGTACTCGGTGAACCGGAGCGCCGCCATCGTCTCTTCGGCACGTCGCAGGTCATCCAGTCCGTAGGCGGTCTTGAAGAATTCCAGGTGCTGGCGGACCGTCAGCGCGTCGTTGAGCACCACGTCCTGAGGGCAGTACCCGAATCTGCCGCGGTGGGTCACGGTGCCGCGGGTGGGGCGCAGTTCACCGGAGAGGATCTTCAGCAGGGTCGACTTTCCCGCGCCGTTTTCCCCAACGATCCCGGCCAGGACGCCGGGGGGAAGGTCAAGATCGACGCCGCGTAGCACAGCACGTCGGCGGTAGGCGTGGAACAAGCCTGTGACCTGCATGATGTTCCTTTCTGGGCGGGGTGACTCGGGCTGGGGCGGCACCCGCCCTGCTGTCCGGCGGGACCGGTCGGGTCACCGATCCGTGCAAGGGCAGCGGTGGGCGATCAGTGGGTGAGTGCTGCGGGTCGCCGGGTGACCGGGAGGGTCAGGAAGGTCCGCAGGTTGAGTCCCGGTGCTCGGGTGGCCGGTCCGGCTGTGCGCAGGGTGGGGAAGCGGCGCAGGAGCTCGGGGAGGAACTCGGCGGCGTTCAGGCGGGCCAGGGGCGCGCCGAGGCAGTAGTGGATTCCGGCGCCGAAAGCGAGGTTGCGTTGCGGGGAGCGCTGGAAGTCCAGGGTGTGGGGGTTGGGGAAGTGTGCGGGGTCGCGGTTGGCGGCGGCGATGAGGGCGTGGACGAGGGTGCCGGCCGCGATGGGGGTGCCGGCCAGCGTGGTGTCCTGGGTGGGGATGCGGACGGCGTTCTGGACGGATGGGTCCCAGCGGGTGAGTTCCTCGATGGCCTGGGGCAGGGCTTCGGGATGGTCAGTCAGCCACCGTGCCTGGTTGGGGTGTTGCTCGAAGGCTTGGACGGCGGTGGCGAACAGGGACGAGGTGGTCTCGGCGCCGGCGCCGACGAGGAAGACGATGTGGGTGGCCAGCTCGTCGCGGGAGACATGCGCGGTGCCGGGGCTGTCGTGTGTGAGCCAGCGGGAGAGCAGGTCGGCGCCCGGTGTGCGCACGCGTTCGCCGAGGAGGGTCATCACGTAGGCGTGGAACTCGGCGGCCGCCGCGTCGGCGACCGCCGTCTGGACGGGGGTGGCGAAGGGTTCGGTCAGTGCCGCGGTGTCGAGGCTGTAGCGAGCCATGAGGGCCTGGTCCTCGGTGGGTAGGCCGAGGATCGCGCACATGACGGCGATGGGCAGGGCGCGGGCGACCGTCTGGATGAAGTCCGCTCGGCCGTGCTCGGTGAGTTCGGCGTCCAGCCGGTCGAGGTGGGTGCGCACGAGCGTGCGGACGGTGGGGCGTAGGCGTTCCAGCGCGGAGGGGGTGAATGCGCCGGCCTGCAGGCGACGCATGTGGCCGTGCCGCGGGGGGTTGAGCCGCGGAAGGGTGAGAAGGACCTTTTCGCTCGGGCCGCCGGTGTCCAGGCCGCGTGCTGTGCGCCACGTGTGGTCGGGCACGTGCCAGATCCGGTCGGTCAGGATCTGCAGGCATGGGGTGTAGCCGGTGACCAGGAACGCGTGCGGACCCAGGCTTACCACCGGCCCAGCGCGGCGAATCTCCTCAAAGAGGGGGAAGGGGTCCTCGCGCCCCTGGCGGGACTGGAGCCGGCGGATGACGCCACGCGGTGCGGGCGGGGCGGCCGAAGGTGCGGCGTCGATGGCGGTGTCCATGGGCGGCATGCTCCTGTCGCACCGGAAATGCCCTTGGCGGTGCGGTCTACGGGTGGGTGAAGGCCAGGACGACGTTGTGACCGCCGAACCCGAAGGAGTTCGACAACGCGGCTCGCACCGGTCGGCGCGAGACGGTCTTGGTCACGAGGTTCAGGTCGATGCCAGGGGCGGGAGTCCGGAGGTTGGCTGTGGGCGGGACCGTGGACTGCTGGATTGCCAAAACCGTCAGGGCCGCCTCTACGGCGCCGGCCGCTCCGAGCAGGTGCCCCAGTACCCCCTTGGTGGAGGTGACCCGTGGCCCGTGGGGCAGCATCTTGCTGATGACCCGTGCTTCGACCTGATCGTTCAGCACGGTCGAGGTGCCATGGGCGTTGACATGATCGATGTCCCCGGCAGTGAGATCCGCATCGTTCAGCGCCGCCGCCATGGCCTGCAAGGCGCCGACACCCTCGGGATGCGGGGTGGTGGGATGGTGGGCTTCGGAGGCCGACCCGCAGCCGGTCAGCAGGGCTCGGGGGCGCCGGCCTCGGGCTGCGGCATGCTCCGCCCGCTCCAGCACGAGCACCGCCGCACCCTCGGCCATCACGAAACCGTCCCGGTCGGCGTCGAACGGCCTGGATGCGGCCGTCGGGTCCTCGCACCGCCGGGAGAGCGCCTCCAGGTTCGCGAACGCCGTCACCGTCAGCGGTGTGTTCGCCGCCTCGGTACCGCCGGTGACGACGATGTCGCACTGCCCGGAGGCGAGGAGGTCGCGAGCCACCGTGATGGCCGTCGCCCCGGACGCGCACGCCGTGGACACCGCCAGGCTCGGCCCTCGCGCCCCCAATGCCAAGGCGATCTCACCTGCGGCGGAGTTCGGCGTCATCATCGGGATCAGCAGCGGAGAGACCCTCTGCGGTCCCTGCGCGAGAAGTCGGGCGTGCTGCTTCTCCCAGGAGGCGACGCCTCCCATGCCGCAGCCGATCACCACACCTACCCGGGGCCCGTCCCAGTCGGCGACGGACAGGCCGGAGTCGGCCAGCGCCTCGTGCGCGGCCACCAGCGCGAGGTGGACGAAGCGGTCCAGCCGGTAGATGTTGCGCCGTCCCACCACGTTGGCATCGAGCTCACCGACGGACGCGCAGAAGTCGACCGGCATGCCCGCAAGCGCGAGATGGGTGGCGGCTGCGGTCGAGCCGCCCTCGCACACTCTGCGCCACGTCGCATCCACGCACGTCCCGGCCGGGGTGACCATCCCCAGCCCGGTCACCGCGATCTGCTCCCTGTTCACGGACATGCCGCAGCCGCCGGCGCCCGCCGAACGTCGATGCCGGCGTCGATCACCGCGACCACCTCGCGCAGCGTCGCGCCCTTGCCCACCTCCTGGCCGGTGACCTCGACCCCGAACTCGTCCTCCACGACGGCGGCGAGCTCGGCCACTGCCAGCGAGTCCAACCCCATGCCGGCCAAGGTCGCCTCGGCCTGGATCAACTCCGGCTCGACCTGGAACGTCTCGTCCAGGATGCCGACCAGCGCGTCGTAGACCGTGCCTGCCATCACTCGCCTTCCGTCTTGTGCCGGCATCCAGGCCGCCACGCACCTTGCGACGTCATCGTCACGCCCCGAGCAACTCCCTGAACGATCAAAGAGACACGGGCGGCAGGGGGCGGAACGCCGCGGGGCGGTCCGGCAACGGCGCGGGGCACGTCCGTGATCACGTCAGGGTGAGGGCCCCTGTCCCTCTGTTGATTCCCGCGAGGACCGCTGCCGGAGGTGTGTGGCGTGCGAGCCTGCGGCTACGCGAGGCAAGAGGGAGTCGCCGGCGCGTTGCGGTCACCTCCAGAGCGTGTTCCTCTGATGATCACAGCCCGCGCGTGACCGCGGGGTCTGCTACAAGGGAGCCCGACAATCCGGCGTCGACAGGTGTCCGCTTCCCCAGTCGACCGGACCTCGCCATAGTCACCGTCCGCCAGGACCCACCCGGATGTGCTGCGGATCCACCGCCCCGTACGCACCACTGCAGGAGGAGCACGCATGGAGCCATGCGACGTCACCACCCGGACGATCCGCAGGCAGGGGCTGGTATTCGAGGTCGAGACCCGAACGAGCCCCACTCCGCGGACCGCTCCCGTCCTCGTCGTCCGTGCGGGTGCCGAAGGCGAGGCCACTGTGCGCCCGCAGGCCGAGGCGCTGCTGCCTGTGGCGGACATCGTGGGAGTACGCATCGCCGGTGTGTCCAGCCCCGGAGCGCTGCCTGCCGACTGTGGACTCGGTGATCTCGCGGACGGCCTCGCCGGCGTTCTGGACGAACTCGAACTGCCGCAGGTCAATGTCTTGGGGACCTCCCACGGAGGGGAGATCGCCTACCGTCTCGCGGTCGGCCACCCCGACCGCGTCGACCGCATCGTCCTGACAGGTGCCAACGGACACCGCCCCCATCTGCCTCCCGGCTTTACCCCCGCCGCGGCTATGGCCCGGGCGAAGAATGACCGCCGGGAGGTGAGTGCGGAAATCGTCGCGTCGGTGCTGTGCCTGGACCCCGACCGGCCCGTGCGAGGACGCCTGGCCTTGCGCTGGCTCCTCAACGACCTCTTCAACGGCGCGGACGACAGCCATCTCCACCTGTGGGCCCGCTGCCTACAGATGCTGTGCGACGCACCCCCACCCACCGGACTGTCAGCCGACCTCCTGCTCGTCACCGGCGAACACGACATCGCCATCCGCCCCGCCGACAGCCGAGCCCTGGCGGCCATGTCATCCCGAGCCGTGTTCGCCACCATCCGGGAAGCCGACCACTGGGTCTTCCTCACCCGCCCCCACGAACACCTCGACCTGACCCGCAGGTTCCTCCTCGACGAGCCCCTGGACCACCTGCCCTACCTCGCCGCGCTCGAACACCGGGCCTCCCCCGCGCGCGGGGGGCTGCGGTGACGGGTCCGGAGCGTTCATGCGGCGGGTATACCCTGCTGAGTGGCCCCATCCCGCACGCGTCCGGAAGGCAGGTGAGATCCACGATGTGTGGTGAACCTCCCAGTCGTGCGCCGCGAGACGCTGCCGTGTCCGGCTCGTAGCCGGACCCGCAGGCGGCGTCTGCGGCGTGCCCTCGCGCATCCCCTACGCCTTCTTCCACTTCCTGCCTGCGGAAGGACTCCTGCCGTGTCCGAGCGTCGCCTGCGTGCCCTGCGCGCGTTCAAGCCCGCCAAGCGCCCCGCCGCCCCGGAATCCTCCCCTGCCCAGCCGTCCGGGCCGGCCGCCCCCGCGGAGGAGCAGTCCCGAGGCAACAGTGTGATCACTGCCGCGCTGTACCACGACGGGGTGCGCTCCAGCACTCATGACTCGCTCGCCGAGACCTTCGCCAGGCTCCGCGAGGCAGACGGCGGCATGGCCTGGATCGGTCTGCACCGGCCCACCGAGGTCGAGCTGCTGTCCGTCGCCGACGAGTTCGACCTGCACCCCCTCGCCGTCGAGGACGCCCTGGAGGCCCACCAGCGGCCGAAGCTGGAGCGCTACGGCGACACCCTGTTCGTCGTCCTGCGCGCCGCCCGCTACCTGGACGCCGCCGAAGAGGTCGACTTCGGCGAGCTGCACGTCTTCGTCGGACCCGACTTCGTCATCACCGTCCGCCACGGCGCCGCTCCCGACCTGGCCGCGGTACGCCGCCGCATGGAGCACACGCCGGATCTCCTCAAGCGCGGTCCCGAGGCCGTGCTGTACGCGATCCTCGATGCCGTCGTCGACGGCTACGCCCCCGTCGTCGCCGGCGTGGAGAACGACGTGGACGAGATCGAGACCGAGGTCTTCCGCGGCGATCCCAAGGTCTCGCGCCGCATCTACGAACTCTCCCGCGAGGTGGTCGAGTTCGCCCGCGCCACCCGCCCGCTGACCCGGATCCTCGAAGGACTCTCAGCCGGGTTCGAGAAGTACGGCATCGACGAGGAGCTGCGCCGCTACCTGCGCGATGTCGCCGACCACGCCACCCACGTCACCGAACGCGTCGACGGCTTCCGCCTCGCCCTCCAGGACATCCTCGCCGTGAACGCCACCCTGGTCACGCAGCAGCAGAACGAGGAGATGAAGCAGCTGGCCCAGGCCGGCCACGCGCAGAACGAGGAGATCAAGAAGATCTCCTCGTGGGCGGCCATCCTCTTCGCACCCACACTCGTGGGAACCATCTACGGCATGAACTTCGAGACCATGCCCGAACTCCAGTGGGCAGCGGGCTACCCCTTCGCAATCCTGCTGATGGCAGTGGTCTGCGTCAGCCTGTACGTCATCTTCAAGAAGCGCGACTGGCTGTAGGTAGCTCAACAACGATCTTGATCGACTTAACGTGTGCGAATGATCGATAGCCATCCTCTTCAGCCCCTGGGGAGAATCTGGGGAGAATGCGCGGCGCAGGAGATCGGCGGCACCCAGAACTTGCCTCTTAGACCGTGTCCTATGTGGTGAGGCGGACGAGGCGTTTGTAGCAGCAGATGGCGGCGGCGAGTCCGAGGAAGGCCAGGTAGTTGCGGGGGTGGC
>NZ_JBSGQV010000066.1:0-16496 GCF_053606025.1 Streptomyces sp. NPDC055254 | reverse complement strand
AGACTCTTTCGTGTCCGATTCCCGGTCGAAACGGGTTTCGCTTTCCAGGTTTCCGCTTTCGCGTTTCCCTTTCCGGCGAGTCCGACTCTATCAGATCCTTTCGGGCCTGACCCCCAGTCAGTGGGGTTTGCCTTCCGGGCTGTTGGGCCCTTTCGGCGAGTGAGACAGTAGCGGATTCCTCGCCGCCGAACCTAATCGGCAGCTGCGTCCTGGAACGCGGATTCCTCATTCGCAAACACGCGTGAAAACGGCACGACACAATGCGTCGTTCGTTCGAATGTGTGGTGCGGAATCGCTGTCCGGGGACCGACCGGGGTCGGCGCTCACTTCGGACAACTCGAAGAACCTTACGGATCTGGCACATGCGTGTCAACCCTCGGCCGGCTCGGTTCGAAGGCGGAGTGGACCCCGCTCCGTCCTCGTCCCCCACGGTCTACGCTGGGTCCATGACTACGCACGTGCCCACGCTCAACCTGCGCTGGTGGGCCGCCTGACGGCGGCCTGACTTCTGCGAGCACGCACGCGCTCCACGGCCGCCGCTTCGGCGGCCGTTCTGTTTGCTCCCTCCCGGGAGTGGCTCGGTCGCCCCACGCGGCGGTCCTGACACCACTCACACCAGGGAGACGAGCACATGACGAGGATCTTCAGCGGGGTCAAGCCGACCGGGCACCTGACGCTGGGCAACTACCTCGGGGCCGTACGGCAGTGGGTCGCCGCCGACCAGGAGCCGGACGAGGCCCTGTTCTGCGTGGTCGACCTGCACGCGCTGACCGTCGAGCACGATCCGGCGCGCGTACGACGGCTCAGCAGGCAGGCGGCGACGCTGCTGCTCGCCTCCGGCCTCGATCCGCAGCGGTGCACGCTCTTCGTGCAGAGCCATGTCGACGAGCACACCCGGCTGGCGTACCTGCTGGAATGCACCGCCACCGACGGGGAGCTACGGCGGATGATCCAGTACCGCGAGAAGGCGGCGAGGGCACAGGCCGCCGGGGACGGGGTACGGCTGTCGTTGCTCACCTATCCCGTGCTGATGGCGGCGGACATCCTGGCCTACCGGACCGACGAGGTGCCGGTGGGCGAGGACCAGCGGCAGCACGTGGAGCTGACCCGGGACCTCGCGGTGCGGTTCAACCGGCGGTACGGGCCCACCTTCACCGTGCCGAGGGCGACGCACCCGGCGGTGGCGGCGCGGGTCATGGACCTGCAGGACCCGACGTCCAAGATGGGGAAGTCGCACGACAGCGCGGCGGGCATCGTCTACCTCCTCGACGAACCCGAGGTGGTCCGCAAGAAGGTGATGCGGGCCGTGACCGACGACGGGGTCGGCGGCGTGGTCCATGACCGCGAGGCCCGGCCCGGGGTCGCGAACCTGCTGGACGTCCTGGCCGCGTGCACGGGCGGCGATCCGGTGGCGCTGGCCGCCGACTACCAGGGATACGGGGCGTTGAAGCGGGACGTCGCCGACGCGGTGGTGGAACTGCTGCGGCCGGTGCGGGCGCGGCACGCCGAGCTGGCGGCGGATCCGGCGCAGGTGGACAAGGTGCTGCGGGAGGGGGCCGGCCGGGCCCGGGAGCTCGCCCGGCCGGTCGTGGACCGGGCCTCCGCGGCCATCGGCCTGCTCGCTCCTTAGCTGGTACGGGTACGGGCCCTTTCGCGCGGCGGCCCGTACCCGTAGGGGTACTCGCCCCTACGGGTACCGGTACCGGGGCGTCAGCTGTTGCCGGAAGCGAGCTCGCGGCTGCGGTCGCGGGCCGCTTCGAGGGCGGCGATCAGGGCCGCGCGGACGCCGTGCTTCTCCAGTTCCACGATCGCGTTGATCGTCGTACCGGCCGGAGAAGTGACGGCCTCGCGGAGTTTGACCGGGTGCTCGCCGCTGTCGCGGAGCATCACGGCGGCGCCGATGGCGGCCTGGACGATCAGGTCGTGCGCCTGCGCGCGCGGCAGGCCGAGGAGGATGCCGGCGTCGGTCATGGCCTCGACGAGGAAGTAGAAGTAGGCGGGGCCGGAGCCGGACAGGGCGGTGGCCGCGTCCTGCTGGGACTCGGGGACGCGCAGGGTCTTGCCGACGCTGCCGAAGATCTCCTCGGTGTGGAGGAGGTGGGCCGCGGTGGCGTGGCTGCCGGCGGAGATGACGGACATGGCCTCGTCGACGAGGGCCGGGGTGTTCGTCATGACGCGGACGACGGGGGTGCCGGGCGCGAAGCGCTCCTCGAAGAACGAGGTGGGGACGCCGGCGGCGCCGCTGATGACCAGGCGGTCGGTGGGGACGTGCGGGGCGAGCTCGTCGAGGAGCTTGCCCATGTCCTGCGGCTTGACCGTGAGGATGAGGGTGTCCGCGCGCTTGGCGGCCTCGGCGTTGCTGACCGCCTCGACGCCGTAGCGGGTACGGAGCTCCTCGGCCCGTTCGGCGCGGCGGGCGGTGACGAGGAGCTTGGAGGCGGGCCAGCCGCCGCGGATCATTCCGCTGAGCAGGGCCTCGCCGATCTTGCCGGTACCGAGGACTGCGACTGTCTGGGTCATGCCCGATTCACCTCGCCGTTCTTGCACGCGTACTGCTGATACGTCCTCATCCTTGCACTCGCGGGCCCGCGGGCGAGGGCGGTGTCCGGCCCGTGGGCATCAGGGCGTACGGCGGCGGAGGGTGGCCGCGCCGAGGGCGAGGACGAGCAGGGCGCAGCCGGCGACGACGACCGCGTCGCGGACGAAGTCGGTCGTCATGTCGGTGTGGATGAGGACCTCGGTCATGCCGTCGACGGCGTAGGACATGGGCAGCACGTCGGAGAGGCCTTCGAGGACCGGGTGCATGGTGTCGCGGGCCGCGAAGAGGCCGCAGAGCAGCAGTTGGGGGAAGATCACCGCCGGCATGAACTGGACGGCCTGGAACTCGGAGGCCGCGAAGGCGGAGACGAAGAGGCCGAGGGCGGTGCCGAGGAGCGCGTCGAGCAGGGCGACGAGCAGGAGCAGCCACGGCGAGCCGACCACGTCGAGGCCGAGGACCCAGAGGGCGAGGCCGGTGGCGAGGAGGGACTGGACGACGGCCACGGCGCCGAAGGCGAGGGCGTAGCCGGCGATGAATTCGCCCTTGCCCAGCGGCATGGCGAGGAGGCGTTCCAGGGTGCCGGAGGTGCGCTCGCGCAGGGTCGCGATGGAGGTCACCAGGAACATCGTGATCAGCGGGAAGATGCCGAGGAGGCCGGCGCCGACGCTGTCGAAGGTCCGGGGGCTGCCGTCGAAGACGAAGCGGAGCAGCGTCAGCATCAGTACGGGGACCAGGAGCATCAGCGCGATGGAGCGCGGGTCGTGGCGCAGCTGGCGCAGGACGCGGCCCGCGGTGGCGGCCGTACGGGAGAGGGCGGGCGCGAGGCGCGATCCGGCGGGGCGGTCACCGGCGGGCGGGGGGCCGGTCGGGGACGGGCCGGCGGGTGCGGGGACGGTCGGGCCGGCCGGGGACGGGCCGGCGGGTGCGGGGACGGCGTTCATCGGCTCTGCTCCCGGGTGGTGGCGGTGGCGGCGGCGTTCGCGTTCGCGTCGTCGACGAGGCGGAGGAAGCCTTCTTCGACGGTGGTGGAGCGGGTGCGGGTACGTAGTGCCTCGGGGGTGCCGTCGGCGAGGATCCGGCCCTCGCGCATGAGCAGCAGGTCGTGGCACCGCTCGGCCTCGTCCATCACGTGGGAGGAGACGAGGATGGTGGTGCCGCGGGTGGCGGCGATGTCGTGGAAGAGGTTCCACAGATCGCGGCGCAGGACGGGGTCGAGACCGACGGTGGGTTCATCGAGGACCAGCAGCTCGGGGGTGCCGAGCAGGGCGACGGCGAGGGAGACGCGGCTGCGCTGGCCGCCGGAGAGCCGGCCGGCGAGGGCGTCGGCGCGGGTGGCGAGGTCGACGTCGGTGAGGGCGCGGGTGACGGCGGCGGCGCGGCGGTCGGCGGCGGCGCGGCCCGGGTCGAGGACGGCGGCGAAGTAGTCGAGGTTCTGGCGGACGGTGAGGTCGTCGTAGACGGAAGGCGCCTGGGTGACGTAACCGATGCGGGAGCGGAGCCGGGGGTGTCCGGCCGGGAGGCCGAGGACGTCGAGGGTGCCGGTGACGTTGGCCTGGGTGCCGACGACGGCGCGCATCAGGGTGGACTTTCCGCAGCCGGAGGGGCCGAGGAGGCCGGTGATGCGGCCGCGGGGGACGTCGAAGGCGATGTCGTCGAGGACGGTGCGGAGGGTGCGGGGGGTGCCGCGGCGGACGGTCAGGGCGCGGGCGTGGACGGCGGGTGGGGGTGGGGTCGTGTGCGGCACGGGCTGGTTATTCATCATGTGATGAATAATGCTCCTGGGGGTGGCGCGCGTCAACAGGTCCGGACCGGCTCGGGCCCCGCGCCCCGGCGCTCCGGCGCCAGCGGGACCGGTCGCCCGGGCACGCCTCCGCCCGAACCGGCACCCGGACACCGACGGGGAGGAATACGGCCCCGGCGGCCGATCGCACCGGCCCGGCCGGGCCTCGCTCCGCCCCAACCGGCACCCCGGACATCGACGGGGAGGAAACCGCCGGAGGGCCGGTCGCACCGGCACGGCCCGCCAACACCCCACCGGTCGGAGGACAGCCCGGGGGCCGGTCGCACCGGCACGGCCCGCCAACACCCCACCGCTCGGAGGACGGCCCGGGGGCCGGTCGCACCGGCGCGGTTCAAAGACCGGGGCTCCGCCCCGGACCCCGCGCCTCAAACGCCGGCGAGGCTGAATATGCCCGGAGTGCGCCTGGCGGCCTGGATTGCCCGAAGGGCAACTCCAGCCCCGCCGTTGGACGGAGGCGAGGGCATTCGCCATGACGGGCTTTACCGGCGTGACTTTCAGCCACGCCGGCAATGCGTGGGCGTATGGGCGAGCCCAGGGGAATTCAGCCCCGCCGGCGTTTGCGGCACGGGCGCGAAGCGCCGCAATGGGCCCAGGGCGGAGCCCCGGCCATAGCCCCGCCGCGTTTGAGGCGAACCATCTCAGCCTCGCCGGCGTTGGAGGCGAACCATCTCAGCCCCGCCGGCGATTGAGGCGCGGGCGGAGCGCCGTAACGGGCCTGTGGCGGAGCCCGAACCCGAGCCCCGCCGGCGATTGAGGCGGACCACCTCAGCCCCGCCGGCGATTGAGGCGGACCACCTCAGCCCCGCCGGCGATTGAGGCGAGCAACCTCAGCCCCGCCGGCGATCGAGGCGCAAGGTACGGGATGGAGCCCGGCCCTGGCGATTGAGGCGGCGCGGAGCGGCGTGAGGGGTCGGGGCCGAAGTCTCGGGGCGGCACGGGCAGGCTGGGCCGACCGCAGCCCGGCCACGCCGGCGGTTGCGGCGCGGGCGGGGAGCGCCGTAGGGGGTTCGGGGCCAGGGCCCCGGGAGTGGTGGCGGCGAAGCCGGGTTACTTCTTGCGCTTCGGGCGGCGGGTGGCCGGGTTGCCCGTACGGGTGCTGCGGCGGCGAAGGAATTCGGCCGAGGCGCGCTCGTACTCGGCTCGGCGCAGCTTCTCGCCCGGGGCCTCGCTCAGGGAGCGGATGAAGTACGCGATGAGCGAGCCGATGAAGCCGATGGTCTTGAGCCCCTTGAGCGCGGCCTCGTCGGACGACGGCGCCGGGCGACGGCTGAAAGACTCCCAGGTCTTGCCGAAGGCGATGGAACTGGCGATCGCGAAGAGGACGACGACGGAGATGCTCAGGAACGGGCCGACATTGCCGAGCTCCAGGCCCTCGTAGGCGAAGCGCAGCAGATACGCGGCGCTGAAGGCACCGGCGAGCGAGCCGACGGCGACGCCGACGCGGCGCAGGGCGTAGGTGCCGTCGTGGTTCACCCAGGTGGTGCCGAAGAAGCGGATCGGCTCGGGCTCGGGGCCGGGGGGAGCCGTCGCGGCCGGGGCCGGGGCCGCTTCGGCGGGGGTCTGGTCTCGCTGGTCGTCGCTCACACCAGCGATTATCCCCGGCCGGCGGCCCGGACCGGGCGCGTCCCGCGTGGCGGAACGCTCCGGCCCGAGCCCGGCGGCACAACCGCCCCACGGTCCGGCGGCACAGCGGCCCCACGGCTCTGCGGCCGCGCGGTCGGGGTCAGGCGCAGCGGGCGGCGACGTAGCCGTCGCTGCCCGTCTTCACGTACGCGTCCGAGACGAAACGGCCGTTGCCGATGCTGTCCCAGATGTTCGTGGTGCCGTACGGGCCGCTGATGTTCGTACCGGGGCACTGGCAGCGGATCGTGACGTACCCGCCGGCCGGCAGGACGTCGATGATCGAGTAGTTGGTGCCGGGACCGCTGCGCACATTGACCCGGTAGCCGGGTGCGAGCGGGAACGTCGGAAGGCTCGCGGTGGCGGCGGCGGTCGGGACTTGGCTGGAATCGTTCTCAACGGACATGTGGAAACTCCCCCCTTGGGCGTTGCTCGGCGCAACGCGCGCAGGGTAGCAGGACCTTGGATGTCCGCACGGGCCATGGACTAGGCTCCGGCGGGGGTGGTGAGCGGTGCATTCGCTGCGCGCGGACTACGCGGGGTTTCCGGAATACGCCGGGCAGTACCGGCTCGAATCCGTGCTCGGCTCCGGGGGTATGGGGGTCGTCCACCTGGCCGCCTCCAGCTCCGGTCTGAAACTCGCCGTCAAGGTCGTACACGCCGAGCACGCGGCGGATCCCGAGTTCCGGGCCCGGTTCCGGCAGGAGGTCGCGGCCGCCCGCCGGGTGAGCGGGGCGTTCACCGCGCCCGTCGTGGACGCCGATCCCGATGCCGGACGGCCCTGGATGGCCACGCTCTTCATCGACGCGCCGACGCTGGCCGAGCGGGTACGGGAACGGGTGCTGGACTCCGTGGAGCTGACCCGGCTGGCCGCGGGTCTGGCCGAGGCCCTGCGGGACATCCACCGGGCGGGCGTCGTGCACCGGGACCTGAAACCGAGCAACGTCCTGATGGCTCCGGACGGGGTCCGTGTCATCGACTTCGGCATCTCGCGCCCGGCCGACAGCGACCTGAGGACCGAGACCGGCAAGCTGATCGGGACGCCGCCGTTCATGGCGCCGGAGCAGTTCCAGCGGCCCCGGGACGTGGGTACGGCCGCCGACGTGTTCGCGCTGGGGGCGGTCCTGGTGCACGCCGCGACCGGGCGGGGGCCCTTCGACTCCGACAGCCACTACCTGGTGGCGTACCAAGTGGTGCACAGTGAGCCCGATCTGACGGGGCTGCCGCGGCGGCTCGCCCCGATCGTGGCCCGGTGCCTGGCGAAGGATCCCGCGGAACGGCCGACGGCCGACGCCCTGATCGCGGAGATGCGCGCCGTCGCCTACCCCACCGCCGAGGACACCCAGGCCTTCATACCGCAGCCGCGACGGCCCCCGGCGGGCCGGCCCTCGGCGGACGGGGAGGCCACGCACCGGCGGGAACGGCTCCCGACGGGCGGGGAAGACGCTGCGGGCGTGGGAGACGCGGCGGGCGCCGCCGGCACAACCGGCGGTCACGGACGGCGCCGGCCCGCGCTGTGGGCGGTGGGGCTCGGAGTGCTGCTCGCGGCCGGGGCGGTCGGGGGCTACGCGTGGTCCGGTCCCGGCGCGGAGGCCTCGGGGCGGCCCGCGGCCGCGGCGGCCGGGACACCGGGCGCCGGCTCCGGGACGGGGGCAGCGCCGGCGGGGAAGCCGTTCACCCCCTGGGCGGTGCCGCTGGGCGGCCACACCGCGTCCTGCTCGGCGGCGGCCGGCGGCGTGTACTGCTCGGGGCGCGGGCTGGCCGCGGCCCGGCTCGACCCCGCGGACGGATCGGTGACGTGGGCGGTGCGCTCCGCCGCGCCGGCCCCGGCGGCGGTGACGGACAGTACGCCGCTGCACGCGGCGGGGGTGGTCCTGGCGGTGGCACCCGGCAGCGAACTGCTCCAGGCGCTGGACCCCGGCACCGGTGCGGAGCGCTGGCAGCGCAGACTCCCGGGCGGTGCGCGGGTCGTGACCGCGGGCCCGTACGTCCTCACGGTGGCGGCCGACGGGGCGGTCACCGCCCTCGACGCGGCGAGCGGTGCCCAGCGCTGGACGAAGCGGATCGGCGGGGCGGGATCCCTGTGGTGGAGCGGGCCGGGCGGCTCGGGGACCCCCGTGCTCTACGCGGCGACGCCCGACGCGGCCGGCGGATCGACCCTGCTGGCGGAGGTGGATCCGGTGACCGGAGCCGTGGTCCGCCAGACCCGGGCCCCGGGAAGGCTGCGCCCGGTCGGGGTGGCGGGCGGCTCGGTGTACCTGCTGGACAACGACTCGGGGGTCAGGACGAGCGCCGTCGTACGGGTGGACGCGGCGACCCTGGCGGTGCACCGCGTACGGCTGTCGGAGCCGCTGTTCGAGGCGGAGGCGACCGTGGGCGCGGACGGAACGGTCTACGCGGTGGAGAGCAGGGGCGGGCTGGTGGCGGTCGGACCGGAGAAGGAGCGGTGGCGGCTGGAGACCGGCGCGGGCGCCGCCTCCCGGCCGGTGGCCGCCGACGGGCGCGTGTACCTGACGGCGCAGGACGGGCGGTTGCTGAGCGTGGACGCGGCGGCCGGCCGGTTCGCGGGGCAGACGAAGCCCCGGATGGGAACGGGCCAGGGCTCCTTCAGCGCGACCCTGCCCGCGCCGGTGGCGGCCGACGGGCGGGTGTACGCGTCCGCGCCCGACGGCTCGGTGTTCGCGGTGGCGGCGGCGGACCCCACCGGCGCGGGCCCCACCGGCGCGGGCCCCACCGGCGGCTGACACCGGCACCGCGCGGGCGCCCCGGACGCCCCGCCCGGACGCCGCGCGCAGATGCCCCGAGCGGGCGCCGGTACCGCGACGGCCCCGTCCGAACAGCAGGTCCGGGGGGGGCCGTTCCCGTAACGGAGGGAGGGGTCAGGGAAGCAGGCTCACGTCGCGGACCGCGCCCTTGTCGGCGCTGGTGGCCATGGCGGCGTAGGCGCGCAGCGCGGCCGAGACCTTGCGCTCGCGGTTCTTCGGCGCGTACACGCCGCCGAGGGCCTCGCGGCGCTCGGCCAGGGTGGCGTCGTCGACGAGGAGCTCGATCGAGCGGTTGGGGATGTCGATCCGGATCCGGTCACCGTCCTCGACCAGGGCGATGGTGCCGCCCGAGGCGGCCTCCGGGGAGGCGTGGCCGATGGACAGGCCCGAGGTGCCGCCGGAGAAGCGGCCGTCCGTCACCAGGGCGCAGACCTTGCCGAGGCCGCGGCCCTTGAGGAAGGAGGTCGGGTAGAGCATCTCCTGCATACCGGGGCCGCCGCGCGGGCCCTCGTAGCGGATGACGACGACGTCGCCGGCCTTGATCTCCTTGCGCAGGATCTTGTCGACGGCCTCGTCCTGCGACTCGCAGACGACCGCCGGGCCCTCGAAGGTCCAGATCGACTCGTCGACGCCGGCCGTCTTCACGACGCAGCCGTCGACCGCGATGTTGCCGCGCAGGACGGCGAGGCCGCCGTCCTTGGAGTACGCGTGCTGCACGGAGCGGATGCAGCCGCCCTCGGCGTCGAGGTCGAGGGTGTCCCAGCGCTCGGACTGGGAGAACGCGGTCGCGGACCGCACGCAGCCGGGAGCCGCGTGCCACAGCTCCATGGCCGTGTCGGACGCCGTGCCGGAGCGGGCGTCCCACGCGCCGAGCCAGTCCTCCAGGCCGTCCGAGTGGACGGTGGTGACGTTCTTGTTGAGGAGCCCGCCGCGGTGGAGCTCGCCGAGGATGGCGGGGATGCCGCCGGCGCGGTGGATGTCCTCCATGTAGTACGTGCCGCCGGGCGCCACGTTCGGCGCGACCTTGGCCAGGCACGGGACGCGGCGCGAGACCTCGTCGATGTCGGTGAGGTCGTAGTCCAGACCGGCTTCCTGCGCCGCGGCCAGCAGGTGCAGGATCGTGTTGGTGGAGCCGCCCATGGCGATGTCGAGGGCCATGGCGTTCTCGAAGGCCTCGCGGGTGGCGATGGCGCGCGGCAGGACCGACTCGTCGCCGTCCTCGTAGTAGCGCTTGGTGATCTCCACGACCGTCCGGCCGGCGTCCTCGTACAGGGCGCGGCGGGCGGTGTGCGTGGCGAGGACCGAGCCGTTGCCCGGCAGGGCCAGGCCGATGGCCTCGGCGAGGCAGTTCATGGAGTTGGCGGTGAACATGCCCGAACACGACCCGCAGGTCGGACAGGCGTTCTCCTCGATCCGCAGCACGTCCTCGTCGGAGACGTTCTCGTTGGAGGCCTCGACCATGGCGTCGATCAGGTCGAGCTTGCGGACGGTGCCGTCGACGAGGATGGCCTGCCCGGCCTCCATCGGACCGCCGGAGACGAACACGACCGGGATGTTGAGCCGCATCGCGGCCATCAGCATGCCCGGGGTGATCTTGTCGCAGTTGGAGATGCAGATCAGTGCGTCGGCGCAGTGCGCCTCGACCATGTACTCCACGGAGTCCGCGATGAGGTCGCGCGAGGGCAGCGAGTACAGCATCCCGCCGTGCCCCATGGCGATGCCGTCGTCGACGGCGATCGTGTTGAACTCGCGCGGGATGGCGCCCGCGGCCCGGATGGCGTCCGAGACGATCCGGCCGACCGGCGCGAGGTGGGTGTGGCCGGGGACGAACTCGGTGAAGGAGTTGGCGACCGCGATGATCGGCTTGCCGATGTCCTCGCTCGCTACGCCCGACGCACGCATAAGGGCGCGTGCGCCCGCCATGTTGCGGCCGTGGGTGACGGTGCGGGACCTCAGCTCGGGCATCGGGTTCACTTCCCATGAGTGCGGTCGGCCTTGCGGGCGCGGCCGCGACTGTAGATATGAATCAGTTACGAGGCTACGCCCCTCGCCGGGGACACGGACGGGCTGTCCGGATGCCGGGACGCGCGGCTCATTCCTCGGTCAGGTACCGCTGGAGCGTCGGAGCCACCAGGGCGACGATGTCCTCCGGGTCCGCCGAGGCGAGGGGCTCGACCTGGACGACGTAGCGCAGCAGCGCGATGCCGATCATGTGCGAGGCGGCCAGTTCGGCCCGGAACGTCGGGTCCGGAACGTCCAGGTCGGCGGCGACCCGCTCCAGGACGCGGCGCAGGATCAGCCCGCGCAGGACCTTGGCCGCCGCCTCGTGGGTGAGGGCGGAGCGCAGGACGGCGAGCAGCGGGGCCCGGCTGACCGGGTTCTCCCAGATGCCGAGGAAGTAGCGGGCGAGACGCTCGCCGATGCCGTCCGGGCCCGCGCCGATGATCGCCGGGACCACGAGGGCCGGCTCCATGCTGACCTCGATGGCGGCGGCGAAGAGGTCGTCCTTGCTGCCGAAGTAGTGGTGGACCAGGGCCGGGTCCACGCCCGCGGCCTTGGCGATGCCGCGTACGGAGGTCTTGTCGTAGCCGCGCGCGGCGAACTCCGAGCGGGCGGCGAGGCGGATCCGCTCCTGGGTACCGGGCCCCTCCTCGGCCTCGTCCTGACGGGGCCGCCCGGGCCCGCGGCGGCGGGGCTTCGCCGGCTCGGCGGTCACGGGCGGCGGGCCGGGGGCCGCGGGGAGGCGGGCGCGGCAGGAGAGGCAGGTGCGGCGGCGAGGTGCAGGCGGGTGAAGGCCAGCGCCTCGGCGAGGTCGGCCTCGCGCTCGGCGGAGGACATGGCGCGCCGCGTGTTGACCTCGATCACCACGTGCCCGTCGAAGGAGGTCCGGGCGAGCCGCTCCAGCAGCTCGGCGCAGGGCTGCGTACCGCGTCCCGGAACCAGGTGCTCGTCCTTGGCGGACCCGTTCCCGTCGGCGAGGTGGATGTGCGCGAGCCGGTCGCCCATCCGGTCGATCATCGCGGTGGCGTCCGTGCGGGCGGTCGCCGTGTGCGACAGGTCGACGGTGAAGTGCCGGTAGTCGTCCTTGGTCACGTCCCACTCGGGCGCGTACGCGAGCATCTCGCGGTCGCGGTAGCGCCACGGGTACATGTTCTCGACGGCGAAGCGGACGTCGGTCTCGTCGGCCATCCGCCAGATCCCGCTGACGAAGTCCCGCGAGTACTGCCGCTGCCACCGGAACGGCGGGTGCACGACGACGGTGGACGCCCCCAGCCGCTCGGCGGCGGCCCGGGCGCGCTGGAGCTTGGTCCACGGGTCGGTGGACCAGACCCGCTGGGTGATGAGGAGACAGGGCGCGTGCACGGCCAGGATCGGCACCCGGTGCCGGTCCGAGAGCCGCCGCAGGGCGTCCACGTCCTGGCTGACCGGGTCCGTCCAGACCATGACCTCGACGCCGTCGTAACCGAGGCGCGCGGCGATCTCGAAGGCGGTCGCCGTGGACTCCGGATACACGGAGGCCGTGGAGAGCGCGACCTTCGCGGTCGGTACGCGGACTGGTTCTGCCACGGACACAGGGTACGGTCCCCCCGCACCGCCCGTATGTGAAGACCCTCACGCCCCGGGCCCGTAGCGATCGTGCGCCGCCTGCTCCCCACCGGGGACGGGAGTCGGACGCCGCGAGATGAGGAGCGCGTGGCGAGCTGACGCGCGCATGCCTCGCGGGAGGGCTCCTGGTCGGCACCGGTCCGGTCCGGGCCCCTGCCGCGCCCGCCGGTCCCGTGCTACTCCCCCACCTCCGGCGGCATGTGGTCCAGGCGGCGCAGGATCACGCCCTCCCTGAGGGCCCACGGACAGATCTCCAGTTGGTCGACCCCGAAGAGGTCCATCGCGCCCTCCGCCACCAGCGCGCCCGCCAGCAGCTGGTTGGCGCGCCCCTCCGAGACGCCCGGCAGGGCGCTGCGCTGGGCCGTGGTCATCGCCGCCAGGCGCGGGACCCATTCCTCCAGGGACTTGCGGGTGAGGTCCCGCTGCACGTAGAGGCCGTCCGCCGAGCGCGCCGCGCCCGCGATGCGGGCCAGCTGCTTGAACGTCTTCGACGTCGCCACCACGTGGTCCGGCGCCCCGAAGCGGTTGAACTCCCGTACCGTGCGCGCGATCTGCGCCCGCACATGGCGGCGCAGCGCGCGGATGTCGGAGGCGTCCGGCGGGTCGCCGGGGAGCCAGTTCGCCGTCAGGCGGCCCGCGCCCAGCGGCAGGGAAACGGCCGCGTCCGGGTCCTCGTCGATGCCGTACGCGATCTCCAGCGAGCCGCCGCCGATGTCGAGGACCAGCAGTTTCCCGGCCGACCAGCCGAACCAGCGGCGGGCGGCCAGGAAGGTCAGCCGGGCCTCGTCCTCACCGCTCAGGACGGGGAGGTCGACGCCCGTCTCCCGCTTCACCCGGGCCAGTACCTCGTCCGCGTTCGTGGCCTCGCGCACCGCGCTGGTCGCGAACGGCAGGACGTCCTCGCACCCCTTGTCCTCGGCGGCCTGCACGGCCCCACCGATCACCGAGACGAGGCGCTCGACCCCCTCGGGCGTGACGGCCCCGCGCTCGTCGAGGAGCTCCGCCAGCCGCATCTCCACCTTGTGCGAGTACGCGGGCTGGGGGCGCGCACCGGGGTGCGCGTCCACCACCAGCAGATGGATCGTGTTCGAACCCACATCAAGGACACCGAGTCTCATAGGGGGGAACGCTACTGCGACGAACGCGAGGGGGTTGTGTAAGGGGCGCTTAGGCTTGGGATTGTGCCGAATACGAAGAAGGACGCGGGCAAGGGCAGCACCACCGAAGCCGAGACCGGGGCCGAAGGCGGAGCCGGAGCCGCTGCGGGGGCCGGAGCCGCGGTCGGGATCGCGGCCGCGGGAGGAGCCGCGGTCACGGGCGCGGCCGAGACCGCGGCCGGAGCCGTCGTCAAAACCAAGGGCAAGGGCAAAGGCAAGGGCAAAGCCGGCGCCGGGGCCGGGGACAGCGACGCAGTGAAGCCCCGGGCAAAGACGAAGACGAAGACGAAGCGCAAGCCCGAGATCGCCGTCGTCCCCGACGAGAAGGGTCTCGACTTCCCCCGCGCCTGGGTGGAGTTCCCCGACCCCGCCGACGACGAGCAGGTCTTCCGCTGCGACCTGACCTGGCTGACCTCCCGCTGGACCTGCATCTTCGGCAGTGGCTGCCAGGGCATCCAGCCGGGCCGGGCGGACGACGGCTGCTGCACGCTCGGTGCGCACTTCTCCGACGAGGACGACGAGAAGCGCGTCGCGCGGCACGTGGCGCGGTTGACGCCCGAGGTGTGGCAGTTCCATGACGTCGGCAGCGAGTCCGGGTGGACGCAGGCCGACGAGGACGGGGAGAAGCAGACCCGCCGCTGGGACGGGGCGTGCATCTTCCTCAACCGGCCGGGCTTCCCCGCCGGGGCGGGCTGCTCGCTGCACATCCTGGCCGTACGGGAGGGCCGCGAGCCGCTGGAGACGAAGCCCGACGTCTGCTGGCAGCTGCCGATCCGCCGCACGTACGACTGGATCGACCGGCCCGACGACACCCGCGTGCTCCAGGTGTCGATCGGGGAGTACGACCGGCGCGGGTGGGGGCCGGGAGGCCACGACCTGCACTGGTGGTGCACGTCGGCGACCTCCGCGCACGGCGCCGGGGAGCCGGTGTACGTGTCGTACCGCCCCGAGCTGACGGAGCTGATGGGCAAGGAGGGTTACGAGGCCCTGGTGGAACTCTGCGAGGCGCGCCTGGCCTCCCTGCTGCCGATGGCTCCGCACCCGGCCGACCCCGCCTAGGCCACGGCGCCCCCGCCGTCCCCTACGACGCAGGCCCGGGCAGCTGTGGAGTCGGTTCGTCGCCCTCGGCGGGCGGGGCCGCCGTCGCGCCCGGCGGGTCGGTCGGGGTGGGGGTGGGGGTCGGGGCCGGGGTGCTCGGCTCCGGCGGGGTCGGGGTGGGCGTGGGGGTCGGGGCCGGGTCCGGGGTCGGCGCCGGAGGCGGGCGCGGGGGGTCGTCGGGCGTCGCGGGCGCGGGGCGGCCGCGACCGCGGATGGAGACCACCGCGCCGCCGGGGTCCACGCCGACCCGGGCCGACCAGGCGCCGACGGGCTGCGAATGGGTGTCCACGGAGATCATCAGAGTGATCGATTCTCCGGGCGCCAGCGTTCCCGCCGTCCGGCCGGCCCGCAGCCACGGCGCGTCGGACCAGAGCCGCCAGTCCACGGGTGCACCGCCGGAGGCGGTGAGGGTGAGCACGGTGGTGGTGCCGTGCGAGGACGCGGCCACGGTGAGGCGGCCGGGCGCGCCGGGACGGGCCGGGCCGGGGGTGACCGGCGGGCCGGCGCTGATCACTTCGACGGAGATGTCGGAGTCCGCGCTGCCCGGGGCGAAGCCGGGGCCGTTGGTGGTGACGGCGGCGTTGCCGGCGTTCTCGTACGCGGTCAGCGGGCGGCCGTCTACGCGCGGCGGCTCGATCTCGGACTCGTTGGCGGAGATCCGGGTGGTGGTGTCGCCGCCGACCGGTTCGCCGGTGCCTGGTCCGCCCCGGTACGCCGCCCACAGCGCCAGCACCGGTGCCGCGACGACGGTGGCGACGACGGTGGTGGTCACCGCCCGGGCGCGCAGCCGGTCACGGCGGGCCGCGCGGTCCTTGGGGTCCATCGGGAAGCCGGTGCGGTCGAAGCGCGGGCCGGAACCCCGTCCGCGGCCGCGCCCGGCGCGGAGCATCGCGGCGTGGACGGCGGTACGGGGGGCGGGTACCAGTGGGAGGGCGGCCGTGTCGATGTCCCCGGAGCCGGGCCAGGGGGCGGCGGCGCCGACCCGTTCGGCGACGCGGCGGCAGCGGGGGCAGTCGTCGACGTGGCGTACGAGCTCGGCGCGCAGGGTGGTGGACAGCAGGACCTGGCCGTCCCCGGTCAGGCGGGACACGGTGGGGCAGCCGCCGGTCTCCACGACGGCGAGGGCGGCGCGGGTGCGTTCGACCTCGCAGGCGGCGCCGGACAGCAGCTCCCGGGCGGCCGCGGGGCGCGTGCCGAGCACGGCGGCGAGTTCGGGGACGCCGAGGCGGTGGCGGACGGCGAGTTCCAGGGCCTCGCGCTGCTCGGGCGTGGTGCCGGCGGCCTCCGGCCAGGCGAGGCGGGCCAGCTCGGTACGGCGGTACGCGCTCACGTCAAGGGTGCGTCGGGCGTCCGGGTCGGGCGCACGGTCCTCGTCCGTGTGCACCGGCGCGCGCCGGGCGGAATGCGCTCCCTGGCGCGTGCGCCGTCTTTCGGCGAGCCGGCGGAGGCAGCCCCAGCGGGCGAGGGCGTACAGCCAGGCCCGCCGGTCCCCTTCGTCGGGGCAGCGGCCGGGGTGCCGCTCCGCCACGGCAAGGACGTCACCGAGCACGTCGGTGGCGGTGTCGTGGTCGCAGAGGACCGACAGGCAGTAGGTGAACAGGCCGTCGAGGTAGGGCTCGTGGCGGAAGGGGGGCGGCTGCTCCCCTTCGAGGGGCGTGCGCCCGTGCGCCCGGTGTGCGCCGGTGCGCGGTGAGGGGTGTGCCTGGTTGCTGCTGTTCACCTGGCGACCGTAGGCGGCGCGCCGGTGATGCCTCGGAAGCCTTCCGCAGTTTTAGCCCTTACGGGTGAACAGATCGGCGGCCCGCTGACGCGCACCCTGACGCCGGGTCGCCTGCGGCGGGCACCGGGCGGGGCGCGGGCCGGGCCGGGCGGGGGCCCGGCCCCGCCGCCGGCGCCGCCCGTCGTTGCCC
>NZ_JBSGQV010000065.1:0-17781 GCF_053606025.1 Streptomyces sp. NPDC055254 | reverse complement strand
ACCACCCCCCAAGACATGCGATCGACAGGGGGAGAAAGTCATGCCAACTCCGGAGGCCGGGCGCCCCATTGCGAGGCAACCAAAACGGTAATGGGGGGGCCGGCCGCTGCCGCGTCCCGGGAACGGCGCCAGTCCTCGCCGTCCGGTCGGCGGCCGGCCTCCCGACCTCGGCCGAGACGCCGTTCGCGGCGTCCGCCCCGCCGGCGCCCCCGCCCGTGCTGACCGGCGTGCGGAGGGGGACCCGACGCCGTCCTGCCGAGGAACAGGGGCGGCGACGGCCCCCCGGAGTCCCCCTAGGGGATGTCACAGGTCAGCCGCAAAGGCCGCGAGTTGGGGCGGCCCGTCCACCCGGACCGTCCGGACCAGGTACGTTCGATCACGTGGCTGGATTCAGGATCGGACGCGGCCGGGACAACAACCGCACCCCGCAACAACCCCCGCGGCAGCAGCCGTACGGTCAGCAGCAACCGCCGCCGTACGGCCAGCAGCCCTACCCTCCCGCCGGACACCCTCCGCAGCAGCAGTGGCCGCAGCAGCAGGCCGCCGCCGGGGGACACGGCGAGCCCGAGTACTTCGACCCGTACGGGCAGCAGCCGCAGGGGCAGCAGCCCCCGTACGGCGCTCCGGGGTACCCGAACGACAACCCCGGGCACACCCGGGCCTTCTCCATCGGCGAGGACCCGTACAGCCAGGGCGAGACCTACCAGGCGGGCGCGCCGAACGCCGCTCCGTCCGGCCCCAGGCTGCCGTGGAAGGAGCTGCTGCGCGGCATCGTCACGCGGCCCGGGCAGACCTTCCTGCAGATGCGCGACTACCCCGTCTGGGGTCCGGCGCTGACCGTGACCTTCCTGTACGGGCTGCTCGCGGTCTTCGGGCTCGACGACGCCCGCGAGGACGCGATCAACGCGACGCTCGCGAAGGCCGTCCCGATCGTCCTGTCGGCCGGCGTGGCCTTCGTGATCTGCGGCCTGCTCCTGGGCGCGGTGACGCACACCCTGGCCCGCCAGCTGGGCGGCGACGGCGCGTGGCAGCCCACGGTCGGACTGTCGATGCTGGTCATGTCCATAACGGACGCGCCGCGCCTGCTGTTCGCGGTGTTCCTCGGCGGCGACAACATGGTCGTACAGGTGCTGGGCTGGGCCACCTGGGTCGCGGCCGGCGCCCTGTTCACCTCGCTCGTCAGCAAGTCGCACGACCTGCCCTGGCCGAAGGCCCTGGGCGCGTCGGCGATCCAGCTGGTCGCCCTGCTCTCGATCATCAAGCTCGGCACGATCTGACCGGGGCGCGGGCGCGCCCCCTCACCCGCACGGCACGAAGGGCCCGTCCTCGCGGATTCCGCGGGGACGGGCCCTTCTCGTGCGGGTGTCTCAGGCGTCGAGGACCTGGCCCTCGCGCTTGACGACGGGCGGCTCGACCGACCAGGGGAAGTTGATCCACTCGTCGGTCTTCTTCCACACGTACTCGCACTTCACGAGGGAGTGGGACTTCTCGTAGACGACGGCGGAGCGCACCTCGGCGACGTGGCCCAGGCAGAAGTCGTGGACCAGCTTGAGGGTCTTCCCGGTGTCGGCCACGTCATCGGCGATGAGGACCTTCTTGTCCGTGAAGTCGATCGCTTCGGGCACGGGCGCCAGCATGACCGGCATCTCCAGCGTGGTCCCGACGCCCGTGTAGAACTCCACGTTCACGAGGTGGATGTTCTTGCAGTCGAGCGCGTAGGCCAGCCCGCCCGCCACGAACACGCCGCCCCGGGCGATGCTGAGGATGATGTCGGGCTCGTAGCCGTCGTCGGCGATGGTCTGCGCCAGCTCGCGCACGGCGCGACCGAACCCTTCGTAGGTCAGGTTCTCGCGTACTTCACTCATGCCTCGTGCCTCACCTGGGTGCGGTGGAAGTTCTGGAAGGAGCGCGAGGCGGTCGGCCCGCGCTGGCCCTGGTACCTGGACCCGTACCGCTCGCTGCCGTACGGGAACTCCGCGGGCGAGCTGAGCCGGAACATGCACAGCTGGCCGATCTTCATCCCCGGCCACAGCTTGATCGGCAGCGTGGCGAGATTCGAGAGCTCCAGGGTCACGTGGCCCGAGAACCCGGGGTCGATGAACCCGGCGGTCGAATGCGTCACGAGGCCGAGCCGGCCGAGGCTGGACTTCCCCTCCAGCCTGGAGGCGATGTCGTCGGGGAGCGAGACGACCTCGTACGTCGACGCGAGGACGAACTCACCCGGATGCAGGATGAACGCCTCGTCGCCCTCGGGCTCGACCATGCGGGTCAGGTCGGGCTGCTCGACGGCGGGGTCGATGTGCGCGTAGCGGTGATTCTCGAACACCCGGAAGAACCGGTCGAGACGTACATCGATGCTGGAGGGCTGCACCATCGACTCGTCGAAGGGGTCGATGCGAACCCGTCCGCTGTCGATCTCGGCCCGGATGTCTTTGTCAGAGAGAAGCACGTCCCGAGGATACGCAGTGCGCGCGGGCCACCCCCAATCGAGAGCGGCGACCGCGCGCCCCTGTCCTGCTGCTGCCCGGCTGGCTACCGCTTGACGCCCCCGACGGGCACGGCCCGCCGCAGCCGCGCACACCGCGGACACCGCAGCAGCCGCCCCGGCCCGATCCGACCGGCACCGAGGTGCTGCAGCGGGAACCGGGCGGTACTGAACACGTGCCCTTCGGCACAACGGACGACGGTGTGCTCCATCGAGTCCCTTTCCCCACGAGCTGTACTGCGACGAATCGCCACATTAGGGGATGATCACGACCCGCTCCAGCCGCCACTCCACACCCAACGGTACGCCCCAACTCCCGCCCCCACACGCGTCGGTGCATGCCACATACGACGACGACCCCACGACGGATTCGCCGGGGGTCGATCATGGGGTAGAGTGAGCGACGATACGACTCCGGGCAACCGGAGCGTCGCGCGGATGTAGTTTAATGGTAGAACATGAGCTTCCCAAGCTTATAGCGCGGGTTCGATTCCCGTCATCCGCTCCACACCAAAGCCCCAGGTCAGCGACCTGGGGCTTTCGCGTTGACTAGACCTTTCTATTGGTCCCGTGCCACATCCGTGCCAGAAGCCTGAGCACGCAGCGCCTGCACCCGGGCATCGATGCCGGCAGCCACTTCCTTCTGCCGGGCCAGGTTCGAGTGCTGGTAGATCATGGCCGCCTTCTCCGAAGACTGGCCGGCCCGCACCATCGTGTCCTTGAGAGTGGCGCCCGACTGCGTGGACAGGGTGTGTCCGGTGTGACGAAGGTCGTAGAGCGTGAAGCCGTCCGGCAGTCCGACTTTCTTACGGGCCTTCTTCCACTGCCGTCCAAAGGTCGTCCGCCGGAAGGGGGCGCCCCGCTCCCCCACGAAGAGCAGACCGTCCGGCTCTTGCTCCGCGTACAGGCCCATATGGAGTTTGAGATCACCCTTCATGAACTCCGGCAGGACGATAAACCTCTTGCCCGCCTCGGACTTGGTGTCGCCGGGGGCCCGCTTGCCGCTGTTCAGCTCGGGCTCGGCGGAGCGGACCCAGACGCCGTTGTTGAGCAGGTCGACGTCATGGCGCCGCAGGGCCGCCTGCTCCTCGGGCCGGGCGGGCCCGTAGGCCGCGATGTAGACGAGCAGTCGCCAGCGTGCGCCCAGCTCCCGGGCCAGCGCGTCGACCTGCTCGACGGTGGCAGTCGGCCGCTCGGCCGGAGATTCCTTCCCCGCGCCCTTGACCCGGCACGGGTTCCGGCGGATCAACTCGTCGTCGGCAGCCGTCCCCATGATCGCTTTCAGGAGCCGGTAAGTCTTCGCCACGGTCGTGGCCCCGGTCGCCTTGAGCCGTTCGGTCCGCCAGGCACGGACGCGGGGCGGGGTGATCTCGTCAAGATCGAGGTCCTCGAAGGTCGGCAGGAGGTGCAGCCGGAGCAGCCGCCGGTACAGCTCATCGGTGGTTGCTGCGAGCCCCCTCTCCTCGATCCAGAGGAGCGCATACTCCGCGAAGTTGACGGCTCCGGCGTCCGGGTCCCGCCAGTCCCCTTTCTTGATCTCCGTCTGCTTCTCGGCGAGCCAGTCGTCCGCGTCCCTAGTCGTTGCGAACGTCTCCGGTGCCGGGCGCATCACGCCGTCGGGTCCGGGGTAGCGGGCCTGGATCCGACCGGACGGCAGCTTACGGATGGCTCCGAACCGGCGCCGCCTGCCCTTGCTGTTGGCCATCAGGCAGCCCTCCGGAAGCGGGACCGCTGCGGGCGACGCGGCTCGACGGTGTGCGCGGTGATGTACTCCTGCACCGCGCTCTCCGGTATCCGCACGTGGGTGCCGACCTTGACGTACCGGATTCGCCGCTCGGCGACCAAGCGGCGGGGGAACCGCACCGTGGTGCCGAGCAGTTCGGCGACCTGGACGACGCTGAGGAAACGCTCATTCATGCTGCTCTCCTTGCAGGGCTTCGCGGGCGGTCAGGCGGTTCAGCTGTATGTCCCGGGCGATGGTGGCGGCGAGGACCGACTCCCCCGGGCCGTGTCCGTGGCCGGCGTACTGCCAGGAGGCGAGGACGAGCACGGTGTCCGGCTCGGTGTCGGTGAGGCCGCGGGCTTCGCGTTCCTGGGCGGCGCGGTAGTCGGCGCGGGTCTGGCGGAGGGCGCCAAGGGTGGTGGAGTACTGGCGGGACTTGGTGGAGAAGTGGCCGCGGAAGCCGAGCATGTGCGACCAGGCGGCGAGGCGGCGGTCCGGGTACAGCGGGTCCAGGTCGAGGCAGGCCCCGATCAGGCGGACGGTGTGGTCCGGGACATCGAGGAGGACCAGGGCTTCGCGGTTGCCGATCCGGCGGTCGAGGGTGCCGGTGTTCTCGGCGGCCTTCGTGGCGTACTTGGCCACGTACGAGGCGACCGCCTGCTCCGTGATGGCGGAGCCGTCCCCGAAGGCGTTGATGGGGCGTACGTCGAGCTGGGTGCCCCAGCGGAAGGTGCGGGCGGGCTGGTCGGCGACGGCCGGGACGGACACCGAGGTGTAGGCGTGGGCGACGGCCGCGCGGATCGTGCGGTCGAGGAGTTCCGTGCTGGCCCAGGAGGGCGGCGGGCTGGACGGGCCGACGGGTCCGTCTATGCGGATGACGGCGTGGAAGTGGATGGCTCCGCGCTTCTGGAACTCGGCGACCTTGCCGTAGGAGATCCGAGCTTCCTCCCTCAGCTCGCGCTGCGTCAGTCCGGCGTACGCGGCGATTTCGCGGCGCAGGCGGGTTGTGAACCGCTGCCAGAGCTGTCCGGCGTGATTGTTGAAGAGGACGGCGGCGGCGTAGTCGTAGGTGGCCGGGTCGAGGGCGGTGCCCAGTTCGGGGGCGTCTTCCTGGTGGTGCTGGCCGCAGCGGCAGGGGCGGCCGGCGGGGCGGTTGTGGACCGGGCCGAAGGACGGGGCGGTGAGGGTGGCGAAGACGCGGGGGTGCTCGCGGACGGTGGTCGGGATGTCGCGGCGGTCGTCTCCGGCGAGTCCGGCGCGGATCAGGTGGTAGGTGTCGCCGGAGTACGTCCAGGCGCAGGCGGGGCAGCGGGAGGCGCGGCGGTTGCCGCAGGCGATGCGGAGGCGAGCGCCGGGTTCGTCTTCGGTGGAGTAGCGGTGCAGGGTCTCGCCGGTGGTCTTGTCCTTGGCGACGGTCCAGCCGGTGATGTGGACGGGGTCGGAGCAGCCCCCGGCGCGGCGGATCTGATCTTCCCAGCGGGCGTAACCGGGAGCCCCGGCCACCCTCAGCATGTCGCCGAGGAGGCCGGGATCCAGGTCCGCGAAGGTCGCGGACTGAGTCACCAGCGTCGCCCCCGCTTCGGGGTGTTGGCGTCGCTGGACGACGGGCCGGACGCGGGCCCGTTGCGGCCGTTCCGCGAGCCGGGAGAGCGGCCGGAGTCGTGCTTCGCGTGGGCTTCGGTGACGCGCTCCTGGTGGCGGGCCTCGCCGGTCATGTTGTCGTAGACCTGGTCCATGTCGCGGTCGTACGGGTCGTCCCCGTAGGTCCGGCGGGTGAAGATCCCCATTACGCGGTCACCCCCGCACGCTTGGTGCCGATGACCGTGCCAGTGCCCTGGCAGGCGTAGCAGTGCGCGGTGATGGTGCGCCGGGCGCCGGTGCGGTCGTGGCCGCCGAGGGTGATGGCGACGGCGGCGAAGCCGGTGCAGTCCGGGCAGACCCTGATGGGCCTGACGGTGTGCTGGGCCATGATGGTGCTTCCTTCCGGTTTCTTTGGATCGGGTGGGAGCGCGGCGCCGGGACGGCGGAAACTTGGCGGTTGAGGCCGTCCCGGGGCCGGTCAACGGCTCTTGAACTCCTGGCGCAGGGAGCGGACGAGGAAGAGCAGGACGACGGCGCTGACGGACAGAGCGACCGCGGTGACGGCGACGGCCAGGAGCAGCGAGACCGCTACGGAGGCCAGGGCGAGGACTCCGGCGACTCCGCCGGCGGCGAGGGCGAGCGCGGTACCGGGCGAGTTCTGGACCAGGCCGCCGAAGACGGTCGGTGCCTTGGCGGGGGCCGGGGCCGGCGCGGGCATCGCGTACTCGGTGGGCGCCGGGGTGGGGCGGATGGTTGCCGGGGTGTAGGTGTCGGGGCTGGGGTACTTGGGCTTGAACACGGCTGTTCTCCTTCCGGGGCGGACTACTTGTTGATCGCGGTGTCGATGGCGGGGGCGAGGAAGCTGTCCGCGAGGAGGAAGCCGCCGAGGAGGATCACGGCGACGAGCCACCAGGGCGGGCGGATGAGCTTCACGCCGAGGACTCCGACAGCGAGGAGGGCGAACCACAGCGGTACGTCCATGACGTGGCCTTTCGGGTCAGCTGACGCGGCAGCGGTGGGAGCGGGCGGCGAGCTGGGCGGCGGTCGAGGAGCTGTAGTCGGAGGACCAGCCGCAGGCGTCGGCGGTGCACACGGCGGAGTCCTTGGTGCGGCCGTGCCGGTCGCGGTAGGTGCCGATCTGAACGGGGCCGATCTTCATCAGTGAGCGGAAGTTGATCCGGGCGGGCATCGGGCCTCCTCAGGTGAGCTGGGCGGCGATGGCCTCAGCCATCGGGGACGGGACGCCGAGCCGGGCGCGCAGGGTCTCGGTGTCGATGTCCGAGCCGGTACGGGTGCGGTGATCGGCGGCGATCTTCTGGGCGTGGGCGACGAGGGCGGGCGGAGCGGTGACCGCGGGTGCGGGTACCGGGGCCGGAGGGGGGAGGGCAGGAGCCGGGGCGGCCTGTACGCCGGGTTCTGTCTCCCGCTCGACCACGGGCCGGGGCGCCGGGGCGGGCTCCGGATCGCTGGGCGGCGTAGGCCGGTGGACCAGGAGCGTGCCGCCGAGGAACGCGAGTGCGGGCCATCCGGCGACGAGGATCCGGAGCCAGTCCGGGACGTCGCCCAGGTCTAGGAGGCCGGCGGTCGCGACGTTCGCGCCGAGCGAGGCCGCCAAGGCGACGGCGAACCAGGACCAGGCCGAGCGCGAGGGCTCTCCCGCTTCCCGCAGGGTGCGCAGGCGGTGCCAGGAGGCGACGAGGAGCAGGTCCACGCTGATCGGGTAGGCCCAGGCTTTCCAGCCGTGCTGTCCGGCCGCTTCGGCGAGGTCGTGCAGGTGGGCGAAGGAGAGGGCTCCGGCGATGACGGCCTGGACGAGGACGGCGTCCGGGCGGACCAGGCGGGTCATGGTCTTCACCTCGTTTCAGGCATGGGTCGGGTAGGGACGTGGCGCGGGAGGCCGCGCCGACCGGGTGGGCCAGGTGCTTAGAAGGCACCTGCTGTAGCGCTCTTCGGCTGGACCTTGCCGACGAGGACGCGTACCGGGAGCGCGGGCCGGAAGCGCTCCAGCTCCGGGATGCTCGGGGTGCGGTGCGCGTGGGCGTTGCAGGTGTCCACGGCCTGGCGGAGCGTCGTGTGCGGGGCCCGGATACGGGACCAGCCGCCAGAGGAGTCGCCGGCCACGGCGGTGCCGGGGCGATCCCTGCCGATCTGGACGGCGGCGAGGACGGCGTCCGGGGAGATGTCTCCGAAGGCCATGTTCGCGGAGGTCTCGTCGTTGACGCGGTGGGCGGTGCGGCCGGTGAGCTGGGCGCGGAGCATGGTGATCCCCTTGCCGAGTTCCGAGCCGAAGCGCTGGCCGCAGATCTCCAGGTAGATGCCGGCGGCGCGGCCGAGCTGAGCGAGGCGGACGAGGTCGGTGATGATCCGATCTCGCCGGGCTTCGTCGGCCTTGACCGCGGCGAGGGCAAGCTCCGCGACTTCGTCCACCAGGAGCACGACGGGTACGGGACGGAGGTGCGCGGGGAGGTCCCAGATATCGGCCGTGATCTCCGCATCCGGCAGACCGACGCTGATGCGCTGTTCGGCCCGGATGACTTCGTAGACGCGGCCCATGTACTGGACGAGCGCGGCCAGCAGCTCAGCCGCTTCGATCGGGTTGTCGGCCAGGGCGGTGAACCGGGCGGCCAGCGGCGAGAGTTCGACGCCGTTCTTGCAGTCGATGCCGACCAGGGCGACGTTCCTCGGTGCGAGCCCGGCGACAAGCGTGCGCTGATAGACGGACTTCCCGGACTGGGTCGCGCCGACGTTCAGGGCGTGCGGAACCTGCCGGTAGTCGCGGTGATGAACCTCCCCGTCCTCCCGAAGGGCCACCGGCACCCGGAGCACCCCGTCAGGGACAGCGGCCGGCATGCGCACCCGTTTGAGTACGTCGTATCCGGTCATCCGCAGCTCTACGACGCCGGAGCGGATCTCTCGCGAGACGACGTTGTGGAGGGCGAAGGAGTGCCGTAGCCGGTCGGAGGAGGCGGAGAAGTCGAACGCGTCTTGTCCGGGCCGGAGTTTCAGCCGCAGGACCAGGCCGGTCGAGGTGGGCCGAAGCCGCAGAATCCGCGGCGAACGGTCGTCGGGCGCCGGGCGGTTGGTGACCCGGGCGAGCGTCAGCCGCCAGCGGGCGGGCGGGACGGTGAGTCCGCAGGCGTCCATCACCGAGCGGTAGCGGATGAGGACGCGGATCGTCGCGAAGGTGACCCCGAAGGTCAACCAGTACCAGGTGGGCCGTAGCCAGCGCAGGAGGAGCGCGACGGCCGGGACCACCAGCAGCGTGACCCATAAGGCGTTCACGCTCGGCCCTCCTTGGCCAGCGAGGTGACGGCGACGGCGCGGAAGCTGATCCCGTGGCGCTTCTGGCCGTTGAACTCGTTCTCCCACGGGCGGGCGACCAGACCGGTCAGTGCGACCGAGGTCCCCATCACCAGGTCACCCGTGATGCCCGGGGCCGGGACCACGATGGACAGAACTTCCGCCTCGCCGTTCGCGGCGAAGAGCACGTCCACCGTCATCATCTGGGCGCCCGTCTCGGCATCGGTAGCGACCTCACCGGTGCGGCGGTCCTTGATCTTCACGACCGGGGGCTGGGCCACCATCACCAGGGCGGCGGAGGTGTCGACGGGAATCTGACGCACAGCAGATCACTCCTCTACAGAGGCTGGACTCCGTCACTCCTGTATAGGAGTGACATGAAGAAGAGTGCCTGACTCCTATACATGAGTCAACCCGCCGCGAAGAGAAACTCGCAGCGGGCTGTGGGGAGTTGAGCGGGCGTCAGTCGCGCGCGGGGATCCGGTACTCGAAGACGAACTGGTCAGCGGCCATGAGGGTGTCGCAGACCTCCACCACTCGGCCTTCCTCCGTGACTGCGTCGCGGAGCAGGTGCACCACCGGGGCGCCGGGGCTAAGAGACAGCTCGGTCGCCTCAGCCTTGGCGGCCGGCCGGGCCTGGAGGGTCTCCACGTACTCGGCGAAGACGTGACCGTGATCCTCCAGTCGCGCATAGATACCGCCGGGCCCGGGGTTCTCGGCGAACAGCTCCGGGATGTCCTTCACGACGTCCCAGGGCAGGTACGAGGTAGCCGTCTCCACCGGCGTCCCGTTCCGGAAGTACAGCCGCCGTCGGGCCAGCACCTGAGTCCCCGCGGTGACCGCGAGCCGCTCCGCGATCTCCTCCGGCGCCTCCACGGGCCCGATGAATAGCACGCTCACCTTGGCCTCGGCCCCGGACTGGGCGGACTCGGCGAGGTACGCAGCCCTGCCCTCCTGCCGGTGCGTACGCCGAAAGCGGTCCGAGGACCGGTGCCGTACCGGCGGCCGGGCCTTCACCAGCGAACCCTTACCGTGCCGCGTCTCTACCAGGCCGCTCGCGCGGACTTCCACCATGGCTTTGCGGATCGTCCCGCCGGCCACGCCGTAGCGCTCCACGAGCTCGGACTCGCTCGGCACCATGTCGCCGGGAGCCAGCACCCCGGCGCGGATCTGCTGGACGATGTCGTCGGCGATCTGTACGTACCGAGGTACGGCCCTGCCACCTCCTACTGCGGTTCCCATAGTCCTTCTCTTCCTCCTATGCTCCTGTACATGAGTACGGGTTCCCCGCAGCACAAGTCAACGCCACTGCACTCCGTGTCCGTAGCCGGGGCAGTGCTGCGCGAGGACGGCCGGCTCCTGGCGATCCGTCGGGCGGACAACGGGGCTTGGGAACTGCCGGGCGGAGTCCTCGAACTCACGGAATCTCCGGAAGCCGGCGTCCGCCGCGAGGTCCTGGAGGAGACGGGCATCGCGGTCGAGGTCGAGGGACTAACCGGGGTCTACAAGAACACGTCCCGAGGCATCGTCGCCCTGGTCTTCCGCTGCAAGCCGTCCGGCGGAACCGAGCGCACCTCGGAGGAATCGACCGCGGTCGCGTGGCTCACGCCGAAGGAAGTGTCCGAGCAGATGTCCGAGGTCTTCGCGATCCGCCTCCTGGACGCCCTGGACGACGCGGGCCCCCACGTCCGCAGCCACGACGGCCGCCACCTGAACAGCGTCTCGGCGTGAGCGCGGCAGAGCCGGAGCGACGGAAACCAAGACACCCCAACGAGCTCAGCGACGTCTACGACTTTTTGAACGAGATACGGCTACGGCCCGGCATGTGGGTACGCAGCAGCTCTGTCCTGCACCTCGACTCCATGCTCACCGGATTCTGGGTTGCCGTGCAGATCCATGACGCCCAGGGCGAATGGGACTTCCACCACCTTGGCCCGTTCAGCACGTGGTTGTGGCCGCGACTGGGCATGAAGTACCCGAGTGCCCTCGGTTGGGCAACGGAGATCGAGCGGGCAGCCAAGGGCGAGGGCAAGCCCGGCATGGAGCTGTTCTTCGAGCTGCTGGACGAGTTCCGAGCTGAGCAGACTGACGCCAGCCTCTCAGAGGCGCGGTAAGAGTTTCCCTACTTCATCAAGGCACCCGCCGCGCACGGCGCGGCGAGCGCGCCCGTCGCCCGGGCCTGCGCTCCTGTCTGCGCCCCGCTCCAGCCCGGGCGCCGGCCGCGCGCCAACGGCACGGGTCTGATGGTGAGAACCACATCGGCCCCGACCGCCGACCAGCTCAGGTCAAAGAGATGCCTCCGGCGGGGGCGCTCCGACTCCGGGATGGCCGGGGCGCCGTACGCGGGTGCCGGTGCGTTGTGGTGCGTGTGGGGGCTCCCATCCCGCCTGCCATCGACCCAGGCGAGCCGAGCAGACGCGGGTCCTGGCGTCCAGGTCGTTCGTACAGTGGCGCGCTCCACCTGGACGCCAGGACCCGCGTCCGCTCCACATACGTGTGGGTCGACGGCAGACGGGATGAGAGCTGGGGTGGCTGCTGCGAAGTGCCCATGTTGACGTGCAGCCACCCCATGGAACCCAACATCTTGTGGTGGAAAGAAAAAAGACCACTACATCTAGTAGTGGCCGAGAGGTGGCTGGTGTAACTTACTGCTAACCGCCCGTCATATGCTACTCCGAAGGGGTGAGATGCCCACACGCCAGCTTGTCAGGGCATATATAGACGAGACCGGTGATCGCGGTCTCTCGGCCTCGGCATCTCCGTACTTCTCCTTCGCGGCTCTGCTCATCGCCGATGAGCAGGAAGCCAACATGCGTGCGGCTATGTCCCAACTTCGCCGCGACTTGAAGGTCCCGCCCGGCAAGGCCTTGCACTGGAAGGACCATGTGAAGGTCTTTCCGCGCCGTCAGTACGTGGCAGGTACGTTGGCGCGACTCGACCACGTCAAGATTGTCTATGTCGTGGTGGAGAAGGCGGCCATCCCTGCCCATGCCGGCATGCGGCAAGACCAGGTGCTCTTCTATAACTTCGCGGCCGGCATCACGTTGGAGCGGCTGCTCCTTGCGGCAGGGCACTGGGAGGGAGGGACGCGGGACCTCGTGGTGAAGTTTGGGCATGTCCGCGGGTTCGATCACCGCACCACCTGTGACTACTTCAAGCTCAAGCCGGAGAGGAGTCCAAGCTACGTGCCTTGGCGCCTCTTGCGTGGGCAGCCGACGTTCGAAGACCAAGCCACATGGGATGGGTTGCAGGCCGCTGATCAGTACGCTGGCATGCTGAGCGCAGCGATACGCCGCGACGGGTATGGGGGGTATGAACCTGCCCATCTACTCGCTGTGCGCCACCAACTGCGGAGAGACGGACGAGGTTCTAGCCGTAACTACGGCTTCAAGATCCTGGGCAACGAAGCAACCTTCACGTCGCTCCCCTGGTGGCCATCTGCAGGGCTCTAGGCACGAAGAAGGACCACCTAGGAGGTCCGGGGCGCTTCAACCGAAGGATCGGAAGGGTCTGGCAGCAGACCAAGCGTTCTCCCCGCGACCACTTAGGTGGTCCTTGCTTAGCCTCTACCTTATCGGGTTCGTGGGTGCGTGCCCACCCGTTGGCGGTGTCGTTACGCGCCACTTTCGGACATGCGGCGCCTCCGGGATGAAGCCCCATCGCTACCGTTCGCCTCTTCAGCTGACTGGCGAGGCCCATGGGGCTGTGGGCCGTCCCTGGGCCGTGGAGCAGTGACCGAGCCTGACCAACGGTGACAGCAGCTGACTGCTCGACCGCAGGTCAGAGGGGTGAACCGGGGAAAGCCCAGGTTGGAGCAAGAACCAGGGCAAGAAGCAAACCAGGTCGGGCCCACCCCAGTACGCCCGCTGACGGAGAGGGGAGTCTATGGAATGGCTCGGGTACACGTTCGTCGCTCTGGTCTGGGGTGTACTCGTTGTCGCCTTGCTTGCGGGGGCGGTAGCAGTGGGCGCTGTGGTGCGCTGGCGGCGGAAGGCCATAGCGGCTATGGAGCGCGCGGAGCGGCAGGCGGGCGTACAGCAGTTGGGTACCGCAACCGCAGCAATTAATGGCGGCCAGTAGTACCCCTGGGAGGGTTCCGGGCGGCCGGTATGACCCTCGCTGACCGGTCTGGCTAGAGCTACGGACCAGAAGGCTTGCCCGTGCCAGACGCGTGCCAGGTGGGACGGGGAACAACGGTCAACGGCGGGTGCCAGGAAGAGCATCAGCGTTCGCCCTGGCACCCGTTTCCGCTGGTCAACAGCCGGATGAAGCGCGGAAGATCGGTGATTCCCAAGCTTATAGCGCGGGTTCGATTCCCGTCATCCGCTCCACACCAAAGCCCCAGGTCAGCGACCTGGGGCTTCTTTGTTGCCCAGGCCTTCCTGGCGCCGCGCACCACCCCCGCACCACATGCCCTTGTGTGTCAGAGCAAGTGCGGCGGCGGTACGACCAGGACCACGGCCAAGAGGCGCGGCCTCATCCGCGGAAGCGCCTGGGTCTCGAACCACCCGCCAGAGGGGAGCATGTGACGGCGAGCCGTACCGGGGGTGGGGTCGCCGAGTCCGGACGGGGCGATGCCGAGGTTGGCCAGCTCGACGATCTGGTCCGCGACGGCCGTCACTTCATCGCGCACAACTTTCGGGTAGCCCACCTCGTCCTCGGCGTGGAACGCGTACTCCCACACCCAGCGGTCGTCGGTCAGCGGGCGGCCCCGTCAGCGGCACGGAGGCCGGCCTCGGCTGCGGCGGCCCTGCGGATGCGGCTGATCTCGGCGGCGATGTCTCGGGCCCGGCCGAGGTCGGTGACCTCTCCGGCGCGGGCCTCCAGCACGTGGAGTCGGGCGGCGGTCTCCGTGTGTCGGGCAATGGCCACCTCAACGGCCCACGCCTCCGTGAACGTGCGGAGGGGAATGGCGGAAACCTCGGCGCGCGCGCGGGCGGTGCTGGCTGCGCGATCGCGGTCGAATTCGGCGAGCAACTGCGGGGCTACCTGGGCGAGGGCAGCGCGGATCGCCTCGGGCTGAGCGGGCGGCTGCGGGACAGTGGACGGCTGGGGCGCGGTACTCATGCGGCTTCGGTCCTCTCCGCCTGGTCAAGTTCGCCCGCACGGTAGGCGTTGGCAAGGGTGGTGACGTGCTGGCGGGACCAGCCGACGCGGCGGCCTGCCGCAGCCTTCTGCCCGTAGCGGTCGGCGGAGCCGATCCGGCCCACCGTGTGATTGAGGTGCGCCTGCGCCCGCGCAAGAGCCTGCTCGGCCCGGCGGACGGCCTTGAGGGCGTCGTCCAGGTCGGCCTTCTCGTCGTCGGTCAGAGGTTCACTGGCGGCTCGCACAGCCCGAGCATAAACCGTCACCCCGGTTTGACGCTATGCGATCTGCCGCTGGAGGACCGAACCGAGAGGAGCGACGCGCCATAGAAGTGGGTGGACGATGAGCCCTGTAGCGCACGAACGCTGGGAGCCCAGGGGTTACCCCACGGCAGACAGGAGTCGTGCGAAGCCGTGGGCCGGGCTTGCTCAGGCGTCCCGCGCCATCTGCGCACCCGGCCGGGTGCCTGAGCGCTTCGGCCCGCGGGTGCGCGGTGCCTGGCCCAGCGCCAGCAGGCTCAGGCCGAACATCAGGACTCCCAGGGGGACATGGAGCGACGGTATGTGCGCGATGCCCAGCGCCACCTGGACCGAAGCGAGTACGAGGAAGCCGGCCGCGTACAGGACGGGGCGCGGCGAACCGCCGCCCGGCCGCCACGCCAGGAACGCGGCGAGCACGTACAGCATCGATGCGCCGTACATCACCTTCGACCCGGCGTCGTGCAGTACGAGGCCGTGGGACGAGGACAGCAGCAGTCCGGCGGTGACCGCCTGGAAGAAGAGGGCCAAGGTCTGCAGGGCGATCGCGACCTGCAGGAACGTGAGTCTGCGCGGTACTGCCGTCGTCGGTGTGGCCATGACGCGGTCCCCTCTTCCGCCTCACGGCGGTGGATCGGTAGTGTCTCGCCAGTCCGACGACGTAGGCCCGGGAAATGTGAGGCGAGGCACCGGCCTCGCCATTCGACGCGGTGTTCCGTCGAAGCGTCGGGAGCGGAATCGGACGAGTAGAACCAGGGAGCGTCGCGACCATGAGCACCCCGTCCGAGCCAGGGCGTGACCGGTCCGAGCCGGGCCTGAGCGCGATCGTCGGCGAGCGGCGTCAGCTGATCAATCTTGCCTACCGGCTGCTCGGTTCGCTGGCCGAGGCCGAGGACGCCGTACAGGAGACCTACACCCGCTGGTACGCGATGTCGCGGCAACGGCAGGAGGCCATCGAATCGCCCGGCGCCTGGCTGACGACGGTGGCCAGCCGCATCTGCCTGGACACGCTCGGCTCGGCGCGGGCCCGGCGCGAGCGCTACGTCGGCACATGGATACCCGAGCCGCTGCCCGACCCTACGGAGTGGATCAGCGGGGCGGCGAGCGGCGGCAGGGCCGAGCCGGCCGACCCCGCCGACCGGATCACCCTGGACGAGTCGGTGAGCATGGCCTTCCTCGTCGTACTGGAATCGATGACGCCGGCCGAACGCGTGGCGTTCATCCTGCACGACGTCTTCCGCTACCCCTTCGCCGAGATCGCCGAGATCGTCGGCCGGACGCCCGCGGCCTGCAGGCAGCTGGCGTCCTCGGCCCGTCGACGTATTCGCACCGGACGGGCACCTGCGGTCCAGACGGCCGGGCAGGCCGGTCTGGTGCGGCATTTCAAGGAGGCGTGGGAGGCCGGGGACATCGAGGCCCTCGTCGGCCTCCTCGATCCCGACGCCACGATGACCGCCGACGGCGGCGGCCTGGTCGGCACGGTCCTGCGACCGGTCGAGGGCAGCGAGCGCATCGCCCAGTACTTGATCCACATCGCCGACAAAGCCCCTGGGCTCACGCTCCTGGAGCGGACGGTCAACGGCCTGCCCGGGCTGGTCGCCCAGCACGCCGGCGTCACCGTGACCGTGGCGGCGTTCAGCCTCGCCGGCGGCCGCATCACTCGCGTGTGGGCGGTCCGCAACCCGGAGAAACTCCGTCCGTGGACCGAGTACGGACAGAGCTGACCGGGCGCCATGGATCTGATCACGCGCTCCGCTCCGGATTCATCGCAACGTGAGCCGCGCCATGGAAGCCCCAGGTCGGCGACCTGGGGCTGGTTTGCCGTCCGGACGTTTCCCGGCGTCGCGGACCACGCCCGAGTTCGCGGCGGCCGTCCCGACGCTGTGGCCGGGACGGAGCAATACCTGTCCCGGCGGTGGAAGGATTTAACAGACCCCGCGCGGAGAGTTTCTTTTCGAAGCGCAGAGAGCGGAAATTTCTGACGTACGCGGGCCACAGCCGCGTGCTACTGTCGTTCTCGGTTGCAGTTTTGGTACCCAAAAACTTCAAGCGTCTTCAGTCGGTCGGCCTCGCCCCACACACACCGAAGCGCTTCATATTTCCGGGGAATTTTCCGGACGGGGCATCATCGCGGCGACGCGGTGTCCGCACAGGGCGGATACCGGTGCACTGCCCCAAAGGAGATATGACATGGCTGCTGGCACCGTGAAGTGGTTCAACGCGGCCAAGGGCTTCGGCTTCATCGAGCAGGACGGCGGCGGCGACGACGTGTTCGCCCACTTCTCGAACATCGCCGCCCAGGGTTTCCGCGAACTGATCGAAGGCCAGAAGGTCACCTTCGACATCGCACAGGGCCAGAAGGGCCCGACGGCCGAGAACATCGTTCCCGCCTGACGCTGACGCGCATTGTGTAGCTGGGGCCCGCATCCCTCGGGGTGCGGGCCCCAGCTGCGTACATTTCCCCGCAGTGTTTTACCTGCGGTCCCCATTTCAGCGCCTGAACCCGCACAGATTTCGTGTCGGGGCAGCTGCGCTTTCGCATTCCATTCGGCCCGTTCTCGTGATTCCCCGTGCTGCTCTGCCGCAGCGGGAATTCCTTGGTACGCGCCGTATCAAGGAAGGTTCTGAATGAACCCCACACGTACGAACGACCGTTCCTCCCGCACCCGCAGCCGCACCGGCGGTCCTGCTTTCGGCACGGGATCCGGTTCGGGTCGGGGGAGCCGATTCGGCTCGTCCACCCCGAGCCGTTCCGGTGGTTCCGGGCGTTCGGGTGGTTACGGCCGTCGGCCCGCCGCTGTCCAGGGCGAGTTCGCCCTCCCGAAGACGATCACTCCCGCGCTGCCCGCGGTCGAGGCCTTCGCCGACCTGGACATGCCCGCCGAACTCCTCGCCGCACTCACCACCCAAGGCATGAGCGTGCCCTTCCCCATCCAGGGCGCCACCCTCCCCAACTCCCTCGCCGGACGCGACGTCCTGGGCCGCGGACGCACCGGCTCCGGCAAAACCCTCGCCTTCGGCCTCGCACTCCTGGCCCGCACCGCCGGACAACGCGCCGAACCCCGCCAACCCCTCGCGCTGATCCTCGTCCCCACACGCGAACTCGCCCAACAGGTCACCGACGCCCTCACCCCCTACGCCCGCGCCGTCAAACTGCGCCTGACCACCGTCGTCGGCGGCATGTCGATCGGCAAGCAGGCCGGCTCACTACGCGCAGGCGCCGAAGTCGTCGTCGCCACACCCGGACGCCTCAAAGACCTCATCGACCGCGGCGACTGCCGACTCAACCAAGTCGCGATCACCGTCCTCGACGAAGCCGACCAAATGGCAGACATGGGCTTCATGCCCCA
>NZ_JBSGQV010000064.1:0-18383 GCF_053606025.1 Streptomyces sp. NPDC055254 | reverse complement strand
AGGCAACGGTACGCAGCACCACATCCGCCCTGTCCGGTTTTCGAATTGACCGGAGCATTCCGGTCCGCGGGGGTAGGAGATACCGTCGTGACACCACGCCGGGTGAAAGCTTGTCGACTCGTAGTTGGCTGATCCTCTCTGCCCCCGAAGCAACTGAACGAGAACAGCCATCTCGGCCGACAAAACCCCAGCTCAGAAAGTGTCGCCCCCGCACGCGCGGGGATGGTCCGAGCCTTTTCCAGGGTCTCCTCGGCCTGCTTTTGTCGCCCCCGCACGCGCGGGGATGGTCCGAGATTCGCGCGGGCGAGCGATACAACCGCCTGGTCGCCCCCGCACGCGCGGGGATGGTCCGTACAGGTGCATCCCGCCGGACGGGGTGAGCACGTCGCCCCCGCACGCGCGGGGATGGTCCGTCGGTGGACGGCCGGGGCCGGATGCCGACATTGTCGCCCCCGCACGCGCGGGGATGGTCCGTCGGCGAGCCGTGCGAGCGACAGCTCTCCTACGTCGCCCCCGCACGCGCGGGGATGGTCCGTGGAAGAAGCTGATCGTCCCCGCGTTCTTGGGGTCGCCCCCGCACGCGCGGGGATGGTCCGCGGGTCGAGCAGCTGGCCCGCCGGGTGTTCGAGTCGCCCCCGCACGCGCGGGGATGGTCCGGCCGCCGAGATGGAGGCCACCGCCCGGGAGTCGTCGCCCCCGCACGCGCGGGGATGGTCCCCTGGATCACTGACCCCCTCAAACTCACCTCTTGTCGCCCCCGCACGCGCGGGGATGGTCCTCTGCTCGTGGGGACCGCTGTGCCCACGCTCGAGTCGCCCCCGCACGCGCGGGGATGGTCCGCAGCCCCGGATGCCGCGGCGTCCGGAGGCATCGTCGCCCCCGCACGCGCGGGGATGGTCCGGTCATCAAGCGCGGCAAGGCCGACAAGGGCGAGTCGCCCCCGCACGCGCGGGGATGGTCCGAGAGGCGATGGCGAGAGCTTCCCACCGGCCGCGTCGCCCCCGCACGCGCGGGGATGGTCCGACCCTGATTGCCATGCACCGTGACGGCCTGAGGTCGCCCCCGCACGCGCGGGGATGGTCCGCGGGGCTACTGGCTGGCGGACCTTACGGCAGCGTCGCCCCCGCACGCGCGGGGATGGTCCCCTACAGCTCCTGTGTCCGTGGCACCACAGCCAGTCGCCCCCGCACGCGCGGGGATGGTCCCCGCATGGTGGCCACCATCGCCGCCGTGAAGGAGTCGCCCCCGCACGCGCGGGGATGGTCCGGAGGCCGAGACCGCCCGCCAGGACGCACAGAAGTCGCCCCCGCACGCGCGGGGATGGTCCGCGCGGCGAGCGCAGCGATCAGGCCTGTGATCTGTCGCCCCCGCACGCGCGGGGATGGTCCGGTCAAGCTCGCGCAGTTCAAGATGCAGAAGCTGTCGCCCCCGCACGCGCGGGGATGGTCCGGGCTGATCCGCCATGCCAGACAACCCGTGCGAGTCGCCCCCGCACGCGCGGGGATGGTCCGGTGCCGTAGGTGACCTCGGCCACCATGCCGAGGTCGCCCCCGCACGCGCGGGGATGGTCCGGCAGGGCGTCGCCCACCTTCTCGGCCCACGTGGTCGCCCCCGCACCCGCGGGGATGGTCCGAGGCTGGTCGCCGAAGGCTGCGGCCGGTACCGGCCGCCCCCGCATCCGCGGGGATGGTCCTCTGTCCCCGCCGATGGTGAGGGAGCCAGCCACGTCGCCCCCGTACCCGTGGCGATGGTCTCAGTCTCCTGTATGCCCGTAGGGGTCTCCTGAGGGTTGAGGGTCTCGGGGGATGGGGGTTCGATTTTCACAGGTCAAGGTGTGTTGTCAGTGGTGGCCTCTACTGTCTGGTGTTCGTCGGAGGAGGGCGTGGAGGGCTGATGGACTTACAGCAACTGCATGAGCGGTACGAGCCTTGTGTCGTGAGTGCCATGGAGGTGTTGTGGGGCAAGTCGCGTGAGCGGGCTGGGGGCACCACGAACCTTCTGATGGCGCACCTCCTGGACACTGCTGCGGTAGCCGAGTTGCTGTGGGACGGCTTCCTTGCTCCTTCGACACGGTGGGCCCTGGATGCGGTCGCCGGTGGGCCGGGGCGCGGGCGAGGGCTGTTTGCCTGGGTGTGCGGGGTCCACGATTGCGGCAAGGCGACGCCGGTGCATCAGCGTCTGTGGTCCGAGGGTGCGGAGGCGGTGCGAGGGTCGGGGCTGACCTGGGTCGAGGCGGCTGCTGTGGCGGGGGCGAGGAGCCAGAGGCGCTGGCGTCACGACTGGGCCGGTGGGTTGATGGCGCGTGAGCTGTTGGCCTCGGCCGGCTGGGGCCCGGAGCAGGTGGACTGGGTGTGGCCTCTGGTGGCGGGGCATCATGGCGCGTTTCCATCGCTGCGGGACGTTCAGGAGCCCAGGACGGCCAAGGGGCAGTTGAGGGGGAGGGGGGTCTGGCGCCAGGTTCAGCAGGCGGTGCTGGATGTTTTCACCCGGGAGCTGGGGTTCGGGGCCCTCAGTGAGCTGCAGCCTGTGGCGGTCCCGTCGCGGGCGCTGCAGTTGCAGCTCAGTGGTCTGGTGGTCATGGCGGACTGGATCGCCAGTGACGAACGCTTCTTCAACGGCCTGGATGACCTCAAGCAGGTGAGTTTGGATGCTTCCCGTGAACGGGCGGCGGCGGGGTGGACGGCGCTGGGCCTCCAGCGGGGCTGGGGGGCCCTGACCGCTGCGCCACCCGAAGCGTTTCGGGACCGGTTCGGATACGCGCTACGGCCGTCGCAGGCCATGGTGGTCGGTGCTGCGCGCAGTATGGGCGGTCCGGGGCTGATGGTGATCGAGGCGCCCATGGGGGAGGGCAAGACGGAGGCCGCTCAGGCGGCGGCGGAAGTTTTGGCTGCCAGGTTCGGTGCGGACGGTGTTTTTGTGGGGATGCCGACCCAGGCGACCAGCGATCCCATGTTCACCCGCACCCGGCGGTGGCTGGAGGCGATCGACCCGGACCTCGCTTCCCGGGTGGTACTGCTGCACGGCAAGAGGGCCTTCAACCGGGAGTGGAAGGCTCTGCTGGAGAACGCGGGAGCGTTCGCGGACGAGGCGTTTGAGGGAGTCGACGAGTTCGGGATGGACGACGACCCCTACGGTGTCCAGCGCGAAGTGTGCGGCGGGCAGGAGCGGAAGGCCCCCGCGGAGTGGTTCCTCGGGCCGAAGCGCGGGCTCTTGGCCCCGTTCGTCGTGGGCACCGTCGATCAGCTCTTGTACGCGGCCACCCGTACACGGCATGTCATGCTGCGGATGGCCGGGCTTGCGGGCAAGGTCGTGGTGTTGGACGAAGTCCACGCGTGTGACGTGTACATGAGCCAGTTCCTGGCGGAAGCGCTGCGCTGGCTGGGCCAGGCGGGCGTGCCCGTGATCGTTCTCTCCGCGACGCTTGCCCCCGCTCAGAGGCAGGCGCTGTTCGAGGCCTACCTTGCCGGTGCTGCCTCGCAGGAGGAGTTCCGGGCGCACGTTCCGGCTCCGCAGGGCTATCCGCGTGTCACGGCCGCCTGGCTGGCGGCCTCCGGGGAGGCGCAGTTCCACGGAGAGGCGACGGAGAGCTGGCGCGCAGACCTCCAGGTCGCCGTGCGCGTGATGCCGGAGACGATGCCGGGTGCACGATCCACGCGAGAAGAACGAAAGCGCCTGCAGATCGAGGCGGATACCGCAGTAGGTGATCTGCTGGCGGACGAACTCGCCGACGGAGGGACCGCGCTTGTCATCCGCAACTCCGTCGCGCGGGCGCAGAGCGCCTACGAGGAACTGCGCGGCCGATTCGGTGACGCCGAAGTGCGACTCCTGCACGCCCGCTTCACGGTGGCCCGGCGTGCCGATCTGACGGAGGAGAGCCTGCGTCTGCTGGGGCCGCGGACGCCCCGCCTTCCGGGCGGACGACTCATCCTGGTGGCGACCCAGCTCGCCGAGCAGTCCTTTGACGTCGACGCAGACCTGCTCGTCACGGATCTGGCCCCCGTCGACCTCCTGCTGCAGCGCATCGGACGGCTGCACCGGCACGAAGGCACAGCGCGCCCGGGCCGACTGCGCACGCCCAAGACGTTCGTCACCGGCTTCCAGCCGTGCGAGGGCCGTGAGCCGGCCTTCGTGTTCGCCAGCGAGATGATCTACGGGCGTCATCTGCTGCTGCGGACCGCTGCCGTACTGCCCGGTGCGGGCGAGGGATGGTCGGTTCCGGCAGACGTACCCGGGCTGGTGGACAGCGTGTACGGGACGGATACCTCGCTGCTGCCCGAAGCGTGGCAGGAGGCGGGCGAGGCTGCCGCCCGGGAGCAGAACGACCGGGACCGCGCCCGCGCGGAGAAGGCGCGAGAGTTCCTGCTGACTCCGCACGGTGAGCACGAGCGCCGGACACTGGCGGGTCTGCACTACGGCGGATCCACCGCGGGCGGCGATGAGGATTCGCTGCGGGCAGCGGTGCGTGACGGCGACGAATCCGTCGAGGTCGTACTCGTGGTCCAGGACGAGGGCGACGCGGTCTTCCGGACCCTGGGGGGCCGCGCCCTCAGCGTCAACGGAGATGTGGCCCCGGACCTGCTGGAGGAGGTGCTGGGCTCGACGGTGAGGCTGCCCTCCAAGCTCACACGACCGGCTCTGGAGCTGCGTCCTTTGCCCGGCTGGCACGGGCATCCGTGGTTGCGGCGGAGCCGCGCCCTGGTGCTGGACGCATCACACAGAGCCCGCGTAGGCGACTTCACCGTGTCCTACGACGAAGAGTTCGGGCTCCGGCAGATGTAGAGGAGCCCGCAGTCGGCTGCACCGGCAGCCGCCCCATGGGCCCGGCGAGCCGCCGGGCCGGAGCCCGGCGGCTCGGTACCCCGCTGACGCAGGGACGAAGCGAACCCCGGTCTGTGACGCAAACAGAAGAGGGGACCATCCCCGCAGCACGGACCTGAAGGTCCGCAGGCGAGGCCAACTCCCGGATTGTCGCAGCCGTTTGTGGAGAACGCACCCGAACTCCCCGACGCCACTGCTAGCTTCAAACATAAGAGATTCCACCAAGGGGTACCGATGACTCATGCCTTTTCCCTGACGGACGATCCCTGGCTGCTCTTACCGTCAACCGCGGGAGAACCGGCCCAGGAACGCCCCTTGCTCACAACGCTGCTGGAGGCGCACGAGTTCGGCGACCCGGTGGTGGAGATCCCCACACAGAAGCCGGCTGTGTTCCGGCAGGTCCTGCTCCCCGTGATCGTCGCCGCCCTGGGCCGCCCGGCCGATGAGCGCGAGTGGATGCACTGGTACTCCCAAGGGCAGTGGTCGCCCGAGCAGCGTGGCAGGCTCCAGGAATATCTGGACGCGCACCGAGGACTGTTCGACCTCTTCGATCCCGTGCAGCCCTTCGGCCAGGTCGCCGGGCTGTCCACCGCGAAGGGCGAGACGAAGAACGCCGGGCTGATCGTCGCGACCGCAGCCACCGGCAACAACGTACCCCTGTTCGCTTCCCGTACGGAGGGCGACGCCTTCTCGCTGACTCCGGCGCAGGCAGCACACTGGCTGCTGCACACACAGTGCTGGGACACCGCAGCGATCAAAACGGGTGCGGTGGGCGACCCGCAGACGAAGGCAGGAAAGACCACCGGAAACCCGACCGGTCCCCTCGGGCAGATGGGTGTCACCCTGCTGGCCGGCAGAACACTCTTCGAGACACTGCTGCTGAACATCCCGGTCGGTGCACCACCGACGTCGAGTGACCTCCCGCAGTGGGAAAGACGAGACCCCGCCGCTCCGCGGCCAGCCGGCACACCCCAATGGCAGACACGAGCCCCCCAGGGGCTTTTGGACCTGTGGACCTGGCAGTCCCGCCGGATCCGGCTCTTTCCGGAAGCGACCGATGAAGGCCTGCGGGTGACCCGGGTCCTGGTCGCCGCCGGGGACCGTATGCCGCATACGCCCGAGACCGAACCGCACACCATGTGGCGCGTGGAACCGGCCGGCGGCCGAAGCACGGCAAAGGACAAACGCGGCACCACCCCGCCCCGCCGCCCGTTGCGCCTCCAGCCGGGCAAGGCCGCGTGGCGTGGGCTCGACGCACTCCTGGCACCCGAGCGGCAGACCCGGGACGCCTCAGAGAAGACGAGCGGGTTCGCCACCAGCAAACTCCTGGACCAGGCCGGCGCCCTCATGCCCGAGCTGGGCGAGGCCTATCCGCTGCGTGTGGAACTCACCGGCATCGCGTACGGCAACCAGTCGGCCGTCATCGACGACGTGATGTTCGACGCCCTGCCCCTGCCGCTGGCCGCCCTCGACACCGACAGCGATGTCCGCTCAGCCCTCCTCGAAGTCGCCGAACAGGCAGAACAGCTGGCCACAGCAGTCAACCATCTCTCGGCAGACCTGCGGCGTGCGCTCGGCACCGAACCCATCCCCTGGGACAAGGGACAGCGCCCCGGCGAACTCATCCTGCACGCCCTGGACCCGCTGGTGCGACGCATGCTGACAGGAATGAGAGGGCTGGAGGACCTCGAGCGCATCGAAGCCGGCCAGCTCGCATGGGAACAACTCGCCTGGCGTCGCAGCTGGGAGATCGCTGACCGCCTCCTGCAGGCAGTCCCCGTCGGGGCCTACACGGGGAGAAGCACCTCCCAGGGAGAGGGGAAGCCCGAGCGTACGCACCGCGTCCCGCTGGCCGAGGCCTCCTTCCTCAGACGCCGAGCGGAAATCCTCCACCGGGCCGACGCCCTTCGCCGCAACAGCGCACATTCAGACAGTCAGTAGACGACACACGACAGCCCTGTCGAGGCGCTACCAGCCGGCCACGCCCAGGCCGGATCAATCCGACCACGCCCCCAGGGCATCCCAGCATGCCCTCCTGTGACACAGAAGCATGCCCTCCTGTGACACAGAACCCTCATCACGTCTGGACACGGTCATGACCGAAGAAGACCACACACAGCAGAGAATCTGGCACCGCTACATCGCCGCGGACGGCACCTGGCGCCGCAAGACCGGCACAGCGGCCGAGAAACGCCCGCCCGGGGAAGACCTCGCGGTGCTGCGCAGGGGGCTCGGCCGCCCCGCCGGAACCGTGCTCGAGATGTTCCCGTTCTACACCTGCCCGGTCGACGACTTCGCCGCACGCCGCGGAGAGGTCTCGGCCGCACAGGAGGCCGAGCACATGGCACTCGCCCTCTACGGACTGCACCAGCAGAGCCAGGACCGGCCGATGCACCGTGACGCAGTCGGCCTCGGCCGGGCCGTGCTCGAGCTCCGGCGCCACGACCGCACCAGCGAGGCGGCAGTCGACTCCCGTTTCCAGCAGACGTTCTCCGCGACATCGACACCGGCCCTCCAGCTCCGGCTGCGCGGCCTGATCACCCAGCTCAGGGACATCAAGCAGCCCCTCGACTACAACCAGCTGGCCTCCGACATCCTCCACTGGAACCGGCCCGAGTCACGCACCCGCGTACGCCGCCGCTGGGGCCTGGACTACTACGCCTGGACCCAGAAGACAGCATCCCCGCAACCCGGCTGCTGACCGACAGCAAACCCCAGCCCCCGCCCGGCGCAGACGCCCTCCTTCCAGTCGCGCTCCGGCCGCGGGCCCGCCGCGCACTGCCCACACCCACAACCTGGAGCCATCCCATGAACCAGCGCCTCTACATCGATGTGCACGTCATCCAGACCGTCCCGCCCGCCAACCTCAACCGGGACGACCAGGGAAACCCCAAAGAAGCCATCTACGGCGGAGTCCGCCGCTCCCGCGTCTCCTCCCAGGCCTGGAAGCGAGCATCCCGCCGACACTTCGACGCCCAGATCCCTGAGCCCGAGCGCGCCACGCGGACCAAGCGCATCACCAACGAACTCGTCACGCGGATCAAGAGCAACACAACCGACCTGGATCACGACGGCGCCCGACGGATCGCCGCCGCACTCCTCGCCCAGCTCGGCCTGAGCCAAGGTAAGAAAGCCGGAGACACCGCATACCTCCTCTTCTACGGCAACGCCCAGCTCGACGAGGTCGCCGCCCTGGTGAACGACCGCGCCACCGACCTGGCAGCCCTGGACGAAAAGGCCCTGGCCGAGGCGGTCAAGGAACTACCCGTCGCAGAGACCCTCACGACCGGGCACCCCGTGGGCGTCGCCCTGTTCGGCCGCATGGTCGCCGACATCCCCAAACTCAACGTCGATGCTGCCGTACAGGTCGCCCACGCGCTCTCCACCCACGAGGCGCAACTCGAATTCGACTACTTCACCGCCGTCGACGACCAGAACGAGAAGGATGAAACCGGCGCCGGAATGATCGGCACCATCGGCTTCAACTCCGCCACCCTCTACCGCTACGCCACGGTCGGGTTCGCCCAGCTCACCGACAACCTCGGCGGTGACACCGAAGCCGCCCTCGACGCGCTCGACCACTTCGTTGACAGCTTCTCCCTGTCCACGCCCACCGGCTACCAGAATTCCTTCGCTCACCGAACCCGGCCCAGCCTCGTGGCGGTCGTCGTCCGCACCGACCAGCCGGTCAACCTGGTCTCCGCCTTCGAGGAGCCCGTGGCAGCGGAAGCCGGTATCCAGGCGAACTCCGCCCGCCGACTCGCCGAGGAGCACATCACCGCCACACAGGTATGGGGAGACACCCCGCTCTACAACGCAGCCAGCCACACCTTCACCACCAGCGAACCCCGCACCAAGGACACCGCCGAAACCCTCGCCCAAGCCTTCGGCGACTCCGTCACCTTCGCCGACCTGCGCACCACCCTGCGCGCCCGCATCACCACCGCCCTGGGAGCCCAGGCGTGACCACCCCCGACCCAAACTCCGTCCTCCTTCTCCGACTCGCCGGCCCCCTTCAGTCATGGGGGGACCGCAGCACCTTCAACCGGCGCGAAACCCGACCCGAACCCACAAAATCCGGCATCGTCGGCCTCCTCGCCGCAGCCGCCGGCCGCTCACGCCACGCGGCCCTGGACGACCTCGCCGCGCTTGCCCTGGGCATCCGCATCGACCAGCCCGGCAGCATCCTGCGCGACTACCACACCGTCAGCGACTACCGCGGCCAGCCACTTCTCTCCGCCGCCGTGACCGCCAAGGGCCAGCAGAAACCCACCTCACCCGCCAAGCACACCCACATCACCCAGCGGTTCTACCTTCAGGACGCCGTCTTCCTCGCTGCAGTGGAAGGCCCCGAAGGTCTCATCACCACCCTCGAACACGCCGTAGGCCACCCCGCCTTCCCCCTCGCCCTGGGCCGCCGCTCCTGCGTACCCGCACAGCCCCTGTCCCTCGGGCAGCGCACCGGGCCCCTCGAAGACGCTCTGCGCGCGGAGCCCTGGCAGGCCGCCCCCGCCGTACGTAGGCGGTGGGGTCGCCAGAACGGCAACGCAGCCCACATCGACCTGCCCGCCACCCTCGACGACCCGGCAGGAGACGAAGTCCGCGACGACGTCCCCCTGTCCTTCGCCCCCAAGGGCCGGACCTTCACCACCCGCCGCACACGGCACACCTACCTGGAAGCCCCCACCGGCCTCACACCCGACCCCGCACGCCCCCGGAACACCGGCGGCCACGACCCCTTCGCCCTCCTGGGCTGGTGACCGACATGCCCTACCTCTCCCGCATTCGCATCAACCCCCTGCGCGCCGAAAGCCGAAAACTCCTTGCCAGCCCGCGTGCCATGCACGCTGCCGTCCAAGGCGGTCTCCCCGGCCTGCCCGAACAGGCACGCACCCTGTGGCGACTCGACCCGGACAACCCACACCGCCCCCACCTGTTCGTCCTCACCACCGACAAACCCGACTGGACCCACCTCGTCGAACAGGCCGGATGGCCCGGCGCCGACGGCGAGCACTACGCCATACGCGACTACGCCCCGCTCCTGCAGCAGCTGGCCCCCGGGCGCAGCTTCGCCTTCCGCCTCACCGCCAACCCCGTCCAGAACACCACCCGCCCCGACAAACCCACCGCGCGTCAACAGACACGCATCGACGCCGGCGGCCGGCAGCGCGGCTTCCGCCTCGGACACCGCACCGCCACCGCCCAACTCGACTGGTTCCTCACCCGCACCACACGCTGGGGCTTCGACGTCCCCACAGCCCTGCACCTGGACGAAACCCGCAACGCCGACGACGAGCCCCCACGCGACATCCGCATCACCACCCGCCAACGCCGCTCCTTCGGCAAAAGGCCGGTCACCCCGAAGGAAGCCCAGGTCGTCATGAACTCCGTCACCTTCGAAGGGCGCCTGCGCATCACCGACCCCGCCCTGCTCACCGAACGCCTCCTGGCCGGCATCGGCCCCTCCAAGGCCTACGGATGCGGACTGCTCACCCTCGCCCCGCTCCCTGAAAGGGAATGACCACCCGTGCCCGACATCTGGTGGAAGGCCGACCCCCAGGACCTCCACCGCCTCGTCGACCGCGTCTCCAGCGTCTACGTGGAGCGAAGCCACCTGGACCGTGACGAGAACGCCGTCGTCATCATCAACAAGCGACAAACGGTCCGGGTCCCCGCAGCCATGGTGGCCGTCATGCTCCTCGGCCCCGGCACACGCGTCACCCACGGGGCCATCCGCCTGCTCGCCGACTCCGGCACCACCGTGTGCTGGGTAGGCGAGCAAGGCGTCCGCATGTACGCGGCCGGCCTCGGCCCCAGCCGGGGCGCCGGCCTCCTCCACCGCCAGGCCTGGCTCGTCACCCGCCCCAAGGAGCGCCTCGCCGTCGCCCGCACCATGTACAGCATGCGCTTCCCCGGCGAGGACGTCTCTGCCTTCACCATGCAGCAACTCCGCGGCCGCGAAGGCGCCCGCGTCCGCAAGTACTACCGCGCCCAGGCCGCCCGCACCGGCGTCACCTGGAACGGTCGCGTCTACAAAGCCGGCGACGCCTTCGCGGCAGGCGACGACCTCAACCGCCTTCTATCGGCAGCCAACGCCGCCCTCTACGGTATCTGCCACGCCGTCATCATCGGACTCGGCGCCAGCCCGGGACTCGGCTTCGTCCACACCGGCAAGGCGACGTCCTTCGTCCTGGACATCGCGGACCTCTACAAGGCCGAATACACCATCCCGCTCGCCTTCGACCTTGCAGCGCAAGGCCTCACAGAAGAGCGCGACGCCCGACTGGGCCTCCGCGACCTCATCGCCCGCGACAAACTCCTCGGCCGCATCGTCACCGACGTCAAGAACCTCCTCACTCCCGAAGGAACGGACTTTGAGGATCCCGAAGCGAACCTCCTGTGGGACGAACACCTCGGCGCCGTCCCGGGCGGCACCAACTACGCCGGCCACGCGGATCTTTCGGCACACGGCATGACCGACAACCACATCGCGGTCATCGGACCCGAAATCAACGAGGCCGAGCCGACACGATGACCGTCATCATCCTCATCGCGGCGCCGGAAGGCCTCCGCGGACACCTCACGCGCTGGATGGTGGAGGCCAGCGCCGGCGTATTCGTCGGCAACCCCAGCCGCCGCATCCGCGACCGCCTCTGGGAACTCCTGGCCACCAGAATCGGCGACGGCCAGGCCATCCTCATCGAACCCGCCACCAACGAACAGGGCTGGGCCGTACGCACCGCAGGCCGCGACCGCTGGCAGCCCGTCGACTTCGACGGTCTGATCCTCTCCGCCCGCCCCCAGAAGCAACTGAACGAAAACAGCCCCCTGGGCCGATAAAGCCCCAGCTCAGAAAGTGTCGACCCCGCGCCCGCGGGGATGGTCCGTCCTCGTCCGCGCGCGTGGTTGGCAGGCCGAGGTCGACCCCGCGCCCGCGGGGATGGTCCGCTGGCGCTGATTGGCGGCCGGTTGGGGCGCTCGTCGACCCCGCGCCCGCGGGGATGGTCCTGGGCAGAAGAGGAAACGGGCAAACGCGCGGGTGTCGACCCCGCGCCCGCGGGGATGGTCCGCTCTGGATCCCGGCCCTGCTCGGCATCGGCGCGTCGACCCCGCGCCCGCGGGGATGGTCCGACGGCCGGGCAGCGTGCTGGCCGCCCGGCCGTGTCGACCCCGCGCCCGCGGGGATGGTCCACCGGCGGTGATGGTCAGGCACATCCCGCACAGGTCGACCCCGCGCCCGCGGGGATGGTCCGTTGTAGACGACGGTCGGCTCCCACATCTGCTCGTCGACCCCGCGCCCGCGGGGATGGTCCGGGGTCAGGGCCAGGGGTGGGGGGCACCCAGGGGTCGACCCCGCGCCCGCGGGGATGGTCCGCCCATCGCAGGGCGCGGTCGATGGCGCTGTAGGTCGACCCCGCGCCCGCGGGGATGGTCCGGCCGGCCTGGTCAACCCCGCGCGTGCCGTCCCGTCGACCCCGCGCCCGCGGGGATGGTCCGGGCGCTGACCACGGCCCCCCAGCCGTAGAGACGTCGACCCCGCGCCCGCGGGGATGGTCCGATGCGTCGCCTGTGAATAGGCCCATGTCGGAAGTCGACCCCGCGCCCGCGGGGATGGTCCTCCGAAGATGACGAGATAGGCGGCGACCGCCGCGTCGACCCCGCGCCCGCGGGGATGGTCCGGCCCTCCTCGACACCGTCAGTGACCGCCTAAACGTCGACCCCGCGCCCGCGGGGATGGTCCGGCGGCCAGCCGGACCTCGCTGAACCAGTCCAGGTCGACCCCGCGCCCGCGGGGATGGTCCGCCGGCAGGTCCGGACTACGCGGGCGCCATCATGTCGACCCGCGCCCGCGGGGATGGTCCGCCGGCAGGTCCGGACTACGCGGGCGCCATCATGTCGACCCCGCGCCCGCGGGGATGGTCCGGGAAGCGGATCGTATTCGCGGACGAGCTTTTCGTCGACCCCGCGCCCGCGGGGATGGTCCGGGTTCGGCCGACTCCTCGCCACCAGCTCCCGCGTCGACCCCGCGCCCGCGGGGATGGTCCCGTGGCTCTCCACCCGGGCCGTGGTCGCGGAGCGTCGACCCCGCGCCCGCGGGGATGGTCCGGCATGCGCGCGCGGGTCGTTTCCTGCCATGAGGTCGACCCCGCGCCCGCGGGGATGGTCCGCGTGGTCGACCGGCTCGTCCGCGGGGACCGTGGTCGACCCCGCGCCCGCGGGGATGGTCCGGTGGCTGCCGCGACACCGGCCCCCACGATCATGTCGACCCCGCGCCCGCGGGGATGGTCCGCTGAGCCAGTGGACTTCGCCAGCCTCGCCGCGGTCGACCCCGCGCCCGCGGGGATGGTCCGAGGAACCAGCGCCGGACACGGGCCCGGCCGGGGTCGACCCCGCGCCCGCGGGGATGGTCCGACGGACGTGGTCAAGCGGAACACCACCGACGGGTCGACCCCGCGCCCGCGGGGATGGTCCGGCCAACTGAACACGGCGCCCGCCACAGTGGTCGTCGACCCCGCGCCCGCGGGGATGGTCCGTCGCGGCCGATGAAGCGGCTGGGCCACATGGTGTCGACCCCGCGCCCGCGGGGATGGTCCGCTCAAGCTCGGCGAGTGGCTGGAGATCACGGGGTCGACCCCGCGCCCGCCGGGATGGCCCGAAGGATCCGAGCGCGGGCACTCCGGCGGAGATGTCGACCCCGCGCCCGCAGGGATGGTCCGGGCCTGTGGACCGTGCTCCTCGCGCAGACCACGTCGACCCCGCGGGGATGGTCCGGAGCAAACCGGCCCCGCCCGACGCGCCGCCCCGTCGACCCCGCACCCGCGGGGATGGTCCGTGCTCGGCTACCTCATTGACCGTCAGCCACTCGGTCGACCCCGCGGGGATGGTCCGACTGGCAGCCTCATCATGACCGCGGGGGGAGGATCGACCCCGTGCCCGCGGGGATGGTCTCTTCAACTTCGCCCCCAAGGACGGTGGCGGAAGGTCGACCCCGCGCCCGCGGGGATGGTCCCGGCGGACTTCAGCCGGGCCTCGACCTGTTCGAGTCGACCCCGCGTGCGGGGATAGTCCGCCGAAGATCACGAGGTACGCGGCGACTGCCGTGTCGACCCGCGCCCGCGGGTATGGTCCGGGCGGCTGGTACCAGCTCGGCGGTGACTGCACGTCGACCCCGCTCCCGCGGGGATGGTCCTGCGGTGATGACGGAGCCGCGGCCGTCGGCTTGGTCGATCCCGCGCCAGCGGGGATGGTCCGACGCCGGACGTCGCCTACGACTCCGCCGTCGGCCGCTTCCTGTCGATCGACCCCGTCCAGGGCGGCGGGGCCAACCGGTACGGCTATCCTGGCGATCCTGTCAACCAGAACGACCTCGACGGCCGGGCTTGGAAGTGCAAGGCCAAATGCCAGCTCGCCGGCAGCGGCTCGCACTGCGAGGGATATGTCTGGGGCGCCGGATCCGGCGCCAACGAGGAACAGGCGGTGAAGGACGCCAAGCGGGACGCGGTCAACCAGGCGCCGCGCGGCTGCTATGCCCGGCACTGCAAGGCGTACGACTGCACGAAGAACAGGGCCAAGCAATGGTGGGACGGCAACTACAACCCGCGGACCATGCACGGGCATAACCCGCCCAACTGGATGCGGAGCGCGAACTACTACTCCTGGGGCTTCGCGTACTACGGGCAGGTCTGGAGGGGCACCTACGGCCGTCGGTGTGGCTGCAGCCCCTGACGGCTGACGGCACATCCGGGGGGAGGCACAGATGCCGTGGCGCCTGTGCCTCCCCGCCAGGACCGCCGTAACCCCCAAGGGCGAGATCCCGCACCCGACGAGGAACGAGGAACGAGGATGGGTGAAGGAAACCAGACCGATCCCGGCACCACGCCAGAGGAACGTCGCCTCTGGCAGGTGAAGCTGGCCATCGTGGCCACCCCGGAGGAGCATGAGGAACTCCTGGACCGGCTGACCGACGTCCTGTGCCCGGACCCCAACCACGAGGGGCCCTGCGACATCCCCTGGGCCATGCACAGCGTCAACGAAGACTCCCTCCCGGAAAAGGAGCGCAAGGCTCTCCTCAACGAGATCGAAGACACCAATCCATCCTGACCTGTACAGGGGATGGCCACTGCCGATCGGCCTGCCCACACGCAGAATCCTGTCCTTAGACTTAAGGCAAGAGTGGTGACGAGGTCCCGCCCGATCGCAAGATCGGGCGGGACCTCGTGCTTCCGAGGAATTATCGGCGTCGCTTGAACTGTTTAACGAGGCCTACCGCACCCGCAACGTCTACGACCTCACCGCACGGGGCCTGGACCTGAGCGAGTACGGCGAGAACCCGTTCTTCTGACTCACTGCGCCCAGTCGATGCCGAGTTCGGCGAGCGCGGCGCGCTGCGCCTGGTCGAGCCGGTCGCGGCCCGTTCCTGCTCCACACCACCCTTGCCGTCGTCTCCGCCCACAGGCAACAGACCGCCCTGCCAGGGGTGCGGGATACGGCCGGTGAGCAGGTCGTACGATTCGCGGGGGACGAGGCACCGACTGAGTTCGGTCACGGGAGGGGTGGACGGACATGCGGGGTTTCTCCGTGGAGGGCCGGGAGTACGTCGCCCTCACAGTGCTCGGGAGCGACGACTTCGACGCCCTGGAAGTGGTGGAGATGACTGCTGCCGGGCGTGGCGCCCTCTTGTTGGAGTTCCGGATGGACGAGGAGACGGCCACGCTGGTCCACCTCGGCGCGGAGGTGGGCATTCCGCTGCTCAGGGCCTCCTTGGAGATCTTCCGCACGGACTTCCTGGAGCCGAGGCGCGCAGCGGGGCTGCCGCTGCCGCCCGGGTAGCCGAGTCCGGCCTGCGCCTGGCCTTCCGGTTCCAGGGGGGTGGTCGCGGTGGTGATGACGGCCTGGCCACGTTGATGCAGGGGCGGACTGGCCGGTCAAGCTCCGGCAGCGCCAGCGCGAGGAACACCAGCCTTCTATTGCGCCCATTCCACGCCGAGTTCGGTGAGGGTGGCGCGCTGCGCCGGGTCGAGTTTGTCGCGCCTGCTCTTGGTGTTGCTTAGCCAGACTCCGAGCCTCACGGCGTGCTCCTCGCCGTTGATGATCACGGCCTCTACGTGCCCCCTGGGGACCTTCATAGAGCCCGTACGCGCGATGTACTGGGCGAGGGCTTCCAGGCCCTTCTGGAACGCCCCGCCGCCCGCGCGTGGCCCGGTGGCCGCGGCCGTCTTCGCAGCCTTACGCACCCGTACGGCCGTCTTCACGCCGAGTTCGCCGAGCCGGCGCTGCTGCTCCTCGTTCAGCCTGCTGAAGTCCCGGCGTTGGGTGGTGAGCCAGCGTCCGACGTCCTCTCCGTGCAGGGTGACCCCGGGCACGACGTCGTCGAGCCGGGCGCCGGCGGCGAGGAGCTGGGTGAGGTAGGCGTGGTGGCGCTGCCAGTCGACCGTCCAGCCGTGTTCGCGCGGGTTCCAGTCCGGATCGATCGCGGCGAGCTGGTCGGCCCGCCGGCGGGCGCGGTCGGGGTCCTTCCCGAGCCCGCCGGGGCGCCGGATATTCGTCAACCACTGCCCGAGCGCCCGGTCCAGGGCGGTCGCGTGCCGCGGCGCGGCCAGGGTCCCGTGCAGCTCGTAGTAGGCTCGCGCGGCGGCGAGGTTCTCGGCGAAGCCGTGGTCGGCGGTGTCCCAGATGATCCCGAGTTCCTCCAGCTCGGCGGCCCGCTCGCCGGTCATGGTTCCGGCCCGGTAGGCGCGCCGCTGGTCGGACAGCCACCTGCCGAGCGGGAACGCCCCCTCGGCCTCGACGTGCTCGTACGGGACGTCGAGGTTCCCCTCGCGCTGCCAGTACCGCAGCGCGGCTTCCGCGCCGCGGCGCCAGTCCTGTCGTTCGGTGTTGATGACGGTGTAGCTGATCCATTTCGCGATCAGCGCCGGATCCCGCGGGGCCGCGAAGCGGAGCAGCAGCCGACCCTCCTCCTCGCCCTCCTCTGGCGCCTTCCCGACCGTCCGAGACGGGTCCACGATCCTTTTCTGGTTTTCCTGCGGAATGGCAAGCATTTCCACGGCACGGGAGTCGTGTGCTCGCAATCCTTCCAATACCCGGATAAGTGGGCGGTAGGAATTCGAGGAAAGCATGTCCTCGGGCTTTTCATCCGCACCCAAAAAGATGGGCACGATCAGGGTCGCCATTTTGCCCTGCCCGGGTGCCTGGCGGAGCGCCCGGCCGATGGCCTGGACGATGTCGACCGCGGATCCCTTGGGGTCGATGAGGGCTACCGAGTCCACACTTCTGATGTCGACGCCCTCGCCCAGGACCTTGCAGTTGGCCAGTACGGCGCGGCCGGCCCGGCGTCCGAAGTCGGCGAGGACCGTCTGCCGGTGGGCGCCTTCGTGTTTTCCGCACAGCCATCCCGACCACACCCGCTCGGGATGCCGCTCCGGGTCCACCTGGTGCAGCCGGGCTGCGACGCGGTGCAGGCCGGCTGCGAAGGCCTCCGCCTCGATCGTCCGGTGGTGGAAGGTGATGGTGGTCTGCAGCCCGTGGGCGGCCATGGTCTCCAGCAGGGCGGTCTGCATCGCGGCGAGCCGCTCACCGCGCAGCTGCTCCTCGTACCGCTCCTCACTCACCAGCCGCTCCGGTGTGACGACCGGGTCGGTGAGCTCGGCGACCACGATCTGGTACTTCGCCAGCAGTCCGCGGGAGATGGCCGAGGCGAGGGACAGCTCGTACACGACGGCTCCGAACACTGTCTCGTCGTCCATCGAGCACGCCAACTCCCGAGGTAGGCGGTCCCACCGCGGCCTGCTGACGTATACCCGCCCTTCGGCCTCCGCCTCATGGCGCTCCTTCTCCTCGGCGAGCCGGCGCGCCTCCACCAGCTCCCGCTCCTGCGCCCGCGTGCGCGGTGGCTGCTCCTTCCAGATCCGGGGAGTGGCCGTCATGTAGAGCCGGCGCATCGCAGGAATCACGTCCTGGTGGTGAATGTCCGCCCACGCCTTCCCCGCCGACCCGGACGTCCGGTGCGCCTCGTCCACGATGATCAGGTCGAAGACGTCCATCGGCAGCCCGTACGCGCCCTCGTGGGCCTCGGCGAGGACGCCGAGGGAGGCGTAGGTGGCGTAGACCGTCACCGGGCCGCGGCCGTGCCACAGTCCCAGCTGTGGCGCCGAGGTGGTCGTCCGTACGTCGAGCTGCCACAGCTGCGGGTCGTCTTCGAGCGAGCAGACTGCGACCGCGGGCCCGGTGTGCCCGGCGAGCCGCCACTGGCGCACCGTCTGCGTGAGCAGGTCCAGAGTCGGCAGGAGCACCAGGACCCTGCCGTGCCGGGCGAGCCGGAGTGCGGCAGCGGCCGCCATGAACGTCTTCCCGGTCCCGCACGCTGCCACCACCGTCGCGCGCAGACCGGCCCCCGGGATTCGCTTCCCGGGCGGAATATCCAGCCCACGGACAATCGCCTCCACCGCCTCCTCCTGATGAGGACGCAGCACGATGTCACCAGACTTCTGCATTCGGCACTCCACGAAATTCGAAGCGACGGGAGGCCCGTCGGAGAGGGGGTGGCGATGTTCTCGGGATCCTAC
>NZ_JBSGQV010000063.1:0-18398 GCF_053606025.1 Streptomyces sp. NPDC055254 | reverse complement strand
CGGGGGGGTATTTGTGGTCCCTCCGTCCGCCTCGGGGTCGTCGGGGGCGTGGCCGCGCCGGCGCCGGCGGGGGGGGGGGGCCCCCCCCCGGGGCGGGCGCCGGCCCCCCCCCCCCCGGCGGGGGAGTCACCCCTCGCCGCGGGCGAAGAGGGCCACGTGGCTGCGGCCGGAGCGCGGGTCCGTGTCGCACAGCACGACCCGGCGGTAGTCCCGCTGCCACTCCTGCCAGTGGTCGGCCAGCTCCAGCCAGAGGCTGGTGCAGTAGCTGCCGGGGGCCACCCGGTGCACCGCGGCGGGCCCCGGGAGGTCCTCGGTGACCCAGGGGCCGAGCACCAGCAGCGTGCCGTCCTCCCCGCGGCCCCGGTCCGAGGCGTACGCGTCGAGGGCAGCCGCTGCCGAACCGGCCGAGTGCGCCCGTACGAACCGCAGGCCGGCCCCGGTGGAGGCGCCGAGGACCAGCGCCGCGGCCGAGTCGACCAGCGGGGTCTCCTGGACCAGCGGGAAGGGCGTCGGCAGGGTGGTCTGCTCCAGCACCGCCAGCACCACCTCCGCCGCCCGCCCGGCGCGGTGGTACGCCGAGGCGATCCGCAGCGCGGTGAAAGGTGCGGCCAGACCCTGCTGGCCGATCGCGAAGTTGTTCGCCCGACCGCCGAGGCGGTCGGTCAGGTACGGCGCGACGGCCGTGAACGGCACCACGTCCGGCAGGGCGTGGGTGACGATCAGCAGCTCCGGCAGGCTCCGGCCGACGCCGTCGTCGGCGGCGAGCAGGTCCGCGAGGTCGCGGTGGTGGACGTGCGCGCCGCGGCTCAGCAGCTCCTCGTCCGGCTTCTCGCCGAAGGGAGTGAGCAGGTCGCGGTAGTAGTCGAGCGAGGCCGGGCTGTCGCCCGGTCCCCGGCCCTGCGGCGAGCGCACCGCGGCGGCGGCCCGGACGGCGAGTCCGCTCATGGCGTCCCCTCTTCTTGGCGGACCGCGGCCTCGACGTAGTCGGCGAAGGACCGCAAGGTCCGCAGGTGGTCGATGTCGAGCTCCTCCGGGTCGACCGAGATCCCGGTCGCCTCCTCGATGGTCATCAGCAGCCCCAGCACGGTGAGGGACGTGAGCTGCAGCTCGTCGAAGAGCGCTGTCTCCTCCGTGAGCCCGGTGATCGGCCGCTCCAGGACCTCGCTGAGCGCCTTCTCGATGACGACCAGCAGTTCCTGCCGGTTCACGCGGTACCACCCGCCGCTCGGTGGGTGATCACCATCGCGCCGAAGGTGGCGCCGAGGCCGACGGAGACCAGCAGGTAGTGCGCGCCGTCCACCAGCCGGCCGGCGTCCCGCAGGGTGGTGTAGTTGACGAAGACGTCCGAGGCGAAGGTGTGGCTGTAGCGCGGGACGTTGTCCAGGAACACCTTCTCCGGGGCCACCCCCAGCTCCTTGATGGTCTGCCGCCAGGCGAGCTTGTTGACGTTGTGCGGGATCACCAGGTCGACCTCGTCGAAGGTCAACCCGGCCTCCGCCACCGCCTGGTGGATGACCTCGGCGATCCGGCTCCCGTACTGCTCCCCGAACGCGGTGTTCTGTTCGGGGGTCAGCTCCAGCCACTGGGCGTACTCGCCCAGGGTCCGGGTGGCGAAGGACCGGACCTCGTCGCCGTCGCCGTCCAGGGTGATCAGGCAGGAGGCCGCGGCGTCGGCCATGATCGAGGTGTTGGGGACGTGCTGGACGATCGGCGAGTACGCCTGCTCACCGGTGACCATCAGGGCGTACGCGCCCTCGGCGCCCTCCGCGCGGAGCAGTTCGCCGAGGACCTCGATGGCGCCCAGACTGCTGACACAGGCCTGGTGGCTGAGGCCGAAGGCCTCGGTGCCGGCGAGGCCGAGGTCGTCGCTGACCACCTGGGCGATGTCCACGTCGGCCGGAGCCACCGCCTGGGTGGTGTGCGCGTAGGCCAGGTAGCCCACCCGGCCGCCCTCCGGCAGGGCGGCCAGGGCGCCGCGCGCGGCGGGCCGCAGCAGGTCGAGCAGCGGGAGCTCGGGGTCGAAACGGAGCGTGTCGAGGCCGTAGAACTTGCGGAACACCCCGAGCTCGGCCCGGCGCAGGCCCAGCCGCTCGCCGAGCTCCTCGATCCGTACGCTGCGCTCGGGCAGGTACGACTCGATGCGCTCCAGAGTGATCCGGCGGTCCGTGGTCGGTCCGCTCATCAGACCGTCGCTATCTCGGCGCGGATCAGCCACAGCCGGTTCGCGCCGCGCCGGTCCCTCGGCTGGACCTGGTACGGCCAGCGGCCCGCACCGGCTCCGGGCTGACCGGGTTCGCGCAGGTCGGTGGTCTTCCAGCCGTTCGCCGTCAGGAACTCCTCGGGCTCGTCGGTGCCGAAGATCCACGGCGTTCCGTCGGCGGCGAGGGTGTCCAGGAAGGGCTTCGCGAAGGGGCTGCGCAGCAGCGCGCGCCCCAGGATGTCGAAGGCCAGGTGGCTGCCGGGGGCGGAGGCGGAGGCGAGCAGGCGCAGCAGGCCGGCGGCCTGCTCCTCGGTGAGGAAGAAGGTCAGCGCCTCGGCGACCCACAGGGTCGGGCGTTCGCGGTCGAAGCCGGCGGCCTCCAGGGCGGGCAGCCAGTCCCGGGTGAGGTCGGCGGAGACCTCGCGCCGGTCGGTGCGCGGTTCGGCGCCGAGGGCGTCGAGCCGGCGGCGCTTCTCGGCGATCAGTCCGGCGTGGTCGACCTCGTAGACCTCGGTGCCGTCCGGCCAGTCGAGCCGGTAGGCGCGGGTGTCCATGCCCGCGGCGATCAGCACCACCTGCTGGATCCCGCCCTCGGCGAGGACGTCGCGGATGGCGTCGTCCAGGAACCGGGTGCGGATGGAGATGAACGGCAGCAGGCCGCCGCCGGCGTAGCGCTCGATCAGTTCGTAGCCCCTGGGCGCGGCCAGGTCGTGGGCCAGCGGGTCCACGAACAGCGCGTCCTCGCGCTCGGACTCCTGCGCGCGGGCGGCGGCCATCCACTGAGCGGTGTACGAGACTGCATCCATGGTGAAGATCCCTCCTCGGGATCAGGCGAAGAACGCCTTCTCGATGGTCGCGAGGGTCTGGAAGTCCCCGATGTCGATGTTGTCGAAGTCGATCTCGACGCCCGCGGCGTCCTCGATGGTGTAGACGAGCTCGACGAAGGCCAGGGAGTCGACCAGCCGGCTCTCGATGAGGTCGACGTCGGCGGCGAGCTCGGTGCGTTCGGGGTGGCGGCCGAGGATCCAGTCACGGACCTTGTCGATACCTGCGGAACTCATGGCATTCCCTTCAGAGTCGGTGATCCAGCGAGATGGGGTGGTCGAGTGGGGTGTGGTGGTCGAGTGAGGTGGTGGCGGCCGCGACGGCGATCGCGAAGCCGCCGTCGTGGCTGATGCTGACGTCGATCGGGCCGAGCCCGGCGTCGCGGGCCAGTTCGGCCGCGCCGCCGGAGAGCCGGATCCCGGGGCGGCCGCCGGGACCGCGCAGGACCTCGATGCCCCGCCAGGGGACGGGCCTTCCGGTGGCGCCGAGAAGTTTGAAGACGGCCTCCTTGGCGGCCAGCCGGCCGGCGATCCCGGCCTGGTCGGGCGCGCCGTCCGGGGTGCGGGAGACGGTCAGCTCCTCGGCGGAGAGGAACCTCCCGAGCACCGGTCCGCTGCCGGGCTCCAGCAGCTCGCGGACCCGGGAGAGCGGTACGAGGTCGACGCCGATCCGGGGCTGGGTCACGACGCGTCGGCGGCGGCGCGTACGGAGGCCAGCGCGGCGTCGAGGTCCGCGTCGAAGTGCTCGGTCAGGACGGCGATCCAGCGCTCCAGCCCGAAGGCCACGCAGGAGGTGTAGGCGTGCTCGCCGGACTCCAGCCGGATGCCGCACCGCTCGCCGAAGAAGTTGCGGTGGGTGTTGACGGAGGCGATGGCCAGGTCGCCGTACTGGAACTCGTACTTGACCGGGCTGAGCTTCTGCAGCAGGGCGCGGCCGTCGTCGTTGCGGAAGAACGGGTCGCCGGCCGGTACCTTGCCCAGGTCGATCCCGAGCGCGGCGGCGAAGGACTGGATCCGCCCGGTGAAGCGGGCCAGTACCTGCTGGGTGTGCTCGTAGCTGCCGAGGGCGACGATCTCGCGCATCTGGAAGCTGGCGAGGCGGCGCAGCCCGCTGTAGTGGTCCTCGTTGCGGAAGCAGCGGTTGACCAGGGTCACCAGTGTGTCGTCGGCGACCTGCTCGCCCTCGTGGAAGAGGTACGCGCCGTAGCAGGTGGCGTGCGGCAGCCCGTACCGGGCCTCGGCCACCGCGCCCGGACCGAAGCGGCCCTCCACCGGCTTGAACTGCTCGTCCGTCAGGTCGAGCGAGCCCGCCACCCAGGCCAGGTGGGGGAAGTTGGTGTAGACGTCGAACTTCTCCAGGTCGGTCACCGGGAAGAGCGGCGGGGCACTGATCTCCTCGGCGCCGGCCGCGAGGCCCCAGCCGGTGAAGACCCCGTCGAGCTCCTTGACGAGCCGGGTGGCCGGCGGTCCGAGGATGGCCAGGGCGGGGGCGCCGTCGCTCCCGGTCAGGCGGTTCATCGGATGAGTCCCGTCTTCTCCAGGTACTTGGCCGTCTTGCGGAAGGTGCGCTGCTCGGCCTCGGCCCGGGCCGGTGAGTCCAGCAGGGCCCGGCGCAGCTCGTGCGGGCGCTCCAGGCCGGCGTCGCGGTAGACCTGCGGGTGGTAGAGGGAGTCGAAGCTGTGCTTCATGTAGCGGCGAAGGTAGGTGGAGACGTCGGCCAGCTCCTGCTCGGTGGCGGTCTGCCGCAGGTCCCGGTGGAGCAGGTCGACGAGCTCGCGGCCGAAGGCGATGTGCCGGGACTCGTCCTGGTGGTGGATCCGGTTGATGCCGCGGATCGTCTCGTGCAGGCGTTCGTCCGCGGCCATCGCCGAGTTGAAGTGGTCGACCAGCTCTTCGAAGATCAGGATGCGGGCGAACACCAGCAGGCTCTGGATCTTGGCCGCGGAGCCGGTCGCCTCCGGGTCGGCCGCCTCCCCGCCGGCGGGCTGCCGGTAGATCTTCCCGCCGTAGCGCAGGCAGAATTCGGCGAAGAACCACATGTGCTCGTTCTCCTCACCGATGAAATGGTGGAAGAACTCCGACGGTGTCTCGAAACCGGTGGTGTGGATCCGGTTGACGACCTCGATGAGCAGTTCGCGAATTCCGTGCACATTGAGGCTGTAGAAATTGATGCTCTCATGCTTCGAAAGCGTGTGGAGTTGTTGTGGAGTGAGCTTCTCGGCCCATTCCGTCCCGTGTGTGGTGGTGAGCTCGGGGCTCATCCACCACATGTCCTCGGGGAGTCGGTCCGGCCACTCGAACAGTCGGTACGGGTTGTAATAGTCGTCGATCGACTTGGTGGCGAGTCGGTCCAGGATTCCCCGGAACCGGTCGTTGCGGTCGATCACATCGCTGACCATCGCGCGATGTCTCCGTTCGCTTCGGGGCTCTTAGTTGGTCCAGACTAATGATTCCCGCGGGTATTTATCACCGCCCGAAACCGGCTGCCGAATGCGGTCAGTCGGCAGGTCGATTCGGTCGTCGATCGGGTTGATTCGCGCTGGGGGCTGTGTGTCGCGCGGCGAGTTCCGCACGCAGGGCGGCGTTCTCCTGCTCCAGCCGCGCCAGGCGGTCCTGAACCGGGGCCAGGGCGTCGGAGAACTCGCGCCGGCTGAATCGGGGGGTGATGTGGTTGGGGCAGTTCCAGGCGGTGGCCTCGACCCGGATGGTGACGAGCTGCTCGACGGTGCCCTCGGTGCGCGGCGAGTCCAGCAGCTCGGCGAGCGCGGGGTCCTGCCCGGCCGGTACGGCGGTGGCGCGGCCGAACAGCTTGAGACGGGTCTGGCGGGCGTGGTCGACGAAGAAGAGCGCGACCCGGTCGTCGCCGCGTACGTTGCCGGTGGTGATGTACTGCCGGTTGCCCCGGACGTCCAGGTATCCGAGGGTGTGCTGGTCCAGGACGTGGACGAAGCCCGGCGGGCCGCCGCGGTACTGGATGTACGGCCACCCGCTCTCACCCACGCTGGCGAACAGGAAGCCGTCGAGGCCGCGGATGAAGTCTGCCTCGACGCCGGTGAGCGGCTCGGGCTCCTCGCCGGGGTCCCGCAGCCGGCGGTCGGCCGCGGTGGCACTGCCCATCTCCTGCTGGACCCGGCGCACCGATGACGAGTACGCGAGTCGGTCGTAGCGGCTCATGCGGCGCTCCTCAGGTCCAGGTCCAGGTCGACCAGGCCGGTCCGGGCGGCCAGCACGCCGGCCTGGAAACGGCTGGTCGCCGACAGCTCCTGCATGATCGTCGCGACGTGGCGGCGGAAGGTCCGCTCGGACATCCCCACGCGGCGCGCGATCACCTCGTCCTTGGCTCCGGAGGCCAGCAGGTCGAGGAGGGCCGCCTTCAGGTCCTCCATCGTCCCGGCGTAGCCGGCCGCGCCGGAGTCGAAGTCGAACGCGGACTCCCACACCCGGGCGTGCAGTCCGGCCAGGAAGGCCGCGACCGCGCCCTCGTAGACGACGGCGATCGCGTCGCCGTCGCCGGCCGGGATGAAGGCCGTCTTCCGGTCGAAGACGAGGAAGCGGTCGCGCACCTCCTTGGTCGTACGCACCTGGCCGCCGGCCGGCAGCAGTTCGCCGATGTGCGCACGGGTGTCCGAATCGCCGCGGGCGGTGTGGGGGTAGAGGATCCGCCCCCGTGCACCGCGTCGCAGGGCCTCCAGCACCAGCGGACGGGCCAGCCGCAGCTCGCGGGTCTCGTGGGCCACGCAGGGCTGCATCACCAGGACCTCGGTGGTGCAGCCCTGCGCGGCCTCCAGCAGCCGCAATTCGATCTCCTGCCAGTCGTCGGTGATCACGACCGGCTCGGCGCGGGTCCTGGCCTGTTTTTCGTACGCCGCTACGAAGGAGTTCAACTGACCCTGGAAGCCCGCGAGTCGGCGTCGGCTGTCGAGGATCTCCCGCTCCAGCGGGATCAGCAGCTCCATCTGGGCCGCCTCCGGGCCCACCGCGACCAGCCGGTCGGCGCCGCTCTCGGCCGGTTTGACCAGGCGCAGCTCGCGCAGCACGCCGACGGCCTGCTCGGCGCGCGGCCGCGGGACGCCCAGCTCCTCGGCGATCCCGGACGTGCTGAAGTCCGGCCGCCCCAAGGTGTGTTCGTAGAGGGCGACCACGAAATCGTCCATCTCGGCGGGCCGCCGGTCTTCCTGCCTCAGTGTCGCGAAGTCCATCGTCATCTCATTCCGATCGCACGGATGATGGGGGCGTGACCGAAGGAGAGGGGTCCGCGGCACCCGGCCCGGGCGGCGACGCGGGACGCCGTGGGCTGTGGCAACGTGTCACCTCATGGATCGGCACGGGGAACGGCTCTGCGGTGCGACCACCGTACGGAGCCCGTCTGGTCGGGCTCCTACAGCCGGACCAGAGGACCGTGAGCCCCCGGAGCGCCGGGCGCCGCCGTACGCACCGCCGCTGAACTGTGGCGCGGTCGGCCGCCGCCGTACGCGCCGCGGGAACCGGCAGAACTGCGGTAACTGCCGGAGCAGTTGTCCTGCCGCCGGGCCGGCGGACCTGGCCGCGGAGGAGGCCCTCGGACTCCTGCGGCTGGTCGACCGGCCGGCGGCAGGACGGGACGGGCGCTCAGGGGGAAGGGGGCTCGGCTGCCCGCCGCGGCCGCCCGGGCTTCGGGCGGATCACCCCGAGTGGGTGACGTCGTCGGCGGTACCCGCCCCGTTGCCGCGCCGGGTGAGCTCCCGCGCGCGGGAGCGGTGGTCGTAGGCCAGCAGGACGGCGCCGTTCTCCTGGTGCGCGGCGCCGATGCGGCGCAGGGCCAGCACCTGCCCTTCGAGCCAGCCGGCCTGCCGTGCGAGATCCAGCCCGCTGTTGAACAGTTCCAGCGCCTGCGTGGTGTTCGCCAGCACCCAATGGCATTCGGCGCGCCGCAGTTGGGCGGCGGCCTGGGCCCGCAGCTCGCCGTCGGCGACGGCGGCGAACAGGCTGGCGGTCGCGACCTTGAGGCAGTCGCCCGTGTACCTGCGCACCGAGAGATAGCTGTGCAGGCTCTCCGCCAGCCGCCAGGCGACGGCGGTGAAGCCGGCGCCGGACGCCTGCAGGACGGCCCCGGCCAGGTTCTCCCGCTCGCTGTCCAGCCATTGCGAGGCCTGGCCGTGGTCCGAGAAGACCAGCGCGGCCGAGGGCGCCGCCCCGGCGGGCGGGTACGGGTCCGAGGCCGGCTCCGCCGGGTAGAGCAGCCGGGCCGCCGCGTCGGCGTGGTAGAGGTACCAGTCGAAGAGCCGCTGCCGTGCGCCGTGCGCCTCCTCCCGGCTGACGAGCTCGCGGGCGTAGGAGCGCAGCAGGTCGTGCTGCCCGAACCGGCCCGCCGACCGTTCCTGCACCAGATGGGCGGCCGCCAGGGTCGCCAGCAGCCCGGCCGCCTGGGCGGAGGTCGAGTCCGCCAGCGCCGCGGCCCCGTCCACGGTGACGTCGGGGCCGGGCATCAGGCCGAGGAGCCGGAACATCCGCTGGGCCGCGACGGGGAGCGCGCGGTAGGAGAGGTCGAAGGCGGCCCGCACCGTCGAGCGCCGGTCCCCTTCGATGTACAGCCGGCTGAGCATGTCGTCACCCGCCAGCTCGGCGCAGTAGTCGGCGATGCGGGCGTTGCGGGCCAGCAGGTTGGCCCCCGCGATCCGGATGGCGAGCGGCAGGCCGCCGCACACTCGTACGAGCCGGCCGGCCGCCTCCTCCTCGGCCGCGACCCGGCTCTCCCCGATGGTGCTGCCCAGCAGCTGGCGGGCCTCGTCCGGATCGAGCACGTCCAGGCCGAGCTGGCGGGCGCCGTCGCTCGCGACCAGCCCGGCGAGCTGGCTGCGGCTGGTGATCACCACCGCGCAGCCCTGGGCGCCGGGGATGAGCGGCCTGACCTGCTCGGCGTCGCGCGCGTTGTCCAGCACGATCAGCATCTGCTTGTCGGCGAGCAGGGTGCGGTACAGCGCCGCGGCCTCGTCCTCGTCCGCGGGAAGCTCGGGCGGAGCGCCCAGGGCGCGCAGGAACTGCGCCAGGACGTCGCCGGGACGCAGGGTGGGAAGAGGGGAGTGGCCGCGCAGGTCCACGAACAACTGCCCGTCCGCGAAGTGTTCGCGGCGGGCGTGTGCCCAGTGCGTGGCCAGGGCGGTCTTGCCGACCCCTGGCGGTCCGACCACGGCCACCACGTGCGTGCGCCGCGCGGGGTCTGGCGAGACGAGGGCGTCCAGCTCCCGCATCTGCCGCCGCCGCCCGACGTGGGAGCCGGCCCCGGCGGGCAACTGGGCCGGGAGCGGGCCGGTGAGCGGGGGTCGGTCGCCCCGCGTGGTGCGGTCGCCCGGTGTGCTGCGGTCGGCCGACGTGCTGCGGTCTACCCGGGTGGTGCGGCGGACCCGCGAGGGGCGTCCGGCGGGCACGGGGTGGCCGCTGGGCTCCGGATGGCCGGCGGGCTCGGGGTGGCCGGTGGGCTCGGGGTGGTCCGCCGGCGAGGGGCGGCCGGTCCGCGCCGGGTGGTCGGGGCGCTGCGCGAGAGGCAGTTGCTGGCGCAGCACCCGCAGGTGGGCGTCGCGCACCTCCGCGCTGGGCGCGATGCCCAGTTCCTCGTCCAGCCGGTCGCGCAGGCGGCCGAACACCTTGAGCGCGGCGGCCTGCTCCCCGCAGCTGGCGAGGCTGAGGATCAACCGGGCGTGCAGGCCTTCGTGCAGCGGCTCGGTGTTCACCATGTCCCACAGCACCGGCACGGCCTCCTCGGGGCGCCGCAGCACCAGCGCCGTGTCGGCGTGCAGCAGTACGGCTTTGACCCGCCGCTCGTTGGCCGCCACCGCCGCCGGGTGCTGGCGCAGCACCGGGTGCGCGTCGGACAGCACCGGACCACGCCACCACTGCAGGGCGCGCGTCAGCGACTCGTACGCCGCCGCCGGGTCCGGCGCGCGGTGCACGCGCATCGCCTGGTCCAGCAGCTCGTCGAAGTGGCCGAGGTCGAGCTGGTTGCGGGACGCCTCCAGCCGGTAGCCGGTGGGCGTCCGGACGACGGTCGGCGGCGGGGCGGGCCGCGGACCGCCCGGTTCCAGCAGCTGGCGGACCTGGCTGACGTAGGTGTGGATCAGGCTCTGGCGGGAGCTGGGCGGCCCGGACGGCCACAGGGTGTCGGTGATCTCCTGCTGGGTGCACGGCTCGGGGTGCTTGAGTGCCAGCAGCCCGAGCAGGCGGCGCAGCATCGGACTGGTGACGGGTACGGGGCTCTGGCCGCGCTGGAGGGAGAGCGGGCCGAGGATCAGCAGGCGCGGCCGGCTGGCGCCGCGCGGCGGCCCGGTGCGAACGGCGGCCAGCAGGTCCGCCAGCTCGCCGCCGCTCAGCCCGAGCGCCTCGGCCAGGTTCCGCAGGGTGCGCGACTGGGGCCGCTGGACCCGGCCGCGCTCGATGTCGCGCAGCGCCCGGGTGCTGATGCCGGCCCGTAACGCGGCCACTTCCTGGCTCAGCCCGGCCCGTCTGCGGAGCGACTGCAACCGCGGGCCGACCGGGCCCGGCTCGCCTGCAGAAGCTCCCCGGGGAAGCCCCGCGGCCGACATCCTCTCTGACATGGCATCCCCCTGATCCGATGTCCACGACCGGTCGATCATGACCGGGGGCGGCATTACGGGCCGTGCACGGTCGACTTTGCAGAGGCATCGACCGACGATCAGTCTGGACTAGACCAATGCCTCAAGCAAGGGGAGAGCCGCACCACGATTCGCACAACTGTGCCCCGCCCGCCAGCACTTGCGACCGGCCGCCCGTGGCCCTTCCCGCACAGGTGTGCGGAGGTCAGTGGCGGCCCGAGGTCGCGGAGGGCATGAAGAAGCCCCAGGTCACGGCGAGTGAGTCCTGGGACTGATCCGAGCCGCCTTGGGGATTCGAGCCCGAGACCTACGCATCACGAGGCCCCACAAGATCATCCCGCCCCGTGCCGGGCGGTGCCCCCGAATCCCGCTTCCCGCGCCCAAGCGTGGTGGAGGCTCAGCACGGAGTCAGATCTGGCTGAGGTCGAATTCCACCGGGAAGGGGGCCGAAACCTTGACGACGCCGGTGAACACGTCCCCGTTTCGGTAGGCCCTGGTCGCGGGGTCGAGAACGTAGGTGTACACGAGGGGGACTCCGGTCGCGGCCTGTTCGACCCGCCAGTAGAAGGCAATGCCGGACTTGGCGTACTGGTCCGTCTTCACAATCCGGTCGGTGGTCTCCGATCCCGGCGAGACGACCTCCACGACCAGCAGCACGTGCTCGGGACGGGTGGGCGTGATGTCGATCGTGTCCGCCCGGTACACCACGACATCCGGACGCCGATTGGTGAGTGGGACATCCTGAAGTCGGACGTCGAAGTCGGTGTCGGCGTTCCAGTCCGGCCCGGCGGCTGCCTCCAAGACGTTCGCCAAGATCCGAGCGAGTCGATTGTGCCGCTTGGACGCGCTGGGACTCACCACGACCATCCCGTCCACGATCTCGACCCCCGCACACTGCTCCTCGGACCAGGAGTCGTACTGCTCGGCCGTGATCTGCTCGTGCATCCACGCAGGGGCTGCCATCTCGGCAGTCATGGCCCACCTCCCGGACACCATGCGAGCGGGCCCGATCCCGCTGATGAGGTCAGCGTACTGTCTCAGCCCTCCCGGCACGCTGGACGCCAGGGCCGGCCACGGGCAGCCCGCTCCGGCCGGTCGGCATCGAATACCTGTCAACGGGCGTCCTCGTCGCCGGCCATTGGTACCCGGCCCTGAAGACGGCCCGGGTGGAAGGCACCGGTCTGATCACCTGGTTCGACCGGAACGTCCGGGACACGGCGGCGGTCCTGACGGCGGCGCGGCGGTTCGCGGCGCTGGTCGCCGACCTGGATGGGCTCGGCCTCGCCCACGGAGACCTCAGCACGGCAACGACGAGCGGTCCTGGTCCAGCGCCGGGCCCAACTCGCCGACGTGAGCACCACCCAGGACCTGCTGGTCACTCAGCTCGCCACAGCCGGCACGGAACACCGCCGACCCTTCGGCCTGCGCCGCTACCTCCGCTTTGTCGCGACGGGCCACTGACCGGGACCACCGGCCACAGGACGCCCACGCGCAGGGTCTCGCCGCACGCGCCGACCGGCCCCGGAAATAGCAAAACCCCCAGGTCACGGCGAGTGAGTCCTGGGGGTTCTACAGAGCCGCCTTCGGGATTCGAACCCGAGACCTACGCATTACGAGTGCGTTGCTCTGGCCAACTGAGCTAAGGCGGCACCGCTGGTCAGACAAGTGTTCCCTCGAAGAGGGGCGCTCATCAGCAGCGGCGCCAAGTCTACAGGGTGTCGAGGGGTGCCCCGAACCGGGTTCTGCGGGGTGGGAGGTAGGCCGCATAGAGGGAGATAACGGGCGGATTCGAGAGCCGTTCCCGGGAGGGCCGGGCCGGGGTCGCTGGGCCCGGTCGCCGGGGGTGGGGGGTAGGGCTAGGTTGGATTGGATGGTGTCCTCGGGGTCAGTGCGGAGGAGGCCCGGCATGACGGCACGGTTGCGCAAGGCGGCGGTCGGGGCGGCCGCGGTGGGACTGCTCGCGGTTCCCCTGGGGGCCGGTGCCGCGTACGACCGGAGTGCCGGGGCGCCCGCCGTGGCGGCGGCGCCGACGCCCACCGCCGGTGCGGACGAGCGGCTCGTGTCCGTGGCGGCCCGGGCGCCAACCCCCTCGGCGGAGGAGTTTCCGCAGCTGAACCCGGCCGTGGCGCGGCAGCTGGACGACGCCGTCAAGAAGGTGATGGCCGAGGCCAGGGTGCCCGGGGTGATGGTGCACCTGTCCGCGCCCGGCAAGGGGGAGTACGTACGGGCCTTCGGCGTCGCCGACAAGGCGACCGGCGCCCCCATGACGACGGACCTGTACTCGCGCATCGGCAGCGAGACCAAGACCTTCACCGTGACCGCCCTGCTCCAGCTGGTGGACGACGGGAAGGTGGGCCTGGACGACCCGATCGGCACGTACGTCGAAGGAGTCCCGAACGGCGACCGGATCACCCTGCGCGAGCTGGCCGGGATGCGGAGCGGGCTGTTCAACTACTCGGAGGACGAGGGGTTCTTCAAGGCCCTGACGAGTGACCCGTACCGGCAGTTCACCCCGCAGGAGCTGCTCGCGTACTCCTTCGACCACCCGGTGCTCTTCGAGCCGGGCACGCAATTCCAGTACTGCAACACCAACCTCATCCTGCTCGGCCTGGTGGTGGAGAAGGTCACCGGGACCCCGCTCGCCGAGTACATCAACCGCGAGGTCGTCGCCGAGGCCGGCCTGAAGCACACACTGTTCCCCGTCGGCGCGGAGTTCCCCAGTCCGCACGCCCACGGCTACACGAACCAGACGGCCTCCGGGAAGACCGAGGACGCCACCAACTGGAACCCCTCATGGGGCTGGGCGGCCGGCGCGATGATCTCCGACCTCGCCGACCTGAAGGTCTGGGCGAAGACCCTGGCCACCGGAACCCTGCTGACCCCCGCCACCCAGGCGCAGCGGCTCAAGGTGACCCCGGCCGGGAACCTGCCGGACACGGGCTACGGCCTGGGCATCTTCAACGTCGACGGCTGGATAGGCCACAACGGCTCCCTGCCCGGCTACCAGTCGCTCACCGTCTACCTGCCCGAGGCGCGGGCCACGCTGGTGGTGCTGCTCAACACCGACATCGCGCACGAGGGCTCCGAACCCAGCTCGCTGTTCGGGGAGGCCATCACGAAGATCGTCACGCCCGACCACGTGTTCCGACTGCCCGCCCAGCCCGTCACCGGAAAGACCGGGTGAGCGCCCGGTCGAGCGACGCCGCCCGCACGCCCCCGTCCGCGTCCCCGCACAATGATCTCCGACAGGGGACGGCCGGCGAGGGAGACGAGGCGGACATGACAGAGACGACGAGCGGCACGGATGTCGTGGTCCGCGGGGCGGGCGCCGCGGACGTGGAGGAGGCCGCCGAGCTGTTCCGCGGCTACCTGGACTTCTACGAGGTGCCCCCCGCGGACCCGGACCTGCCGCGCGCCTTCCTGGCCGAGCGGATCGCGAAGGACGAGTCGCTGGTGCTGCTGGCCGCGGTGCCCGGCGCCGGGACGGTCGGTTTCGCGCAGGTCTACCGGACCTTCTCCTCCCTCGCGCTGCGGCCGCTGTGGGTGCTGAGCGACCTGTACGTGGCGCCGCGGGGCCGCCGCACGGGGGCGGGGCGGGCGTTGCTGCGCGAGGTGCTGCGCCGCGCTCGGGAGGCCGGGGCGGCGGGGGTGCAGCTGGAGACGGCGTACGACAACACGGTCGCGCAGGGTCTGTACGAGGCGGAGGGCTTCGTCCGAGAGGAGTTCCACGTCTACTTCCACGATCTCGGCTGATCGGACCCGTCACGGGTGAAACATTCTCGCGCCCCCGTCGCGTCAATGAGGTGGGACGGGCGCGAGGGGGAGTGGATGCGGCAGGGTCGCAGGGACGGGTTCCGGGAGTTCGCGGCGGGCCGGTCGGGGCACCTGTACCGGTCGGCGTGCCTGCTGACGAGCGGGGACACCCACCTGGCGGAGGACTTGGTGCAGGAGACCCTCGGGCGGATGTACCTGCTCTGGGGGCGGATCTCCCGCATCGACAATCCGGCGGCGTACGCGCAGACGGTGCTGGTACGGGCCTTCCTCACCCACCAGCGCCGCCGCTCGTCCGGGGAGCACCCGGTCGGTGAGTTCCCCGAGTCGGGCGCGGCCGCGGCCGGCGGCGCCGATCCGGCGCTGCGGCTGACGCTGCTGGAGGCGCTGGGGCGGCTGGCGCCGAAGGACCGGGCGGTGCTGGTGCTGCGGTACTGGGAGGACCGCAGCGTCGAGGAGACCGCCGATGCGATGAACGCGAGCTCGGCGGCCGTCCGTACCCGGACCTCGCGGGCACTGGCCCGGCTGCGCGATCAACTGGGGGGTTCCCTGGCCGAGTTCGTGGCCACGCACTGACCCGTGGGACCCACCGCGTCGCGGCAGGTCCGGGGCCGGGCCGGGGGCCGGGCCCGCCCGGGTCGGAGCCGTCCGGTCCGGGGCGTAGGAGCCCGGCCCCGGTAGGAGCCGGACCCGGTAGGAGCTCCCGTCCCGTCACACCCATCACACCCGTCTCACCTGTCACCTCTGAACGGAAGGTCTGGTTCTCCATGTCCTTTGAAGACGAGCTAGGCGAAGCCCTCCGGCGTGCGGGGGACGGGTTCGCCGCCGACCGGCACGCCCTCGCGGACGCCGGTGAACGCCGCGGGCGCCGGCTGGTGGCCCGCCGGCGGGCCGCCGTGGCCGGCGGATCGGTGCTGGCGATCGCCCTGATCGGGACGGTCGGCGCCTACTCCGGCCTGCTCGGCGCCTCCGGCTCGCAGCACGTCGCCGCGCCACCGACCCCGCGGACCACCGCCCCCGGGGACGGTGGTCCGAAGGAGTCGACGGGAACCCGCCCGGTCACCCCCGACGAGATGGTCGCCGACCTGGAATCGCTGCTGCCCGGCGGGAGGTTCACCGCCGTCGTGGCCGGCGGGTCGGAGAAGGGGTCCAACCCGATGGCCTCGGGCATCTACGACGACGGGGAGGGCAGGGCGGCCATCAGCGTGGCCCTCTCCCGGGTGGACCCGCTGGGAAGCAACGCCTCCGAACTGACCACCTGCGCGGACAAGAAGATCGTCAAGTACGACGACTGCACCGTCGAGAACCTGCCCGACGGCTCGAAGATCCTGCTGGAGAAGGGGTACGAGTACTCCGACCGCCGCGCCGACACCAAGGCCTGGCGGGCCGTCCTCGTGACCCCGCAGGGCTTCCAGGTCGAGGCCTCGGAGTGGAACGCGGCCACCCAGAAGGGGACCCCCGTCACGCGGACCGATCCGCCGCTGTCCACCGTGCAGTTGAAGACCCTGGTCACCTCGACCGTCTGGCACGAGGCCCTGAACACCATGCCGGCGGCGCCGGCGGAGTCGGCCCAGCGGGACGAGGCGACCGGAGTGTCCGGCAAGGACGCCCTCGTGGCACTGCTGGGGAAGTACAGGATCCCGATCGACTCCGCCAAGGGGCGCTACCAGATCGGACAGGCCGTGCTCAACGACGGCAAGGGCCTGTCGCTCGTCCAGCTCGCCCACACCAAGGGCAGCCAGCAGATGCCCCTCACCGGCCCCGGCGTCACCACGGCGGACGACGGGACGATGGTCAAGGTCACCCAGAAGTCCGCCGACCACGGCGCAGGCGTGGTCGAGTGGACCGTGGAGACCCTGCGTTCGAACGGGCTGCGCGTGGAGGCCACCGCCTACAACACGGGCGAGCAGCTCGGCACCGCCACCCGCCCGGAGCCCGCGCTGACCGTGGCGCAGCTGAAAGAGATCGCCCTCGCACCGCGGTGGAAGGAGATCCGGTAGGGCGGACGGGGATCACTTGGCGTCCGCGTAGCACTCCACTACGGCCGTGGTGAAGGGGAACCGGACCGGGGTGTCGCCGAAGGTGAGCCGCCCGGCCCGGTCACCGGCCGCGCGGATCGCCTCGGCGACGGCCTCGGCCTCCTCGACCGGACAGTGCACGATGACCTCGTCGTGCTGGAAGAACACCAGCTCGGCCCGCATGCCGGCGATGGCCTGCCGCAGTGCGGCCAGGAGCAGCAGCGCCCAGTCGGCGGCGCTGCCCTGCACGACGAAATTGCGGGTGAACCGGCCGCGGGCCCGGGTGTTGGTCGAGGCATAGCTCGGGGTCCAGCCGTCCTCCCGGTCCTGCGGGATCCCGGCCTCGCCGCTGCCGTCCTCCCCGTCGACGGAGCCGGCCGGCGGAGGACAGGTGCGGCCGAGCCAGGTCCGTACGAGCCGGCCCTCCTCCCCGGCCCGGGCCGCCTCGTCCACGTACGCCACGGCCAGCGGGAAGCGGCGGCGCAGGGCGGCCAGGTTCTTCAGGCCGTCCCCGGAGGTCTGGCCGTAGACGGCGCCGAGCACGGCGATCTTGGCCTTGTCCCGGTCGCCGGAGAAGCCCTGCCGGGAGACGGCGGTGTAGAGGTCCTCGGGGCGCCCGGCCACCTCCATGAAGGCGGGGTCGCGGGAGATCGCGGCGAGCACGCGCGGCTCCATCTGGTCGGCGTCGGCGACGACCAGGCGCCAACCGGGATCGGCGACCACCGCCCTGCGGATCACCTTGGGAATCTGCAGGGCGCCGCCGCCGTTGGTGACCCAGCGGCCGGTGAGGGTGCCGCCGGGGATGAACTCCGGGCGGAAGCGGCCGTCGTGGACCCAGTCCGCGAGCCAGCCCCAGCCGTGGGCGGTGTAGATCCGGTACAGCTTCTTGTACGCGACCAGCGGCTCGACGGCGGGATGGTCCAGCTCCTGGATCTCCCAGCGCCGGGTGGACTTGAGCTTGATGCCGGCCTCGGCGAAGGCCTTGATGACGTCGGTCGGCAGATCGGGCCGTACGCGCCGGCCGAAGGCGGCGGAGATCCGGTCGGCCAGCTCGGCGAGGCGCCGGGGCTCGCCGCCGCCCGCGTACCGCTCTCCGAGCAGGTCGGTGAGCAGGGCGCGATGGACGTCGGCCCGCCAGGGCAGGCCCGCGCGGTGCATCTCGGCGGCGACGAGGAAGGCGGCGGACTCGGCGGCGGTGAGCAGCCGCATCCGGTCGGGGTGGGCGGTGGCGTCGATCCGCGCCGCCTGGTCGGCGTGGACCGCGATCAGCGCGTCGAGGGGCAGCGGGGTGGGCCGCGGGTCGAAGAGGGAGGACTGGGTGCCGGGGGCGGCGGACCGCTGCGGCGGATCGGGCGGTACGGGCCCTCCCGCGAGCCGGGCCCACGCGGCGGCGGCGGAGCGGGGCTCGCCGAACCGGCCCTCGTGGCCGAGCAGGAGGAGCTCGGCGTCCTCGACGTCGTAGCAGCGCTCGACGCGGACGCCGGATGCGAGCAGGTGGGGGTAGACGGCCGCGGTGGAGGACCAGATCCAGCGGGTGCCGGCGGGGGCGGTGCGGATCGCCTCGGCGGGGTCGCGGACGCGGAGCCGGGCCGGGGGGCCGGCGGGGGCGGCGGGGGCGGCGGGGGAGGACAGGGGTGCGGCCTGGCCGGCCGGGGCCGGCGGTGCGACCGGGGCGGCGTGCCACCAGCCGTCGCCGTCCTCGGCGAGGGCCCACCGGGGGGTGCGGTCGCTCATGGGTGCGAGTGTCCCACCGGGGTCTGACAGTGCGGGGGCGCCGGGCCGGGGGTGTGCGGCGGGCGCCTCCGCGGGCTCTGCCCGGACCCGCGCCTCAAACGCCGGCGGGGCTGGAATCTACGCCGGCCGGGGGCGTCGGCGGGTTGCACCCCGGGGGCCGCGCTTCGAAGGTCGGTGGGCTGGATCGGCACCCGGCGGGGGCGGGTGGCGGGGCGCCGGGCCGGGGGTGTGCGGCGGGCGCCTCCGCGGGCTCTGCCCGGACCCG
>NZ_JBSGQV010000062.1:0-18635 GCF_053606025.1 Streptomyces sp. NPDC055254 | reverse complement strand
CAACAGACCGCCACCCGCGGGGCCCGTCAGGCACGGTGACCCCCGGCCCGACCTGCACCTTTCGACGCGTCACCGCCAACCATGCACGAGCTCGTTAGTCGCCCGAAATTCGCTGCGAAAGATCAAACAGGCTCGGCAGAACGCGGGCTGTAAAAAAGGTCCGGGCGGAGTGTCACACCGTCGGCCGGCAGCACACCTGTAGCAGGTGACGGTGCTTCCTCCGATACGACGGGACCTCTCCTCATGGCTTCTCGCCTCATGGCTGCCGGCCTCGCGCTCGCCGGCGCGTTGTCCGCCTCCGCCTGCGGCCCCCTCTCCATCACCGAGGCCGCCCCGGCCCACGGCGCGACCGGGTCCGCGCCCGCTTCGGCTCAACTGGACGCCCTGGCGGTGCGGGAGCGGACTCCCCTCGCCGGCTACAGCCGTGAAGCCTTCGGGCCATCGTGGAGCGACGAGGGCACCGTCGAGCTGTCGGGGAATTCGTGTCCGACCCGTCAGGACGTCCTGGCTCGAGATTTGGACGACGTCGTGCAGGCCGAGGACGGCTGCACCGTCCGGCCGTTCGCTTTATGAGGTCATAGGCGGTCGCCGGGTGCTTCCCCTCGCTTCAACCGCAACAAATTTGTGTGACGTGGCTCACCAAGGGGGGCCTGGATTGCTGCTGCCTAAACCTGAAATGACGGTCGCCGCAGCCGCGGTAGCCGCGAACAACACCGCCGGAGGCCCCACCGTGACCACGCCCGCCAACCCCGCCCAGCCCCACGCGACGACCCCGGGCCCGGTCCCCGCCCAGCCGTGCACACACGCCCCACAGGCCACGCCAGCGCCGCAAGGACCAGCCGACCCCCACCCTCCCCGGGCGACGACGGGCCCTGGCAGTGCCCTGCTCGGCCTGCGCAGTGCACTCGTCCTCGTGCTCGGCATCCTCGTCGGCACCGGCGCCGGCGTCCTCACCTACCTCGCACAGCACAACGCCGCCACCGCCGTCCTCGCTGGCAGCGCCGCCTTCGCCGGCTCCGTCCTCTTCTTCCACAACATCATCGCCAGCTAGTACTCCAGTGCGACTTCGCCGAGCTGGGCGTGGACTGGGCGCCGTGAGAGGGCTGGTGCTCCTCGCGCTGGCGTCTGCGCCGTCGGCCGGCACGAGGAGCTGCGCTTTACCGCCGGAAGCTGCGTCGGGGATCCCTGATGCTGCGGTTGTCCAACGGGTCGAACCAGGCGGCCTCCCGAAGGTCGCCCACACAGCGAACGGTCCCCCGTACGGGCGGCTCGACGGGCACCCGCCTCCGGACGGCCGGAGGATCAGTGCGGGGACACGCGATGGGAGCCGATCAAGGATGCCGAACACCGCCGGTCGCTCGAAGAGGGCGCGCATCGTCCTGTCAGGTGTGCTGCTCCTCGCCGGGGTCGTCTCGACCGGGTGCAGCGGCGAGGCCCGCGACGCCGGGCAGGGGCCTGGAGCAGGGCCCCGCCCCCAGGCGGCGCGCTCCGGCAGGGTCACCGTCGTCTACGAGGCCCAAGCGGTCAAACCGGAGGATCGGGAGGCCGTGGCACTGATCCGGAACTCCCGCGTGCTGGAGCGTACGGCCGACTGGGTGAACAGATCACTCACCCTCCCGCACGACATGGTCGTGAAGGTCACCGCCGCCGTGCCGCCCGGCGTCACCGACGCCGTCACCCAGCCCGACGGCAGGACGATCTTCGTCCCGCCACCGTTCCTGACCGAGATCGAGAAGGCCCTCGCCGACGTCGTGAAGACCGTCGAACGTCCCGCCCCGTTCCCCGCGTCCGAGTACAACACCGATGACCTGACCGTGCTGTCGACCGAATTCATCTTCGGCCACGAGATGGGCCATGCCCTGCAGCGCCAGCTCCTCCTGGCCAACCTCGGTCTCGAAGAGGACGCGGCGGACGGCTTCGCGTCCTTCTATACCGTCAACGAGGTCGGGCCGGGCCCGTCGCTGGCCGCCGCGATCCTCTTCGACGAGATCGCACGCAAGGAAGGCACGCCGACCTTGGAGGGCATGTCGAGCGACCACCCCGTTACCCAGCAGCGGGCCTTCAACTTCCTGTGCTACCTGGAGGGCAGCGACCCGAAGAAGTACCAGCAGTCCCTGGTCGGCAGCGGCTATCTCCCGAAGACCCGCGCCCCCCTCTGCCCGCAGGCGTGGGCAATGCTGAACTACGGCTGGTGGACCCAGCTCCGACCCCACTTCAGCGGGGCGTTCAGGGACCGGGGTGCCGAGGAGCAGAAGAAGGCGCACGGGCGGCTGGTCGCGGAGACACAGGCTCTGGCGAAGCGCATCGACGAGATCCGCAGCGGTCAATGAGGTAAATGACGCGTACCCCGTCGATCTCGTCCGTGTAGTCGCGCAGCAGGGTCCCGGGGACTATCGCGGGATCGGCGCCCAGGCAGTGTGCAACGCTCCACCAGCAAGATCAATATCCGCACACCGGCGCCGAACAGGGGAACAGCGAGTGTCCGAGACTTCCGTGTCCATCAAGTCCAACGAGGCCGTGGCCGACGGCTCCAAGGTCACTATCTCCACAGGGCCGAACGGGATCGTCGGTTCCTTCGTACGCTTCCGCAGCGCATCGGCACGCCGACCCTTCAGGCTCTTCGGTTCCCGGCATCAGTACTTGGCCGACGGGCCCTCGGTCTCCTCGTCATCGGGCGTCTGGTGTCCCTCCACCAACTGATCGATCTCCTGGGGAACCCAGTACAGTGCGTCCAGAACCAGACCCATGCCCGGTCCCGCAGCTCCTCCGGCACCTCGTTCTCGATCTTCTCCGCAAGCCTGTCGATCTTGGAGTGGGCGTCCCGGTGCCCGTGGTCGGTGCGGTCACCGCTGCCCACACCAGTCGGCCCGCCCCGGCCGCAGCTCGGCCTATGCTGCCGGGCACCGATCCCACATCCATCCGCGCTCCCTCCCCTGACGGTTGGTGTCCTGCCGCAGCGAGGATTGCCTCGGTATTCGGGGCGGGCCACCGCGTCGTTTCAGGTCAGGCGGTGGCCGCACAAGCGGCGATCTTCCCTGCGGTGCAGGCCAAGTCCAGGAGCAGGTCCTTGAGAGCGATGGCGACCTCACGAGCGGGTTAATCACTGCACGACGGGCCCGGACGATCCACGGTGGGGCGCGAGCCGCGCACCACCGCGAGAGCGGGCGCGGCAGGCGGCGATGCGGGCGTAAGCCACCCGCGCGCACCCCCACCCGCCGACCACCGCGTCGATGCGAGAGCAGTGGGAGGACCGGACACAGGCGCCCGAAGGTACGACTGGCAGCCGCGATCGGCTGGCTTTGCCTCACCGACGACCCCGCCCCGATGTTGAGCGACGTTCTGTATGAGCATGAACGAGCGGCATCCCCTTCTGGATGACCAGGGACGGACCATCCCCGCGGGTGCGGGGTCGACAGGGTGACAGGGCGGTCGCCGTTGGCGGTGCGCGGACCATCCCCGCGGACGCGGGGCCGACTGGAGCAGGACGGCGATGTCCCCGTAGAACGCCGGACCATCCCCGCGGGGGCAGGTCGACGACAGGACGGTCCAGACCAGGTCAGCGCCGGTCTCTACGCCGGGCCAACTCGCCCTCAGCGCATGGGGCAGGGGGCGTTGCTGGTACGGACAACGGTCAGGCCCAGAACGCGTCGGTGACGGTGATCTGAGGGTCGGCATGGCGGCGGACGAAGGTGAAGATGAGCCAGCCGCGGCCACCGGCGAGGTCGGCGATGTGCGGGCCACCCGGACTGGTCGAGGCCAGCGGGCGGACTGTAATCCAGTGCGGCAGTGACACGTCGGCGTCGATTCCCCGGTAATAGGGATCCGGGGCGGTGATCAGCTCGGCGCGGGCTGACAGGACCAGCTGCTTGCCGTCTTGCGGCATGTTCTCGAATTCCTGGAGCGCCTCTGCCGTCCAGTCCATCTTCCAGGGCGGGAGTGGGAGCTCATCGGTCACCGGCCGGGCTCCACCCCAGCCACTTTGCGGCGTAGTCGGCTGTACTCGGCCAGGAGCCGGGCGGACTCTCCCGGGTCCTCGGACTTCGCGGCGCGGGCTTCGAGGTCACGCAGGTGGGCTTCCAGGCCTGGGTCGCGGGCGATGGCGTACTGGGTCCACCACAAGCGCATGAAGGCCGGTACCGGGGTGAGGTTGAAGGCGTCGCCGATCGCGCGGCGCCAGTGGGACTCGAAGTCCGGCAGCAGGTGCGGGGCGTGTTCCTGGATGGCCAGGCGCAAGGCCTGCGGGGTGCGTTCGGGCATCGGCGGCACCTGGCGGGGCTTCTCGCCGCCGGGGCCGTCGAAGTGAATGGGCTGCGCTGTCATGGCGAAGGAACTCCTGCTCTGCCTGCGGTCCGGCCCTTTCAGGCAGCGTTCTGGCCGGCGCCGGGGGCCGACGGATGCTGTGCCATGTACTGCTCGAACCACTCGGCCGGCACCAGGTAGGCCAAGGTCTTGCCCTTACGGGTGATCGCGGCAGACTCCCCCGCGATCCGGGTGCGGTCGAGAATCTCACCCATCTGCTTGCGGAGATCGATCGTCGTGTACGTCTTCGGCTCCATTCCCCCAACCTACCCCAACTATCATAGTTGCGATAGTTCACCTCCACGCACACCAACCCCCTGCCGGACACATCGTCAACGGCACCCTCAAACAACCCCCACAGACGCGGGGCGACGCCACAACCGCTCTCGTACGAATCCGCAGCGGCGGACCATCCCCGCAGGCGCGGGGCGGTGCCCTCCCGTCAGCGTTACGGCACCTGGAGAAGCTCGGGCTGATCGCCCTGGTGGGCGTGGGGGTCCTCAGTGTGGGGGTGGGGGTGCTGCGGTGGCTGGCCGCGCATCCCTGGCTGGTGGTGCTCGCGCTCCTGGCGGTGGCGGCCGCGGGCGGGGTGTGGGTCTGGCGGCGAAGGGAGGCAGCGCAGTGAGAGCGGGTCCGCTCGAAGGGCCTGCGCTCCGAAGATGCGGGAGATCGAGCGCAAGTAGAGCGTGCCGTGGCGAGCGGTCTCGCTGCGCCCGGATGCGGCCCGTCAGGGTTGGCGGGACCAGGCCGTACGGGTGCTCCGGCCGATGCCTTTGAGACGGACGTCGACGTAACGGGAATCTAGTGGTCCGTTTCCGTTAGCGTGATCGGGTGCGTTACGACCAGCGGGTTCTCGTTCTGATTGAGGTGCGGGGCACCAGGTCATGGAGCGCGCCCCCGCCGCCTTCGCGGCCGAGGACGGATACGAGGACCAGGTCGTGACGGCCAACCCGGACGGCACGTACACCGTGGGCGCGGACTGGTGGTGGTACGCCATGGACGCCCGGGCGGCTCTGCGCTCCAGCGTGCAGGCCCTGATCCGTCCCGGCGCGCGTCACCGTCGTTTCCGCGCGGTGGTCGCCGTGCATGCGGCCGCCACCCTGGCGGCGAGCGGAATCCCGACGGCCAGGGACCGGCTCATATCCCGTCTCACCGAGAGATAGCGCAAGGCGCCAGGAGACGGCTCGCGCGGCGGGCCGCGCCACGCCACCGGAGCAGGAGGATCACGGCGAACGACACGACCGCCGCCGCCGCGAAGGCCGTCGCTGCGGTGAAGGGCAGCTGTGGCCAGGCGGGATCGCGGTAGCCCGGTTCGTACGGCGTGTACGCGCAGGACGTGGTCGCGTCGCAGGCGAACCACTTGCCGGCGGTGAGGGTCATCCCCGCGAGCGCGCCCAGGGCGGCGAGACCCAGGGCCACGAGCAGCAGGACCCCGGGGGCGGCGTACCAGGCGCCGTGCGGGCGCAGGGGAGCACGTGGCGGCGTGCGCGGGGGCGGCGGGAGGTGACCGTAAGGCGGTACGGGGCCGGGGGACGGCATGTACCCGGGAAGCGGCGGTACGGAGCCGGGTGGCGGGGCGGGGATGTTCATCGGGGGGGTCTCCTCCGGCGTGCGGCGCAGGGCGTGGCCCATCCTTTCCCATGGGCGGGGGCCGCCGCCTGGGTGCTCGTACTCATCTTTCCCACCGGGGCCGACCGACCTGCCCACCGGGTGTCCGCGAGTCGGCTACGGGCTCGGCGTCGCCGATGCCGACGGCGGGGTGACCGGGTCCGGAGCCGGCGCCCTGCGGAGCAACGGGATCAGTAGTCGTCCTCGACATCGACTCGGCCTGCCTCGCAGTGACGAGCGCGCCACACACGGGGCGGCCCATACCTTCAATACGAGAAGAGCCACACCGTGACTGACTCCCGGCTGGCACGCTCCGGTGATGAGGACCGTCGCACCCTGACCGTTGGCTTCTTCGGCACTTCGATCATGGAGCGCACCACCCCAGCGTCGACCACCACCCCAGCAACGCGTCCCATCAGCCTGGCCGCTCCGAACCTGCTGGTGGACACCTCTGCCGGCTACGCGCCCGGCAGGGCCGAGATCCAGCGATTTCTGCTGCGGCCGGGTCACCCAGGGAATAGCGGGTGAGGGCCCCGTCCCGGCCGTCCACCTTGGTGCCCGGCCGGGACGGGGCCCAGCAGCTTGTGGATCCGTGGGGCGATCGGTAGCCGAACCGCCTCCAGGGCCCTCACGACACAAGGCTCGTACCGCTCATGCAGTTGCTGTAAGTCCATCAGCCCTCCACGCCCTCCTCCGACGAACACCAGAGAGTAGAGGCCACCACTGACAACACACCTTGACCTGTGAAAATCGAACCCCCATCCCCCGAGACCCTCAACCCCCAGGAGACCCCTACGGGCATACAGGAGACTGAGACCATCCCCGTGTCAGCGGGGGGAGCAGGACAAGTCGAGGAACGGCGGTGGCGCGGAGCCGGGGTCATCCCATGCCCACGCCCGCAGGAGTTCCGTAGCACGCATCGCCAGGTTCGCGGCCGCCCCGGAAGACCGTGGACCCGCCTCCTCCGGGTTGCCGGGGAAGGCGGGCCTGGTGAGGCGGCGGGCAGGGTCAGCCATTCGCTCCCAGGGGGGAGGCGAGGCCGGAGGCGCGCCAGCGTTGTGCGTTGGAGGTGTTGCAGTCGAACAGTTCGAGCTGGGTGCCATTACTGGTGCTGGCGTACGGCAGATCGAGGCAGCGGTTGGACTGGGGGTTGTAGAAACCGCTGGTGGCGGTGGGCAGCCATTGCTGTCCACCGGCACCGTCGCAGGTGGCGAGCTGGAGGGGAGTGCGGTTGCCGGTACCGCCGGCCGCAGCGCTGACGCACTTGCCGACCACGCGCAACTCACCGTTCTCGCGGATCTCGAAGAGCTGCGGCGCCCCCGGGTCGGTGTTGCAGCCCCAGATCTGGATGCGGTTGCCTTCCGCCGTGCTGCCGTGGTCGTCGTCCGCGCACTTGGTGCTGCTCACCGCTGACACCAGGGTGGTGCTGGTCGCTGAGGGGACGGTGGAGTGGTGGTAGACGGACAGGTTGCTGAGGCTGCCCTCGAAGAAGGACTTGGGCTGGCCTGCGTTCTTGTAGCGGCCTAGGACGAGGGTGCCGGTGGCGTTCCATGCGTTGTTCTTGGCGTGGTGGCCGGTGCCGGCGAGGGTGCCGTTGACGTAGAGGGCGATGAGTCCGGTCTGGGCGTCGTAAGTGGCGGTGAGCTGGGTCCAGTCATTGATGCGGACCTTGGCAGCATCGTTCATGGCGGTGGTCTGGTCGTAGTCCCAGCCGTTGTCGTCCCGCTTGGACATCCCGAACCGCCAGGTGCCGTCCTGGTCGTGCCAGAGCATGAAGCCACTGGCGTGAGCTCCGTCCTGGCTGAGGACGACGCCGGTGGGTTTTGTCGACTTGACCCAGGCTGAGACGGTGAAGCTGCGGGTTGTGTCGACTCCGGGCTTGGCGGCGGTGACGGTACCGGTGCTGCCATTGAGGGCGATGACCTTGGTAGCGGTGCCCGCGACGTTGTCGGCCGCGCGGGTGACGCCGGTGGCGCTGAGCGTGGCGTTGTTGCGGCCGCGCAGGTCTACGGCGGTGTTGCCGTTGTCCTCGTTCAGCTTCCAGTGCGAGGTGGAGATGCGGGCATCGCCCATGGTGTGGCCGGCCTGGAATGCGGTGACCTTCCCAGCGGTGGCGATGCCGTTCCAGGTGCGCAGCAGGTGGAGGCTGTCCAGGGCCCACAGGTCGGCAACGCCGTCGGCACTGGTGTCGCCGGAGGAGCCGACGACGGGGTGGGTGGCTGCCTTGACCCCGGAGCCGATCTTGGTGCGCTTGGTGTGGTCGCCGAGGGCTGCGGGGTTTCCGGCGACGTTGGCGTACTGGTACAGGTCGCCGGTGGTGTTGTCGCGGGCCCAGAGGTCCGGGAGGCCGTCACCGGTGGCGTCACCTGGAGCGATGAGGGTGAGGTTGTCCCAGCCTGAGGGGCTCAGGACGAGAACGACCGGATCGCGCAGCTCGCCTGTGGAACCTGTCCCCTGGAGCAACATCAGCGAGCTCCTCGTGCCGTCGTTCTCCACGGTGAGAAGGTCGTTGCGAGGTGTGACCCCCGCCTCCGGCAGGGCATCACCCACGGCGACGATCTGCTTGACCCGGGTCCAGTTCTCGGCGTACTCGCTTCCGCAGGGCTGGCCCGTGGCGGCGACGGTGCAGTCGTCCACATAGGGTCGCTGGACCGGCAGAGCCTTGGAGGCGTGGTAGTAGAGGCCGCCGTTGGCTGCGAGGCCGCCGTGGGTGAGGGAGTTCCGGTAGAGCTTGAGCTCTCCGTCGCGGTGTACCCACAGGTCGTCGATGCGGATCCCGTTGCCACCGCGGTGGGTGGTCAGGGTGCCACCTCCCCAGCCCTTGCCGCCCGGGCTGTTGGCCACGTTGGAGGCGACCACGCCGCCGGCGGCCGGGTCGATGGCGGTCGGGTAGACGACGAGGTCTCCGTCGGCCGTGGGTGCGATGAAGTCGACGCGTTCGTCGCCGGTGATGTCGCCGAGGGTCGTCTTCGCATTCGGGTTGTCGGGCACGTAGAAGGTGTATGTCTGTTGCTGGGAGCGGTTGCCGGCCCGGTCCACGGACTGGACGCGCAGGATGTTGGTGCCCCAGCTCGTGGGGGTCAGGGCGATGGACGCGCTGCCGTCGGTAGATGCGTTCACCCGGTTGGCGCCACCCACCGGGATCGCCGAGTTGAACGCCCATTCGTAGGACAGGACGCCGCTGAGGCTGTCGGTGGATTTGACGGTGAAGGTACCGCTCTGGCCGATGTGCTGGGTGGAGCCGGGCAGGGTGCCCGACGGCGGGTACTGGGGAGAGGCGACGACGGGGACGGACGGCGGCTGCGTGTCCATGCTGAACGTGCACCCGGTGGGGGAGTTGACCGACATCATGTCGCCGTCACCACTGCGCACGCGCCAGGAGTAGGTGTGGCCGTCGGAGAGATTGGTGGGGTGCGCGGATACCCAGTGGGTTCCGCTCGCGGCCCCGATCCAGCCGCTGCTGTAGGCCACGGCGCCACCAGCGGTGTCGACGACGTCGAAGATGGCGTCGTTCGGTTGCCCGTCCGGGTCGCCGATCCAGGCACCGATGCTCAGGCCTGCGTAGTTGGTGGCGCCGACCCACCCGCAGCCGTTTCCGTTCGGGTTCTGCGGCGCGGGGAACATCGCGAGCTCCCACGGGTCGTACGGGGCCCGGTTGTACTCGATATAGAGGAAGGGGAGGTGGTTCTTGTCGCGGGTGAACCGCTTGAAGGAGGTGTTGCCGCTGGTCTTGGACTCGTTGGAGGCGAAGAGGCCGTAGGTGACGCTGCCGCGCCATTCGTTCGCGGCTAGGTGGTCGCGTACGTCCCACTCGCCGCGCGTGGTGGAGCCTGGGCAGCCGGGTCCGCCCGCGCTGTTGAGGGACGTCGTGCGCAGGACCTCCCAGTCACGGGGCTGCGTGCTCCAGTTGATGTTCGAAAGGAGCGGTTCGGTGGAGTGGAGGTCCACGTTGTACGTGTTGCCGCAGGTGGCGTCGGCGGCGTAGGACTGGGTCGCGAAGAAGGAGGCCTTCTTGATGCTCTTGTCGCGCAGGTCGCTGGTGTCGAGCTGGACGTAATAGCGCTCCAGGCCCGTCCTCGTGCGCCAGCGCTGGTAGCCGACGCCCGGATCGTAGGTGTCGCTGTAGTCGTCGTAGCTGGTCGTAGTGGGATAGGCTTCCTGAACCCACGCCCAATGCTGGGTCCCGCGGTTCGTGGGCTGCCAGGCGGGGTCGATGTAGACGGGGTAGGCGGTGTCGGGATCCGTCAGGAAGACCTGGTCCGGAGTCAGGGCGATGGAGTCCTTGCCCAGGTCCGTCTGAAGCCTGGCGACCTTGGCTGACTCTCCCGGACCGGTGCTGTCCGAGTCGGGCTTGGCCGCTCCCTCGTCCGTACCGGTCGTCGCGTTCTGTGTGCTGCCCTTGACCTTCTGGGAGAAGGCGGTCGAGGAGGGCTTGGCGAGCGGGGCCTGAAGGGGGGTGGTGGAGTCCCACATGGTTGGGGTCGGCGCCTGAAAGACCGTACGGCCCGAGGCGTCGGCGGCCTTCAGGTTGCCGTGGCCGTCGACAGAGACGTTCACGCCCTGGCCCTTGAGGCCCATGGTCAGCTTGGCGAGCTTCGGATGCCGGGCAGCTTCGGCGGACTTGACGACGAGGATCTGGGAGAGTCCGCCGCCCACATCGGCCGTGACCTTGAGATCAGTACCCGGCAACACCTCTCGGTAGACGGCGCTGTCACCCTCCAACACGGGGGCAGGCAGTGGCTCGGGCCAGCTCAGCACGAGCTGCTTGCCGTCCTGCTCCAAGGTGGCAAGCGCCGCGCTACCGCCACCGGACAACGTCAGACCGCTCACCGTGGCCTTCGGCCGAAGCGTGCCGTCGGCCGCCGGTACGAGAGTGGCGTCCAGGTCCGCCCATTTGCCATCGCGTTTGGTACGGACCGGGGTGACGCTCCGCGACAGGCCCAGGGTGCCGTTCGGATTGGCCACCACGCTGTCGGTCTCGGTCGTCACCGCGGGCACGGCCACCGGCTTCCCGGTGCGCTTGGCCTCGGCCAGCGCGGCGTCCTCCGCGCGCTCCCGCTCCGTCGTCGGCCGCTCCGGCGGCGTCTGAGCGACTGGTGCTGCCGGCTTGTCCGCAGCCATTGCGGGTGCTGCGCCGACTGATGAGACGGACAAGGCCAGTGCGACCAGCCCCGCCAGTGCGACCGGCCGGCGGACCGGTCGCATTCTTTGCGATATTCCCCCCACGGGAACTCCCCAGTGTGATCGTTTTCAGCAGCTCGGCGTGAACGTTAACAGCCCATCCGCCGAACCCGTCCGTGATTGCAAATCCGGAACCTCGAATTCCCCGGAACTATTTTGCAGGATCACGACAAATCGATCGATGAAATCAAGCCATCGCGCACGCAAACAGTCGCATTTCAGAAGAACTTTGGAACCTCACAGGTCAGGTGGAGGCATATTGTCCTGATTGGTTCGCGTTTTGCGAACCACCCACCAGATAGGCTCTCAGGCCAATTGATCAACTCGGCGACCGTGGGGGGAATGCCGTGTCGGTATCGGCGGCTGGACTTCGGGCGATAAGAAGAAGCTCGAAGCTCAAACAGCGCATCGCAGTTCCAGTGGTAGTGGCCCTATCACTGGTCGTCGGCTCGGGCACCGCCCAGGCCGCACAGTGGCAGCCAAAGGAGCAACGCCATTGGTCACCGGGCAAACTGACGAAGACCGAGTCGGTCTCCGGGAAGAACGCCCCGAAGGCTGATCCGAAGCCCCTTGGGGACGGCGGCGCCGCAGTCTGGCGCCCGAAGGACGTGTACTGGCCGCCCGCTTCTCAGGCCGAGGTCGATCTTGGTGCTATGGCACCCGCTGCTCCGCGCGGTTCGCTGTTCACCGCGCCTGCGCCCTCCAACGTCCCGGCGGCTCCCGCTGCCGACCCGCGCCGTGCGGGAGCCGCTCCCGTCTGGGTGAGCCCTAGCTCGGCCAAGGACGCTCCGCGTTCGGGCAAGGCCGCGGTGCAGCTCAAGGACAAGGCCGCCGCAGACAAGGCCGGCATCCAGGGCCTGCTGCTTGCATTACGTCCCGCTGGGGATGGGATGAAGGCCGGTCCGGTCAAGGTCTCCGTGGACGTCTCGCACATCGCGGGTGCCTTCGGCGGCGACTGGCTCCGCCGGACCCGCCTGGTCACGCTGCCGGAGTGCGCGCTGACCACCCCTGAGCGCGCGGAATGCCGTACGCAGACGCCCGTGGAAACCCTTCGCGATGGTGACCGGGCCGGGCTGCTCAGCGCTGAAGTTCTCCTGAAAGGCGGATCTGCAGGCGAAGGCATGCGTTCGAGCGGTGCTTCTACCGTTACCGGCGGGGCCACGGTGCTCGGCGTGACGACCTCGCCAGGCGGATCCGCCGGCACATACGCAGCCACCAGCCTGGCACCTTCGGGCAAGTGGACCAGCGGCAAGAACACCGGCGGCTTCTCCTGGTCGTACCCAATCGCCGTACCGGATGCGCTGGGCGGTACCAAGCCCGGTATCTCCCTCTCCTACAGCTCGCAGTCCGTGGACGGCCGTACGGCCGCTACGAACAACCAGTCTTCGTGGATCGGCGAGGGCTGGGACTACTCGCCCGGCTTCGTGGAGCGCAACTTCAAGCCCTGCGCCAAGGACGGTCAGGCCAACTCCAGTGAGCAGTGCCTGTCCGGTCACAACGCGACGGTCTCTTTGGACGGGAAGTCCTCCATTCTGGTCCGCGATGACACCTCCGGTACCTGGCGGCTGGAGAACGACGACGTCTCGAAGGTCGAACGGCTGACCGGCGCCACCAATGGCGACAACAACGGAGAGTACTGGAAGATCACCACACCGGACGGGACCCAGTACTACTTCGGCGTCGGACGCAAACCCGGCAACGCCACCGCCCCAGCCACCAACTCTGCCTGGACCACGCCCGTCTATGGGAACAACACGGGTGAGGAGTGCAACAAGGCGACCTTCGACGCCTCCTGGTGCCAGCAGGCTTGGCGCTGGAACCTCGACTTCGTCGTCGACCCGCGCGGCGGGGTCATCACTCACTGGTACGACATTCCACAAACCAACTACTACAAGCGCGGCGTGTCCGAAGCGACGCCCAACGGCACCCTCGAGAAGTACATCCGTGGCGGCACTCTCGCGAAGATCACATACGGTTCGAAGCTGACTGACGCGGACACAGTCAAGCCGACCGCCCAGGTGCTCTTCGCAACCGAAGAGCGCTGCCTGCCCGACGCGAACTTCGACTGCGCGCCGAACAAGCTGACCAAAGCCAACGCCACCAAGTGGCCTGACGTCCCCTTCGACCAGCACTGCGCATCCAGCGGCATATGCGAGAACACCTCCGCCACCTTCTGGACCACCAAGCGCCTCACCAAGATCACCACCCGGGTCCTCAACGGCACCGGCGGCTACGACAGCGTCGACTCCTACGCGCTCACGCACCAGTTCCCGGACCCGAAGGACCAGACGTCGCCCGCCCTGTGGCTGGCCTCCCTCCTGCACACCGGCCACGACGGTGCGACGGCGCTCCCGTCGAAGCCGGTCGTCTTCTACGGCAGCCTGAGGAACAACCGCGTCGACTCCAGCGGTGACAACAGGCCGGCCATGAACCGGCACCGCATCGTCAAGATCAAGTCCGAGACGGGCGGGATCACCGACATCGGCTACGCCGACCCCGACTGCACACCCGGGGCGGGCCTGCCCACGGCCCAGGACTCCAACACTACCCGCTGCTACCCGGTCTACTGGAACCCGGACGAGAAGAACCCGAACGATCCGACCCTGGACTGGTTCCACAAGTACGTCGTCACCCGCGTCACCGAGCTCGACAACATCGCCGGCTCCCGCCCGCAGGAAACACGTTACGAGTACGTCGGCGGCGCCGCCTGGCACCGGGACGACGAGGAACTGACTGAGGACAAGCGTCGCACCTGGAACCAGTTCCGCGGCTATGAACAGGTCATCACCCGCCTCGGCACCGCCCCCGACGCCGTCTCCAAGACCGCGGCCTTCTACCTGCGCGGCATGGACGGCGACGTCAAGGCCGACGGCATCAGCAAGCGCACCGCCACCTTCACCGGCTTGGCCGGGAACACGGTCAAGGACTCCAACCCGTTGGCGGGCACGGTCCGAGAGACCCAGACCTTCGCTTCCGACGGCGGCGAGCTCGTCGCCGTCTCGCAGAACGAACCGTGGCTCTCCAAGGTCACCTCGACCCACAGCCGCGGCACCAAGCTTCCCGCGCTCACCGCACAGATGCAGCGCGAGGGTCCCTCCCGTGAGAAGAAGCTACGCGCAGACAAGACCTGGCAGACCACCTCGGAGTCCGTCAAGTACGACGAGACCTACGGCATGGAGGAATGGACCCGGCACCAGGCGGACGGACTGCCTGACACCTGCACCACCACCTCCTACGCCCGCAACACCGGCACCTGGATGATCGACCGCGCCTCCGAGACCCTCCAGATCCAGAGCAGTGACTGCGCCACCCCCGCGACCGAGGCGAACACCCTCAGCCGAAACCGCACGTTCTACGACGGCCAGCCCCACGGCACCCTGAACGGACCCGGCCAGGTCACCAGCACCGAGGAACTGGACCGCTTCGAAGCCGGCCAGCCGAAGTACAGCCTGAAGAGCACAACCGCCTACGACTCCTACGGCCGTGTCACCAGCACCACCGACGCGGCGGGCGCCACGACCACGACGGCCTACGAGCCGACCGCACCGGCCCCCGCCACCACGCTCAAGGTCACCAACGCCAAGAACTGGACGACCACCACCACCCTGCACCCCCTGCGCGGAGTGCCGGTCAAGACCGTCGACCAGAACAACCGCACCACCGAAGTGGCCTACGACGCGCTCGGCCGCACCACCGCCGTCTGGCTGCCCGGCCGCGCTCGCACCTCTAGCGCGAGCAAGGTGTTCACCTACGACCTCAGCAACACCACCACAAGCTCGGTAACCACCCAGACGCTCCGCTCCGACCAGTCCTACGCGACCTCCATCGCCATCCTCGACGCCCTCGGACGGCAGGTCCAGGTCCAGTCCGTGCCGCAGAACGGCGACGCGGAGCGCCGCCTCATCACCGACACCTGGTACGACAGCCACGGACGCGCCGCGAAAACCAACAACACCTACGTCAACGCCACGTCCGTCCCGGTGAAGACCCGCTTCATCCCCGACGAAAACCAGGTCCCCTCGACGACCACCACGCTCTACGACGGCCTCGGACGCGCAGCCGCCAGCGTGTTCTCCTCCAAAGCGATCGAGCAGTGGCGCACCACCACCGCCTACCCAGGCGTCGACCGCACCGACACCATTCCCCCCAAGGGTGAAATGGCCGCCAGTGTCATCACCGACACCCTCGGGCGCACGGTCGAACGACGCAAGTACAAGAGCGCCACGCCCACAGGCGAGTACGACACCACCCGCTACGCGTACAACACCGACGGCAAACTGACCCGAATCACCGACCCCGCAGGCAACGCCTGGACCTACGACTACGACCTCCGCGGCCGCCAGATCCGCTCGGTCGACCCCGACAAGGGCACCTCGACCGTCGCCTACGACAACGCCGACCGCCCCGTCTCCACCCAGGACGCCCGCGGCACCAAGGTCTTCACCACCTACGACATCCTCGGCCGCCCCACCTCCCGCAACAAGGACACCGCCGGCGGCATCACACTGGCCACCTACGAATACGACACCGTGTTGCCCGGCCAGCTGACGGCCTCCACCAGCTGGGTGGACGGCAAGCCCTGGCGGCAGGAGACCACCGGCTACGACATCGGCTACCGGCCCACCGGCACCACGCTGACCGTCCCCGCCGGCGAAGGCGCCCTCACCGGCACCTACACCGCCGCCACCGACTACAACCCCATCACCGGACTGGAGCGCCGCACCACACTGCCCGCCATGGGCGGACTGCCCGCAGAGCGCCTGTACACCGGCCGCAACATCAACGGGCTGCCCGTCTCCTACGGCGCGGACAACGACGGCTACGTCAACTTCACCGACTACGACGAACTCGGCCAGGTCCAGCGCACGACGTTCGGCGACGATCCACGCCAGGTCAGCCTCACCAAGATCCACGACCCGGCCACCGGACGGCTCCTGAACACCCAGCTCAAGAAGCAGGACGCGGCCACCGAGGTCGACATCACCGACTACACCTACACCCCCGCCGGCGACGTCATCTCCGTCACCAGCACCCAGGGCGCCGCACGCGACACCCAGTGCTTCACCTACGACTACCAGCGCCGCCTCACCACGGCCTGGACCGACACCGGAACCACCACCACCCAGCCCGGGCCGTCCGTCCCCGGCATCGGCGGCTGCACCAACACCACCCCGCAGCCCGGCAAGATCGGGGGCACGGCCCCCTACCGCCAGTCCTTCACCTACGACGTGACCGGCAACCGCACCTCCTCCACCGACCACGACACCGCTGGCGACACGGCCAAAACCGTCACCACCACCCACACCTACCCGGCCCCGGGCTCGCCGCGTCCGCACGCCCCAATCTCCACCACCCGAACCACCGCGGCCAGCCCGTCCACCACCAAGCCCGCCACCTACGACGCGGCAGGCAACACACTCACCCGCCCCGACGCCGCCGGCACCACCCAGACCCTGACCTGGACGGCCGAAGGCCGCCTCGCCTCGGCCACCACCTCCGCCGGGACTTCCACCTACCTCTACGACGCGGACGGCAACCGCCTGCTCCGCAAGGACCCGGGCAAAACCACTCTCTACCTCGGCTCGAACGAACTCACCCTCAACACCGCCACGAACACGGTCACCGGCACCCGCTACTACGCCACCCCCGGCGGTACCACGATCGTCCGCACCTCGGACGGCAATTGGTCTTACGTCGCTGCCGACCACCACAACACCGGCACCACCGCCATCGACGCCGCCACCCTGCAGGTCCAGCGCCGCGTCACCAAGCCGTTCGGCGAGGACCGCGGCACCAAACCGGCCACCTGGCCGGGCGAACGCGGCTTCGTCGGGGGAACCCATGACGAGGCCACGGGACTTACCCATCTCGGAGCGCGTGAGTACGATCCGGTCCTCGGCCGTTTCCTCTCCGTAGACCCGCTGATGGTGGTGGACGACCCCCGCCAGCACAACGCCTACCAGTACGCCAACAACAGCCCCCTGACCGAGTCCGACCCGACCGGCAAGGCTATCGAAGAGTGTGCGAGCGGCATGTACTTGTGCAAAAACGGGGGCACGCGTCCAGACGACAGCAGAGGAGAATCGAAGCGGTACAACCAAATCGTATCCCAGAACCGGAAGACTCAGTCACACCACCGAAAGAACCGGATTAAGGCGGCATATCGATCGAAGGGGAAGACATCCTGCGCTATGAGCCCCGTCACTGCGGGCTACTGCTCCGCTCTTCCCGTTTACCACGGCAAGATTCCGTACCCGAAGAACTATCCGACCTCGCCCGGCTTTCAGGCCGCCGTAAACAATCTCGACCCATACGACATCTCCGAGATGTGGACCAACGGATCGGGACAATTCTTCCCGCTGCTCATTTTCGGACCGGGCTCCAACATGGTGGAACTGATAGCGGCTACTGACCACAACAAGAAGGTCGAGCAGCTAATTGCTCAAACTGCGCGAGAAGGCGGTTATGCGGGTACGGGGGCAGGTTCCCCCTGGCGCACGGCACACAGGCCTGGTAGCTGGAAAGATGCCGTCGGGCTAGTATCTAGATTCGGCAATGGCGATTTCGAAACCGTCGTCGGCTCCTGGAGCCAGAGCTATCAGGTGTTGAACGTGAACACGTACGACCGTACGGTGACGGTCAACTTCAAAGCGAAGAACAAAACGAACTGGGAGTCGTTCTGCCATGATCACGCATGCTCTGGAACGAACACCACTCGTGGATTCGGCGCTTCGGTGGAACAGCAGTACTACTGGACCAAGGTGATTTCCATGGATCAATGGAGTAGGGATCGATAAAATTCCGTCGGGTGACACGCACTGCCAAATATAGGCAGGTGAAGAGGAGTTCATGGAATCTCTCGGTTGGTTGTTCTTGGCGGTAATCTGGGGGCTGCCGCTCTGCGTGGCGATAGCAGCTATCGTGATCGTTCGCCATGTCGTGAGATGGAGGAGGAACGCTCTCAAGGAGCTGGGTGAAGGTGACCGCTAATGACCAAACCGTCGACAGCAGGGAACATTCTGCGCGCAGGTAACACGTAGTCTGCAGTCGAGCGTCGCCCCGTTGGATCAGGTCAGATCCCATGGGGCGACGCTTGTGTCCGCACCTCTGCCCGATCCCGGTTCGGTCCGGATCACCGAGGCCGACACCGACCTGTGGCAGCAGTACGACGCCCTGGCCACCCCCGCCTACGGCCACCCGGTGGAGGACATCGCCCGCCTGCGCCGGTACGCCGACCTGCGCGTCGCGGTCCGGGACGGCCGCGTCATCGCTGGCGGCCTCGGACTCCTCATCGGTCAGTACTTCGGCGGGCCGCCGTGCACTGCGCCGTCAGCAGCGCCGGGTGCGTCGCGCCGGAAGAACGCGGGAGCCGCCTCGCGGGCCGTCTGCTCGCCGAGCGAATCCGCCCCCTCCGCGATCAGGGCGCGGTGATCGCCACCGCCTGGACGAGTTAGACCGTGTCCTATGTGGTGAGGCGGACGAGGCGTTTGTAGCAGCAGATGGCGGCGGCGAGTCCGAGGAAGGCCAGGTAGTTGCGGGGGTGGCGT